>JANOIV010000191.1:0-94245 GCA_031407875.1 Desulfobulbaceae bacterium | reverse complement strand
GCCGCTTTGTTCCGAGAAGCGCCGCAGCAGTTCCTCGTAGATATAGCCCATCTCCAGACCCGAGAGCTGCTCCGGGCCAAGCTCCAGATCCTTGTATTGACTGAGGATCGGGGCGAGGCGGTTGTTCTTCACCACCATGGTGATGGTATTGCGGTAGTTAAAGTGCTCGATGATGTCGTCAACGTTTTTCGAAAAACCGTTGATATAGGCGCGGAAATTGGCCTCCAGCAGGGTGTGATCTTCCTCATAGACCCGGCGCAGCGTCCAGGTGGTCGTGTTCGAGAAGGGCGACTGCTGGCGATTCAGTTCGAGTTCCTTAACCAGTTGGGCGAGTTCCGTCTCGCTGAGCTTGGGCCGCCTGGCCAAAACCTCGGCGCTTTTGGCCTCGCGCCAGGCCAAAAGCACGCACTCCAGCCGCCGGATGACGATGACCGGCAGGATGACGCCCTGGTATTCGTAGGCCTTGAACTTGCCGCGCAGGCGTTCGGCGGATTTCCAGATGTCGCCGGCGAGGTTGTCGAGCTTTGGTTTGTTGAGCGAAAGAGCCACTACATAACTCCTGATCTCTTGTTGTTCACATTTCTGAGCCAAGACAGGAGGTCTATTTCGCTGTCGGCAGGAAGGGCACGATATCCTTCTCGTAACGGGTCTTGACCTTGAAGCCGCCACCCGTCAGGACCTTGATGGCCTTTTCTCCCTCAGTTGCCGCCACCCGCATGACCAGTTGGGTGACGCCGGGATGGTTCTTTTCCGGCCAGCAGAACAGACTCTGGATATTGATCCCCTCTTGCTTGAGCAGCCCCGAGACCTCGGCGAGTGCGCCGATACTGTCGCGCACGAAGACACCGAGACGGACGCTGTCCTCGCTGATACCGATGGCCTCGAGCAGCACGGCCATGACGTCGGTGCTGGTGACGATGCCCACTAAGTCCTCCCCTTCCATGACCGGCAGCGAGCTGATGTCCTGGGTCTGCATGATATAGGCGGCCCGCTCGATGGTGGTGCCCGGCGAGACGGTGAGCACGGCCTTGGTCATGATCATTTTGACCAGGACCTTCTGCAGCAGGTAGGTCAATTCATGGACGCTCAGCGAGGTGGCCGGCGAGGCCCAATTCTGCTTGAGATCGCGGTCGGAGACAATTCCCACCAGTTTCTTGTGCTTATCCACCACCAGAAGGTGATCGATCTTCTTTTCCTCGACGAGATCCCGGGCGTCTGCCAGGGATGTTTCCGGACTGACCGTGATCAGGTCGGTGTGCATGATTCTGCCGATATACATAGGTTATCTCCTTGTGAATGTGTTTTCAGCTCTCGTGTGAACTGCTGTAATCTTGACCTGAATATATCATAAGTCGGGTGATTGCACTCTGTTATATTGCAGACCCTCGGGAAAAGATGACCCTGCTTTTTTTCCTGGCCTGCCGGGACTGCACCATCCCCCCGGTGGGGGTAAAAAAGGCTTGCCTCAGGTGAGAGTTTCAGAGTAACTTGCTCTGTTATTTCACCGTGTGCAGCCGTACTTCCCCGGTACGGCGGTTTTCCCGTGCGTCCCGTTGGGCGCCCAATGCTGCGATCAGGAGATACTGTGACGAACAAGAGCGACAACGCACTCTGGATGTCCGGCAACGAGGCCATTGCCCTCGGTGCCTTTGAGGCGGGGGTGAAGGTGGCCTCGGGCTACCCCGGCACACCTTCCACCGAGATCATGGAGAATCTCTCCACCTACGAGGGCGTCTATACCGAGTGGGCCCCCAACGAAAAGGTCGGTCTTGAAGTGGCTATCGGCGCCTCCTTTGCCGGGGTCAGGGCCCTGGCTACCATGAAACACGTCGGGGTCAACGTTGCCGCCGATCCGCTCTTCACCGCCTCCTATACCGGGGTCTGTGGCGGGCTGGTCCTGGTGAGCGCCGATGATCCCGAGATGCACTCATCCCAGAACGAGCAGGATAACCGCAACTACGCCTTTGCCGCCAAGCTGCCGATGTTCGAGCCCTCCGATCCGATGGAGGCCAAGGAGATGGTGAAGACGGCCTTTGAGATGAGCGAAGAGCTCGATACCCCGGTCATGCTGCGGATCACCACTCGGGTCGCCCATGTCAAGGGGGTGGTTGCCCGTGGCGAGATGATGACCTCCCATGCCAGCTGCGGCATCTCCAAGGTGCCCTCCAAACTGGTGATGCTGCCGAGTATTGCCCGAAAGCGCCGCGAGGTGGTGGAAGAGCGGATGGCCAAATGCCGGGAGTTGGTGGAGACCGCCTCCTTTAACAGGATCGAGGCCGGTGACACGAAACGGGGTTTTATCAGCGCCGGTGTCTCCTATCTCTACATCAAAGAGGCCTTCCCGGAGGCCACGGTCCTCAAGCTCGGTATGTGCTGGCCGCTGCCCGAACAGATGATCCGGGCCTTTGCGGCCTCGGTCGAGGAACTGTATATTGTCGAAGAACTCGATCCCTTTCTCGAAACCCATATCAAGGCCATGGGCATTCTCTGTCACGGCAAGGATCTCATTCCCAATATCGGCGAGCTGAATACGGCCATTGTCCGCAACGCCATCGAACCGGGCTCGGCCAAGGAACTTTTCCTGCCGGTTGAGCTGCCGCCACGGCCACCGAATATGTGCGCCGGCTGTCCGCACCGGGGCATCTTCTTCAACCTCTCACGGATGAAGGTCTTTGTCTCCGGCGATATCGGCTGTTATACCCTCGGTTTTCTGCCGCCGCTCTCGGCCATGGACGCCTGTGTCTGCATGGGGGCCTCGGTACCCATCGCCCACGGCATGGCCAAGGCCCTCGGGGACGGCGCCCATAATAAGATCGTCTCGGTCATCGGCGATTCAACCTTTGTCCATTCCGGCATCACCGGACTGATCAACACGGTCTATAACAATTCCGCCTCGACGCTGATCATCCTCGACAACCGGATCACCGCCATGACCGGCCAGCAGCAGAACCCCGCCTCCGGTATGACGATCAAGGGCGAACCTGCTCACAGCCTCGATCTTGAGGCCCTGTGCCGGGCGGTCGGCGTCAAGCATGTCTTCGTGGTCAATCCCCATGAAGTGGTGGAGACCCGCCGGATCCTGAAAGAGGCGGTGGAGCTCACCGAGGCCTCGGTCGTCATCTCGCGGGCGCCCTGCGTCCTCCTGCCGGAGATGAAACTGCGCAGGCCCGTGTCCTATTTCACCGATCAGGACAACTGTCTGGGCTGTATGGCCTGCATCCGCCTGGGCTGCCCGGCCATCAGCTGGACCACCTTTGAAGAAGGAGAGGCGGAGAGACGGGGCTTCAAGAAGACCCAGAAGGGTGTGTCGAAAATCGATGAGATCATCTGCAACGATTGCGGCCAGTGTGGGTCCCTGTGCAAGTTCAACGCGATCACCAGGAAGGAGGAATAGGGCATGGAGTCGACGGGAAATATCCTCTTTTCGGGGGTTGGCGGTCAGGGTATTCTTCTGGCCAGTGAGATAACGGCCTACAGTCTGCTGCAGGCCGGTTACGATGCCAAGAAGAGCGAGGTGCACGGCATGGCCCAGCGCGGCGGCTCAGTCACCGCCCAGCTGCGCTACGGCACAAAGGTCTGGTCGCCGCTGATCGAACCGGGCTGTGCCGATATCCAGGTGGCCTTCGAGATGATGGAGGCGGTGCGCTACATCGCCATGCTGCACAAGGGCAGCACGGTGATCGTCAATACCCAGCGGATCCTGCCGCCGGCCGTAGCCACCGGCCAGACTGCTTATCCGGAGAGGATTCTCGATCATCTCAGCGAACGAGGTATAAGGGTGGTTTCCGTCGACGCCTTTGATATCGCCCGTGAGGTGGGCGAGGGGCGCACGGCCAACGTGGTCATGGTCGGAGCCTTGTCGGTCTTTCTGCCGATTGCGGCAGAGATCTACGAAGAGGTGATCGCTCTCCGCGTGCCCGAGAGATTTCGTGAGGTGAACCTGAAAGCGTTCCAGGCCGGCAGAAAGGCCGGTGCCAAGGAGGTGTGAACGGCGATGACGACATTATACTGGGAAGAAGAGATGGAGACCCTGCCCCGCGCAGGGCTCGAATCCATCCAGCTCCGACGTCTGAGGCGTCTGGTGGCGCGGGTCTACGAAACGGTTGAACCCTATCGCCGCAAGATGGAGGCCGCCGGAATCAGGCCCGAGGATATCCGGACCCTGGCCGATCTGCAGAAACTGCCGTTCACCTATAAGGACGATCTGCGCGATAACTACCCCTTTGGCCTCTTTACCGTGCCGATGGAAGACGTGGTACGGGTCCATGCCTCGTCGGGCACCACCGGCAAGCCAACCGTCGTCGGTTACACCAAAAAAGATATCGACACCTGGGCCGGCCTCATGGCCCGGGCCCTGACCTGTGCCGGCGTCCATCGGGGGGATATGGTCCACAATGCCTACGGCTACGGTCTCTTCACCGGCGGCCTGGGTGCCCACTATGGCGCCGAATGCCTCGGAGCTACGGTCATACCGGTGTCCGGCGGCAATACCAAACGCCAGATCACCATCATGCAGGATTTCGGCTCGACCGTGCTGCTCTCCACCCCCTCCTATGCCCTCAACCTGGCCGAAACCATGGATGCGATGAGCGTCGATCCGGCCAGCCTTTCTCTCAGGGTCGGGATCTTTGGAGCCGAGCCCTGGAGCGAGAACATGCGCGAGGAGGTGGAGAAAAAACTCAACATCAAGGCGGTGGATATCTACGGGCTCTCCGAGGTGATCGGGCCGGGAGTGGCCATGGAATGTCTGCGGACCAGGGGCGGCATGCATATCTTCGAGGACCATTTCCTGCCCGAGATCATCGATCCCGAGACCGGCGAGGTCCTGCCGCCGGGCGAAAAAGGTGAACTGGTCTTCACCACCCTTACCAAAGAAGCCTTCCCGGTCATCCGCTACCGCACCAAGGATATCTCCCGGCTATTCTACGAGCCCTGCTCCTGTGGCCGAACCCTGGTGCGCATGGAGAAGGTGACCGGTCGCACCGACGACATGCTGATCATCCGCGGCGTCAATGTCTTCCCGTCCCAGATCGAGCATGTCCTGGTGGGCATCGAGGGTGTCGAGCCCCACTACCAGATCGTGGTCGAACGGGAGGGCAACCTCGATACCATGCAGGTGCGGGTGGAGGTGAGTGAGGAAATTTTCTCGGATGAGGTCCGGGTCCTTGAGAACCTGGCCAAGAGAATACAGCTCGATATCAAGGATCTGCTGGGCGTCACCTGCTCGGTAAAATTGGTGGAACCGAAGACGATTCAGCGCAGTGAGGGCAAGGCCCAGCGGGTGATCGATAATCGTAAAATCTGAGTGCGGGAGACGACTATGCGCGTAGAACAACTGGCGGTATTTCTGGAAAATAAATCCGGGCGCTTGGCCGAGATCACCTCGGTCCTGGCCGACAACGGTGTCAATATCAGGGCCCTTGCCGTGGCCGATACGGCCGATTTCGGGATTCTGAGACTGATCGTCGACAAGGTGGAGTTGGCCAAAACGGTGCTGAAGGAGAACGGTTTTACGGTGGGCAAGACCAATGTCCTGGCAGTCGAGGTGGCCGATCGTACCGGTGGCCTGGCGGCGGTCTTGAAAGCCATCGAAGCGGCCGGTCTGAACGTCGAATATATGTACGCCTTTGTCAATAAAACGGGGGAGAATGCCGTACTGATTTTTCGCTTTGAGGAGATGGACAAGGCCATCGATTCCCTGCAGAAGGGCGGTTTTACCATCCTCAGCGGTGAACAGATCTGCGCATTATAGCTCTTTCCAAGGGCTCGAGATCATGGTAGGTATTTCAGGATAACTGACCGTTGTCAGCAGGTAATACTGAAGAGAAGATACAGAAAATGCCCTGTGATCTGACTTTGGGGCTGCCGGCAACACGAACCTGCAATTCTGCTGAGCACTATCACAACACGGAGGAGAGTACATGAAAGGATTGATGCGCAAGAGTCTGTGTGCGGCGGCAGCCGCCTGTCTGTTGATGTCCGTGTCGGCCCGGGCCGAGACCATAAAGCTGGGCGCTGTTTTGGCCGTTACCGGTCCCGCCTCGTTTCTCGGCGGCCCGGAGGCCCGTACCCTGGAGATGCTGGTTGAAGAGGCCAATGCCAAGGGCGGTATCAACGGCAACAAAATTGAATTGCTCGTCAAGGATACGGCCGGCAACCCGGAAAAGGCTATCTCCTTTGCCAAACAGCTGCTGGAAGAGGAGCAGGTCCTGGCGGTCGTGGGACCGTCGAGCTCAGGCGAGACCATGAGCCTGAAAAAGATCTTTGAAGACGCCAAGACGCCGCTGATCTCCTGCGCCGCCGCCGAAGTGATCGTTAACCCGGTCGCCTCCTGGGTCTTCAAGACGCCCCAGAACGATTCCTTCGCCGCCAAGAAGATCTTCATGGAGATGAACAAGCTGGGCATTGCCAAGATCGCCGTACTGGTCGACAACTCCGGTTTCGGCAAGGCCGGCAAGGAGCAACTGCTGAAAATCGCCCCCGAGTTCAAGATCGAGGTGGTTGAGGCTGAGGTCTACGATGCCAAGGCAACCGATCTGTCCGCCGTGGTGGCCAAGATCAAGGCCAATGCCGCCGTGCAGGGTGTTGTCAACTGGTCCATCGTCCCGGCCCAGGCCATCGTTGTCAAGAATATCCGCCAGGCCGGCTGGAAGGTGCCGATCTTCCAGAGCCATGGCTTTGGTAATATCAAGTATGTCCAGGCCGCCGGTGCGGCAGCCGAGGGGGTCATCTTCCCGGCCGGTCGCCTGCTGATGGCCGATCTCCTGCCGGACGGCCATCCGCAGAAGGCCCTTCTCGTCAAATATATCAAGGATTACGAGAGTAAATACAAAGAGACCGCCTCCACCTTCGGAGGTCATGGCTATGATGCCTTTCTGATCCTGACGAAGGCCATTGAGGTCGCCGGTCTGGATAAGGCTAAGATCCGTGCGGCCATCGAGAATCTTAAAAACCTGCCGGGAACCGGCGGCGTCTATAATTTTTCCGCTACCGATCACAATGGTCTGACCATAGATGCCTTTGAGATGATGACCGTCAAGGATGGCAAATTCGTGCCCTACAAGGGGAAATAAAGGCTGGTATCGGGGCCGGGGCGCTTGGCGGTCCCGGCCTTTTTTGTTGGAGCTTCCCGCCCTCTCTGCCGCATTTTTTTATGACACTCGAGCTTTTTATTCAGTATCTGGCGGCCGGCATCACCTACGGCAGCATCTATGCCATTGTCGCCATCGGCTTCAATATCATCTATAACACCACCGGCATCATCAATTTTGCCCAGGGAGAGTTCGTCATGCTGGGCGGCATGCTGTCCATCATCCTGCTCAATTTCCTGCCCCTGCCCCTGGCCATTGCCCTGGCGGTCGGTCTGACCATGTGTATCGGGGCGGTCATTGAAATTGTCTTTATCCGCTGGCTGAAAAATCCCGGCGTCCTGCGGATGATCATCATCACCATCGGCCTCTCCATCCTCATCCGCGAAGCTGCCCTGCATATCTGGGGCGATAATGTCCGGGCGCTGCCCTATTTTATCGGCAATGAGATCACCAGCATCCCGGTATTGGGGGCCAGGATCTCACCCCAGGTCCTCCTGGTGATCGCGACCTGCGGCCTGATGGTCGTTTTCCTCAGTCTCTTCTTCAAGACAACCTCGGTGGGTCGAGAGATGCGGGCCTGTGCCGCCAACCGCACAGCCGCCATCCTCTGCGGCATTGATACCAAGAATATGGTGACGTTTTCCTTTGTCCTGAGTGCCGGCATCGGCGCCCTGGCCGGGGCGGTGATGTCACCGATCACCTATACCCAGTATGATATCGGTACCGGTCTGGCCATCAAGGGCTTTACGGTGGCCATTCTCGGGGGACTCGGCAATTCACCGGGGGCGGTGGCGGCGGGCCTTCTCCTCGGCGTGATAGAGGCCTTTTCGGTATCCGTGGTGCCCCTGGCCTTTCAGGATGCCATCGCCATCGCCATACTGCTGGTCATCCTTTTTGTCAGACCGCATGGGCTTTTCGGGTCAAGCACGGCAGCCGGCCTGAAGGAGTTTTAGAGACCATGCGCAATACCCTGATGCTTCTGCCGCTCGTGGCGCTCATCATTCTGATCCAGTTGCTGACCACCTGGGCAGACAGCGTATTCTATCTGACCCAGTTGACCATGTCGGCCTATTATGCCCTGTTGATCATCGGTCTCTGTGTCGTCATGGGCTATGCCGGCCAGATTTCCCTTGGGCATGCCGGTTTTTTCGCTATCGGCGGCTATCTCTCGGCGGCCCTGACCACCCGCAATCTCGTGCCCTATCAGGATAACGGGCTGGTAAAACTCCTTGATTCCGCCGGAGTTCTCCTGGCCAGTCAGGATGTCTACGGCGAGGCGCTCCTGGTGGTGGCGCCCTGGGCCGCCTGTATCGCCGCCATTCTCACGGCAACGCTCATCGCCTTTGTCATCGGTATCCCGGTCTTAAAACTCAAAGGCCATTACCTGGCGATGGCGACCTTGGGCTTTGGCATCATCATCTTCCGGGTGGTCCTGGCAAGTGCCTATTTCGGCGAGGCCGACGGCATCTCCGGCGTCCCCGGCTTCACCCTGCTGCCGGGGCTCACGGTCAGCGGCGACTTCCAGGACCGGGCCCAGAACTACTATATCGCCTGGGGTGTGCTCCTCATCGGCATGCTGCTCCTGCGCCATCTCATTGATTCACGAGTCGGCAGGGCGCTGAGGGCGATCCACAGCTCATCCGAGGCTGCCGATTCCATGGGCGTGGATACGGCCCGCTTCAAGCTCTATACCTTTGTCCTCTCGGCCATCTTCGCGGCCCTGGCGGGAGTCCTGCTCACCCATTATAACGGTGGCATCGGGCCGTCCGAGGCGAGCGTCATGAAATCGGTGCGCTATGTCGCCATCGTGGCCGTGGGCGGCATGGCCAACCTCTGGGGTGCCCTGGCCATGGGGGTGATCCTCAATTTCCTGTCCTTGCGCGGACTTTTCGGCTCCTATGACGATGCGGTGTTCGGCCTGATTCTGATCCTCATCATGCTCTTTGCCCCGAATGGTATCCTGAGCCTGAACCTCGGGCATCTTCGCCAGCGGCTTATGGCGTTCTTGCGGAAAAGACCGGCGGAGGAGGCATAGAAGATGGCCTTGTTGCGGGTGGATCGGCTCAGTAAAACATTCGGCGGCCTGCAGGCGGTGGACAATGTCTCCTTTGCCCTGCAAGAGGGCTCGATCAAGGCAGTGATCGGCCCGAACGGGGCGGGCAAGACCACGCTCTTCAACCTGATTTCCGGGACGCTGGCGGTATCATCAGGTCAGATTTGCTTCCGGGGCCATGCCATTCAGGGCCTGCGGCCGTATCAGGTGGCCCGCTTGGGAATTGCCAGGACATTCCAGAATATCAAGATGTTTGCCGGTATGACGGCCCTGGAGAATGTCATGGTCGGCCGGCATGTGCAGACCAGGGCCGGTTTTCTCGCCTCCATGTTCCGTCTGCCCTGGGCGCGGAGCGAAGAGCGGGGGATCCGTAAGAAATCGCTGGAACTCCTCGATCTCCTCGGCATTGCCGACCATGCCGATACCGAGGCAACAAGCCTGGCCTTTGGTCAGCAGCGCGCCGTCGAACTGGCCAGGGCCCTGGCCTTGGAGCCGACCCTCCTCCTCCTCGATGAACCGGCGGCCGGGCTCAATATCTACGAAACGGCCGAGATCGGCAGGCTGATTACTAAAATCAGGGATATGGGCATTACGGTCCTGCTGGTCGAGCACGATATGTCGCTCGTTATGGATATCTCCGATGAAATTGTGGTCCTCAGTTTCGGCCAGAAGATTGCCGAAGATATCCCGACCAAGATTCAACGCAATCCGGAAGTGATCAGGATCTATCTCGGTGAAGAGACGGTTGAGCAGGGGCAAGAGAGAAAATGCTGAGAATACGCAATCTTGAAGCCGGCTACGGCAAGCTGCGGGTGTTGAAGAATATCTCCATGCATGTCAACGCCGGCGAGATTGTCACGATCATCGGGGCCAACGGGGCAGGCAAGACGACCCTGCTTGCCACCATCGCCGGGCTGATCAGGGCCACCTCCGGGGCGATCCGTTTCCAGGGGCAGGAGATCTTTCGGCTGGCGGCCCCGAAAATCCCCGGTCTTGGCTGTGTCATGGTACCGGAGGGCAGGCAGGTCTTTGCCTCGATGACGGTCGAGGAGAACCTGATCCTTGGTGGTCATGTCCGCCAGAAGGAGGGTAAAAAGAGTCTTCTTGCCCTCCTTGGGTATCAGTATGAACTCTTCCCCATCCTCAAAGAGCGTAAAAACCAGTTTGCCGGCACCCTCTCCGGCGGCGAGCAGCAGATGCTGGCCATGGGCCGGGCCTTGATGTCCCGACCCTCCTTGGTGATGATGGACGAGCCGTCGACCGGTCTGGCCCCGCTCATCGTTCGGGATATCTTTAGAATCATTGTCCGACTGCGGGCGGAAGGCAATACCGTCCTCCTGGTCGAACAGAACGCCCGGGCGGCCCTTTCCATCGCCGACCGGGGTTATGTGCTCGAGACCGGCAAGGTCATCGTCCAGGGGCCTGCCGAAGATCTTCTGGCCAATCAGGATGTACAGCGGGCCTACCTGGGCCGTGACAAGATTGAATAGAAACCGCCAAGCCGTCGATAATAAATAACTCTCACCTTGAAAACAGTAATCGGCATAAGGGGCTGTAACGGAATCAGGAAAAGTGTAATAGTTATTTGGCAACGGCCCCTAATCCTCTATAACCTTTTGTCATGATAAACACTATGTATTGGGAACAGGAATACGAATGCATGTCCAGGGAGGATCTGGAGCAGCTCCAGTTGGAGAGGCTGCAGTCCACACTCTACAGGGTGGGAACCCATGTGCCCTTTTACCGGCAGAAATTCAATGAGCTGAAGGTCGATTACGAGGCCTTCACCTCGCTCGATGACCTGCGCCGCCTGCCCTTTACCATGAAGCAGGACCTGCGCGACAACTACCCCTACGGGCTTTTCGCCGTGCCGCTGCGCGATGTAGTGCGGATCCATTCCTCTTCCGGTACCACCGGTATGGCCACCGTGGTCGGCTACACCAAAAACGATATCAAGAACTGGTCCAATCTGGTGGCGCGGATCCTGCGTAGCGCCGGCTTGTCCGCCGATGACGTGATCCAGATCGCCTTCGGCTACGGGCTGTTCACCGGCGGCTTCGGCCTGCACTACGGGGCCGAGCGGCTGGGGGCCTCGGTCATTCCCATTTCTTCGGGCAATACCAAACGCCAAATCAAGATCATGCAGGATTTCAAGACCACGGCCCTGGTCTGCACCCCGTCCTACGCCCTGAAGATCGCCGATGTGATGATGGAGATGGGCATCAACCCGAGCGGACTGTCGCTGAAATTCGGCCTCTTCGGGGCCGAGCCCTGGTCGGAGGCCATGCGCCGGGAGATCAACGAACGCCTCGGCATCATCTCGACCGACAACTACGGGCTCTCGGAGGTCATGGGGCCGGGCGTCGCCGGCGAGTGCCGGGAATGTAACGGCCTGCATATCAACGAGGACCATTTCCTTGTCGAGGTCCTCGATCCGGCGACCCTGGACCCGGTGGCCCCCGGCGAGGTCGGCGAGCTGGTCATCACCACCCTCACCAAAGAGGCCTTTCCGGTCATCCGCTACCGCACCCGCGACCTCACCCGTCTCCTGCCCGAACCCTGCCCCTGCGGCCGGACCTTCAACCGGATGGGCCGGATCATGGGTCGTACCGATGACATGCTGATCATCAAAGGGGTGAATGTCTTTCCGACCCAGATTGAATCGGTACTCTTTGAAATCGAGGGCACCGAACCGCATTACCGCCTCATCGTCGAGCGCGAGAACAACGAAGACAAGGTGACCGTCATGGTCGAGGCGGTCGAGTCGATCTTCTTCGACGAGATGAAGAAACAGCGGGCCCTGATCGAGACAATCCAGCGCCGCCTGGCCGCGGAACTGGGCATCGGCGTGCAGGTCAAACTCGTCGAGGAAAAAACCTTGAAGCGCTTCGATGGCAAGGGAACCAGGGTTATCGATAAGAGAAAATTCTGACCTTCCACAACCGCCTGACCCGCCAAAAAAACATATTTTCATTGAAGCCTGGTGTTCCACTGTCCTTGTGGCCCGGGCTTTGTTATCTTTTAGCCAATGTTCCCTTCCTTTTAAGGTGATATTTCTTATGCGTAACTCCGACAGATCGACCGACAGCCTTCGTCCTGTCTTCATTGAACGAGGTTTTCAGCCGCAGGCCGATGCCTCGGTGCTTATCCGCATGGGCAATACCCATGTACTCTGCGCCGTCACCATTGAAGAAACTGTGCCGCCGTTTCTCAAAGGCAGGGCTCAGGGCTGGATCACGGCCGAATACGGCATGCTGCCCTGTGCCACATCCTCCCGCTACAAGCGTGAAACAGGGGGGCAATCGGGCCGAACCCTGGAGATCCAGCGACTTATCGGCCGCAGTCTGCGGATGATGGTGGACCTGAAAAGCATCGGCGAGCGGACCCTGCGGGTTGATTGCGATGTGCTGAACGCCGATGGCGGTACTCGTACCGCCTCGATCACCGGGGCCGCCCTGGCAGTCCGTGATGCCCTGACAATACTTGTGCAGGACGGCAGACTGCCGTCGCTGCCGCTGATCCTGCCGGTTGCAGCCGTCTCGGCCGGTATCGTCGCCGGCCGGCCTCTGCTTGATCTGGATTATGGCGAGGATTCAGCGGCCGAGGCGGATGCCAATTTCGTCATGGCAGAGGATGGCCGGTGGATCGAAATTCAGTCGACGGCTGAAGGCGTGCCCTTCTCCCAGGACCTCTTCCTGGTTATGGCGGAGCTGGCCGGAAAGGGTATCAAAGAACTCTTCCGGCTCTGGGATAGCGGGCAATGAGCAGCCGGTTTCCGAACTTGAGATGAAGAGTCTGGAAAAACCTATACGCGGCACCGCCGAATGGGCTGTTGCCACTGTCGACTGCTGCAGCGGTTGCCCGCACGGCTGCCGCTACTGCTATGCCCGTTATGACCTGGTGGAACGCCGGCGACTCCTCACGGCCGAGCAATGGCAGACCTGCAGCATCAACGAAGAAGAGGTCGCAAGGCTGCGGCCCCTCTATCCCGGCCAGGTGATGTTTCCGGCCCATCACGATATTGTGCCGGAGAATCTGGCTGCCTGTCGCACTGTCATCATGAACCTGCTGCGGGCGGGTAACAGGGTGCTGGTGGTCTCAAAACCCCATCTTTCCTGTATTGCAGAACTTTGTCGGGACCTCAGGCCGTACAGGGACAGACTGCTGTTCCGTTTCACCATCACCACCCGTGATGCCGCGATTCTGAGGTTCTGGGAGCCGCAGGCGCCTGACTATAATGAGCGCAAGGCCTGTTTGGAACTGGCGATCCGGCAGGGCTTTGCCACCTCGGTCAGCGTCGAGCCGATGCTTGACGGCGAGGACGTCGTGGCCATGGTCCATGAGCTGCTGCCCTTTGTGAACCATTCCATCTGGCTCGGCAGGATGAATAAGATAGCTGAGCGGGTGCGCTGCGAATCACCCGAGATGCAGGCCGAGATCGTCAGAATCGAAAGGGAGCAGGACGATGCACATATCAATCACATCTACCGACAGTTACGGGATATTCCTGTAATCCGCTGGAAGGAATCGATCAAGACCCTTGTCGGCCTCCAGTTGGCGGCAGAGCCGGGCCTGGATGTCTGAACCGGGAAAAGAGCGAACAGAAGGAGAGGAACATGCGACGCAGCCAGTGTGAGATCACCGAGAAAAAAAACATAGAGGAAATACTCGGACGTTGCCGGATCGGCCGAATGGCCACGGTCGGGAGGGACGGCTATCCCTATATCACGCCGTTGAATTATGTCTATTGGCAGGGTGCGATCTATTTTCACTGCGCCCATAAGGGCGAAAAGATGGTCAATATCGCCCGCGACCCAAGGGTCTGTTTCGAGGTCGATATCCCGCTGGCCTACAAGGGTACCGATTTCGACCCGCAGGGCCCGGTCTGCCAGGTCCATCAGTTCTATCACTCGGTAATCATCAGAGGCCGGGCTGTGGTTGTCGGCGATCTCCAGGAAAAGGTCGGGGCGCTCAATGCCCTGATAGCCTCGCATGAAGGTGTTGCTGAGTTTTCCAGGATCACCGCGGATTTGCCGGAGGTGGCGGCCTGCGCCGTTGTCGCCGTGCGGATCGAGTCTCTCTCCGGTAAAAGCGATCTGGCCCAGAAAAAGAGTGCGGCGGACAAGGAAGAAATCCGCCACTACCTGCAGCAGCGTAATCTGCCGGGCGATGCGGAAGCAGCCCGTTTGATCCGCTGATGACTCCTGCCCTGTCACGCCCTCGGGATGCCCACCGTGCTTCTGGCGGCTGTACCGCCTCCAGGGCTGCCGGCCGGGATAGGGATCATAGGTAACCTGATCGAGCTCTGCCGATACGTCGGAGTGGATGTATTCCCGGCCGGGCAGCGATGAATCATTCTTGTCACCTTGTTCCTTCGCAAAAGGGGATTGTTCATGCATATCATTCTCGGAATTATCGCCGGCTTGCTGGGCCTGGTCGCAAGTGGAGAGTCCGGAGCTCTGTTGGGGGCGGTGGTCGGAATTCTGGCCGCGGAAGTGCTGGCCCAGAGGCGACGGATTACGGCACTTGAAAAAATATCACGGCCGCGGCCCTCTGCAGCACCCGGTGAAGTCGTTTTCACACCGGTCTCTGAAGAGGATGAACCGGCAGGAGCTGCAAGAATACCGGCAACGAGGCCGAGTGAGCCGAAATCTGCCGGGACTGCTGCCGGGCTATCGACAGAATCTCCTTCGGATTCATTCACAAACGGGGATGATGCGCATCGCGGCACCCCTCTCGACGGCTTTTTCGCCGGTCTCGGGGACGGGGTGACCAAGGTTTCCGCCTCCCTCAGCCGATTCTTCACCGGCGGTAATCTGGTCCTCAAGATCGGTGTCATCATCCTCTTTTTCGGGGTTGCCTTTCTCCTCAAATATGCCGCCCAACGCAATTTGGTGCCGCTCGAATTCCGGCTGATCGGCGTGGCCCTGGGTGGCCTTGTGCTTCTTGCAACCGGCTGGCAGCTGCGACGCAGGATCCTCGGCTACGGTCTGATACTGCAGGGCGGCGGTATCGGCATTCTCTATCTGGTGGTCTATGCCGCGGCCAAGCTCTATCACTTCCTGCCGCTCACCCTCTCTTTGGCGGTGATGATCGCCCTAGTGGTGCTTTCGAGTTTTTTGGCGGTCCTGCAGGAGTCAAAATCACTGGCCGTCGCCGGTATTGTCGGCGGTTTTCTCGCCCCGGTGCTGATGTCAACGGGCGGCGGCAGCCATGTCCTGCTCTTTTCCTACTATGCCCTGCTCAATATGGGTATTCTCGGCATCGCCTGGTTCAAGAGCTGGCGCGAGCTCAACCTCCTGGGCTTTTTCTTCACCTTTGCCATCGCCACTTTCTGGGGCTATAGCGCTTATCAGCCGGTCAATTTTCCAACCACCGAACCCTTTCTCATCTTCTTTTTTCTCATCTACGCCACCGTTTCCGTGCTCTTTGCCCACCGGCAGCCTCTCAACCTCAGGGGCTTTATCGACGGCCCGCTGGTCTTCGGGCTGCCGCTCGTCGCCTCGGCCCTGCAGTACTGCCTGGTGCGGGACTTTGAGTACGGCATGGCCATCAGCGCCCTGGCCCTCGGTCTGTTCTATACCCTGCTGGCAACCCTGCTCTGGCGGAGACTGGCCGAGGGCATGCGGATGTTGACCGAGGCCTTTCTCGCCCTGGGCGTGGTTTTCGGCAGCCTGGCCATCCCCCTGGCCTTGGACGGCCAGTGGACCTCGGCAACCTGGGCCTTGGAAGGCGCGGCCATGATCTGGGTGGGAGTGCGTCAGCAGCGGCTTTTAGCCCGTATTTTCGCACTTTTGTTGCAGATCGGCGCAGCCATCTTCTTTCTTGCCGAGGGCTGGTACCCCTTTGGCGCCCCGGCCTTTTTGAATCGTTTTTTTCTCGGCTGTTGTATTATCGCACTTGCAGCCCTTTTCTCCAGCTACTATCTGGATCGATCCCGTGCCGGACTGCGGAAATGGGAGCAGTTTCTCCCTGTGCCGCTGCTGGTCTGGGGACTACTCTGGTGGTATCTCGGCGGTCTGCGCGAGGTTGACCGGCACTATCCTGCCGGCGAATTCGTGCATGTCCTGCTGCTCTTCTGCTCGGCCAGCACCATGCTGATGACCATGGTTGCCCGTCGGATAGGTTGGCGGCAGCTTGTTGTCGCTCAGCTCATCTTCCTGCCGGTGATGGTTGTGAGTGTGCCGCTCGGTCTGCAGGGCCTTGGCTTCAATTCCCACCTTCTAGCCGGTTGGGGCGTGGCGGCCTGGCCGGTGGCCCTTTTTACCGGTTATCGCCTCCTCTTTCTGGTGGAGGACGAATGGCCGCAAAGATATACCAGAATATGGCATCCGGCGACCTTGTGGCTGCTCCTTTTCCTGCTGAGTCATGAGGCGGCCTGGCTGGTCCGGCGGATCATCGGTTTTGCCGAGACCTGGCAGGCGATCTGCTGGGGCCTTATTCCCGCAGCGGCGGTATTCTGTCTCAGCCGCTGGGGGGCACGGTTACGTTGGCCATGCGGCAAATATATCGAGGACTACCGTGGGATCGGCTGCATCGTGTCGGGAATCTGGCTGATCCTCTGGAACGTTTACTGTCTGAGTCTATCCGGTGATCCCGAACCCATCGCTTATCTGCCTCTCTTTAATCCTCTGGAACTGAGCGAGATGGTAACCCTGGTTGTCCTGCTTTTCTGGGCCTTCGAGGCCGGAAGGCAGCGCTGGAATCTTCCGGCCCCTCTCTCCCTGCCGGCCATATTCTGGCTGCTGGGCGGCATGGGCTTTCTGGTCCTGAACGCTATAGTGGCGAGGACCGTCCATGTCTTTGCCGATATCCCCTATTTTTACTGGGCCCTCTATCACTCGGTGGTCTTCCAGTCGGCTCTGGCCGCCCTTTGGGGCCTGTTGGCCCTTGTTATCACGGCTTGGGCGGCAAAAAGCGGCAACCGCAGGATCTGGTGTGCCGGGGCAGCACTCCTGGCCCTGGTGGTCGTCAAGCTCTTTGTCATCGATCTGTCCGGCACCGGTTCCGTTGCCCGGATCGTTTCGTTTCTGGTGGTCGGCGGACTGATGCTGATTATCGGCTATTTCTCGCCCCTGCCTCCGCAGGAGAAGGAGGAGAATCAATGAGATTTCTGATCGTTGCCTTGTTGCTTGTGTTCCCGGTCTGTCCGGCCCTGGCCGGCGGGCTGACCGCACAGGATTTCGCCTACGGTTTTCTCCTCGATATCCAAGAAGACGGGGCCATCTACTCCCTGGTGGTCCCGGACGAGGTCTATCGCATCGCACGGCGGGCAGATCTGGCCGATGTTCGGGTCCTGAACGCCTCCGATGAAGTGGTTCCCCATGTCCTGAGGGAACTCGGTGAGAATGAGACGGATCTGCGCATCCAGGACAATGTCCCGTATTTCCCGCTCGCAGAAAATAGGCAAGGTGGAAATGAGGTGGATCTGGCGGTCAATGTCAGCAGAAGGGCCGATGGCATGATCATCAGCATCGATCCGGACAATGTCGCAGCCACTGACCGCAGTGCAAGAAGGAGTTATCTCCTCGATTTGAGCGGGCTGAAAACGGAGACCGGGAAACTTGAATTCACCTGGAAGAACGGGGATCTTCCCTTTAATACGGTCGGTCTCCAGGAGAGCGATGATCTGGTGCACTGGCAGCCCCTTGTCGACAGGGCAACCCTTGCCGATCTGGAATACGGGGGGCACAGGGTTGAACAGAAGGGTATTGTCCTGCCGGCAAAACCCCTCAGGTACCTGAAGATGATCGGGCAGGAGGGGCAGAGGCTGCCGAATCTGCAGAAGGTCACGGCGTTTTCGGAGAAACTGGCGGTGAGAAAGCAGCGGCGCTGGCTTTCTCTAGGCGACGGCCGGATCGGTCATGCCGGGGCGCGCAGCGTTATTGCCTATAACTCGGAATTCCATCTGCCGGCGGATGGGGCAAGGCTGCGCTTTCCCGAGGCGAACAGCATGATCCGGGCCTCGGTGCAGTCGCGGCCGGATGAGCAGAGTCCATGGATTTCCAGGTGTTCGGCGGTCTTCTACGCATTGAGGATGGGCGGAGCCGAAATCAACAATGACGTCTGCTCGTTCATGCGGACGAATGACAGCCAGTGGCGTCTTGAGATCATCGAGGATGGCGCAGGGCTGGAAAAAGCCGACAGGACGCCGTCTCTTGAGCTGGGCTGGACTGCAGCGGAGCTGCTCTTTGTCGCAAGAGGCCCGGCTCCCTTCACCCTGGCCTTTGGCAGCGGCAGGCTCGAGAGCGATACGGAACAGCCTGCCACGGATATGATCCTGCAGGCCGTCTCGGGTAAAGAATCTGAACAGATTGTCAGGCCGGCGGTTCCCGGCCGAAAGATTGAGCTGGGTGGCAAGGACGTACTGCGGTCTCCACCGCCTCCATTACCCTGGAAACAGTGGCTACTTTGGGCGATCCTCTGCGCAGGGGTCGGTCTGCTGGCCTGCATGGTCAGGCATCTCATCCGGGAGATGGGCAAAAGTGATTGAAATGGCAGTATATCACTTCGGCTGTTCTTGTTATTAACCAGGTTTGAACAACTCCTTGACTTCTCCCTCCTTAATTAAAAACATACACCTTACAATAAGATGCTGAGAAATATTCACACTGGTGCGCCGGACGAGTCCAAAAAGTGAATCCGTTCATCGTATAATTCATTCTTACCGGAGTGAGATACTATGTTGATCAGACTTTCGATTAAGGGCAAATTATTGTTGAGTTTTCTCTTGGTAGGCCTGTCCCCATGGCTGTGATGGCTGTGATGGCTGTCATTGGCCTGTGCAAATCCAGTTCGATACTGAACCATGAGATTAAGGCCAAATTCGCTGCCATTCAGGCCGCCAAAACCAGCCATCTGCAGGATTATTTCACACAGGTCGGTAATGCCTTGAAGGTTTTCAAAGACGATCCCTACGCCCTCGAGGCCCTGTGTTGGCCATGAACGAGGCCTTGAGTCCGGTGGTGATTCAGTCAATACCGAGGCCTGGCGAAAGCTGGCCGCAAAATACGATGCCCGCCTGAAAGACGTGCAGAAGGTTAATGGCTGGTATGACCTGTTCCTGATCCATACTGATGGTGATATTGTCTATACAGCCGCTCGTAAGTCGGACCTCGGGATGATTATCCCGGACAGTCAACTGAAAGAATCCGGTCTGGGCAAGGTCTTCCAGACCCTGCCGGCCGCGGCGGACGAGGCGGTTTTCTTTGCTGATTTCGCCCCCTATGCCCCTTCGGCCGGGGCGCACGCCGGCTTTATGATGGCCATGATGCGCGATGCGGCCGGTAAGGTGGCAGGGTTATGCGGCATTGCAGATTCCCACGGATCAACTCAATGCGGCTCTACAGCAGCGTACCGGTCTCGGTGAAACTGGGGCGTCGTATCTGGTGGGCGATCTCGATGGCACTACCAGTCTGCGCAGTGACCGGGTGATCAAGAAGGCAAAGGTTGGCGATCAGAAAACCGATGAATTTATCGAACTGGCCTTGCAAGGCAAGTCCGGCGCGGGAACGAAAACAGGCAGTACCGGCGACAAGGAGTTTGTCTACTACAGTCCTGTCGCTATTGAGGGGGTGCACTGGTGCATGGTGACGACCATTACGGAAGAGGAGGCCTTTGCTGCCATTTCGGATTTTCGCCTTATCGTCATCATTCTTATCGTTGTGGCTGTAATGGTTGTGGCCGG
Source organism: Desulfobulbaceae bacterium (assembly GCA_031407875.1). Classification (GTDB taxonomy): domain Bacteria; phylum Desulfobacterota; class Desulfobulbia; order Desulfobulbales; family Desulfocapsaceae; genus Desulfoprunum. The sequence goes on along the minus strand of JANOIV010000191.1, from coordinate 74,414 downwards.
TCTGGCCTTGCTGCTCGCTTGCCTTCTCGTTTCCATCTTGATTTAAAAATGGAATAAGACATATCTCGGTCCTTCAGCTTGAGCTCGGATCGTAATCTTTACGATCCGAGCTCACTCTCTTCCTGATAAAGCGGGGCATAAAGTTCCTGGCGCACCTGATCTGTAAAATGGCGGATCTCACTGTCGGGAATATTCAGGGCCAGCAGGGCCTGCCGGGTGATCTCCAACCCCGCCTCAAGCTCGGGCTGCACGACCCCCTTAACCCCGATATCCCGTAGCACCCTCATATGTTCCCGGCCGTTGCTGCGGGCGAGGATATGCAGTGTTGCGTTCATTTTAAGGGCCTGCTCGGTTATTGCCCTGGTGGTAATTGCCGAAGGGGTGGTGACGATCAGGAGCCGCGCCCGCTCGATCCCGGCGGCCTCAAGGACCAGGGACTGGCCGGCATCGCCGTAGACGAGAGGTGTGGCCAGTTCCTTGAACTGGTTGACCTGATGGGTATTGAACTCAATGACCACAAAGGCTAGGCCCAGGTTTTTCAGGACCTGGGCGACGTAGGAGCCGGTCTGGCCTCCTCCGGCAATGACCACATGATCATGCAGGCCGGATTCCGGCAGGTTGATGGTCTGCAGGGTTTCGTGTTTGAACCATTTTTTACGCAGCGCGTAGAGCGGTGCGGTCAGTCCTGAGATGGCGGGGGTGAGGAGCATGGTGAAGACGGCCGTATTGAGCATCAGTGAGTACAGATCATTGCTGATCGAATGGGAACTCAGGCCGACTCCCGCCAGGACAAAGGAAAACTCGCCGATCTGAAAAAGTCCGAGGCCCACGGCGAGGGGAATGACGTTGCCATAGCCGAAGAATTGCACCAGGGTCCCGAAGATCAGGCCCTTGCCAATGATGATACAGACTACCAGCAGGAGAATTTCCTTGAGGTGGGCGAGCAGAAATGCGGGATCGAGGAGCATACCCACGGAGACAAAGAACAGCAGACCGAAAATGTCACGCAGGGGGATGATATCGCTGAGGGCCTGGTGGCTGTATTCCGATTCACTGAGGACCATACCGGCGACAAAGGCCCCGAAGGCGAAGGACAGCCCGAAGAGATAGGTGGCATAGCCAACCCCCAAGCCTATGGCGGTGATCGAGAGAATGAAGAGTTCGCGGGAGTTCCAGGAGGTGATATAGGTGAGCAGGCGTGGGATGACCCTGGTCCCTATAACGATCATGAGCGCGACAAAGACTGCCGCCTTCAGGACGGCCCAGGCAACCAGGGGGATGCCTGCCTGGGGGGTGCTGAGCTGGGGCAGGATGATCATCAGGGGGATGATCGCCAGATCCTGTACGATCAGCATGCCGATCATCACCCGGCTCGACAGGGTTCCCATCAGTCCCCGGTTCATCAGGGTCTTGAGAATGACCATGGTACTTGACAGGGACATGATCGAGCCGATCCACAAGGACGATATACCGTCATAGCCGAACCAGTGCCCGATGGCGAAGCCGAAGGCAATTGTCAGGAGCATCTGGATCGGTGTACCGATCAGGGCGACCTTGCGCACCGGCTGCAGGTCGCGCAAGGAGAATTCGAGACCGAGGGCGAAGAGCAGCAGGGCGACACCGATCTCGGCCAGGAGTTCGATGTCATGGATCTCGGTGACCGTCACCCCTCCGGTATGTGGTCCGACCACAATTCCTGCGAGGATGTAGCCGAGGATGAGCGGCTGCTTGAGGCGCTGGGCGATAAGGCCCCCAATCAGGGCGGCAATAAGTATTATTGCGATATCAGCTGCAATTCCCATCGTATACCTCTTTTTCCAGTCTTTTAACGGGAGGGCGAAGAATGACTATACTTTGCCGGCTGCCAACTGTAAAGCGTGCGCGGGATGTGGATGGTGGATGGACAAGGGAGAGGAGAAGTCAGGTCATCCGGCAGGCCATCGGGGAAAATGGCCTGCCGGATCGTGGGGAAAGAATTACTTGGTGGAATAGGAAGAGTGGTCGCTCATGCCTTTGCGAGCGTCCATGTTCAACCGGCCTTTTTCTGCGGCCTCTTTATTCCATTCCTGCAACAGGGTTTCCTTGAACTTCAGTTTCTCGGCGATATCTTTTTGCAGATCGACACCGGCGAGTACCTGGGCCTTTTCCTTGGTTGAAAAATCAGGTGCAACGTAGCCGATAACCCCGTGTTTGGCCAGGACCGCCGCCAGTTTCACCCGTGCCTCCTGGGCCTTTTCATTGGCCACGGCAAGGAGCCTGAGGGTCTCTTCCGGGGCATGGTAGAAACTGCCATGGCCGGCGATGGAATAATCCCAGCGCCACTGACCGTGTCTGATGTCCTGCAGGATATCCTTCATCTCTTCTTCCGTCGCGCCGACTTCCCAGGCCTTGCCGGCCTCAAGATGGGCTTTGGCCAGACTGTTCATGGCGATTTCCATCAACTGCTCTTTGCGCTCGAGTTTGACCTTGACCACCGCCTTGAATTCGGCCTCGGTCTCCTGATGACAGTTCAGACAGGTGTTGGCGATGTTGTCCAGCGGGCTGGTGATATGATGATCGGAATACTTGACCGCCCCTTCCTGCTTATAGGGCATATGGCAGTCGGCGCAGGCCACACCTCTTCGTGCGTGGATACCGGTGGTGAACAACTCGTAGTCCGGGTGCTGGGCCTTCAGCATCGGGGCCTTGCTGATGCTGTGGGTCCAGTCGGAGAAACCGAGGTCATCATAATACTCTTCGATGCTTTCTCCTTTGAAGCCATTGGCCCAGGGAAAGGTGACCGTATTGGTGAGTTTCTTATTACCCTTGCCGTCCGTCTCCTCGGTCTTCTTGAAGTAATACTCGGCATGGCACTGGGCGCAGACGTATGAGCGCATGTCCTGATGGGTGATTTGGGCCAGTTTGACGCCGGTCGCCTCCAGTCCTCTTTTCAACCATGGCCGGGTGATGACGAGATTGCCGGTTTTGCTGTCATGGCAGTCGCCGCAACCGATGGTATTGACCACCTGACTGCCGTATTTCGCCCACTTACCGGTGAAATATTCCTTCTCGCCGACCTCTTCGATAAGCCGCGGTACATCGGGGGATTTACAGCTCCAGCAGGCCGTGGGTGAAGGGCCGGTCACCGGACTGACCGGGGCGCCGGTACGCAGGGTGTTGATATTGTCCTGGAGGGCGTAGAAATGGCCGCGCGGAGCGTTGTAATCCTTGGCAAAGCCATACCCGGCCCATAGTATTGCGAGCTGTGGTTTCTTCTTCAACTGATCGTCGATCTTGTCACTCCGGCTGGTCTGCTTCCATGAGTCGTATTGACGGGGATAATACTTGGCCCACGCCTCATTTTTAGTCTCCACACCTTTTTCCTTGACGACCGGGCTGGTATTGATCGTCGTCCTCTCTTCCTGTTTACCGTTGATTGAGTTTACCAGCAGACCCATCGAGGCAATCGCTGCCAGAGAACAACCAAGCAATAGTTTTGACGTATTCACCATCTCCTCCCTTTTATTTGAGTTCTCTCACACCAAGATTGTCTGGCGTTGCTGTTAAACCTCTCACCCTGCCATGGGGTACGTCACGATGACAATCCCAGCAGCGAACATCATTGGTTTGTTGGAGGTTGTTGAAATCGTGATACCTGTCGCTGTTCTCCCTGATCTGAGACACCACCTTGGCATGACAGGAAATACAGTTGGCCTCGACCCTGTCGGCACCATTTTTGCTGATCTGGATCCGTTGCCTGAAGGTGTTGAAGGTGAAGGCGGTGGAGTGGTTCCAGCCGTCCCGGGCCTTCGCCAGGTATTTTTTGAAAAAACCGTCGGTTGGCAGGTGGCATTCAATGCAGGTGGCCCGCTGGGCGTGCGAACTGTGCTGCCAGGTGGCGTACTGGGTGTTCATCACATGGCAGTTGATACAGGCCTTGGGGGCATGCGACAAGTAGGACAGGGCCTTTGAGGCGTTCACCAGATAGACAAAGAGCGTTATGGCGACGATTACGGCCACAGTGGTGCTGTACGTGAGGAGTTTGCCTGGTTTCATGTTTGTAGCGTCCTGGTGTAAGAATGTACAATCGATGCGGTTGTTGTGGGAGCGTCAACTGCGTGAAGCGATGAGCCCTTGCACTTTTTCGACCTCTGTGTCATCCACTCACCTCCTTTGCCGTCCGAATTATCCGGGCAATCTGACAGATCGGATGGCTCAGTCGATATTCTGCAGGATTTCCTTGACGGTGTTGCCATCGGTTGTACTGCCGAAGTGGGCCATTATCGGTTTCATGGCCTGCATACGGCTACCTAAGGCGGAAAAATCAATATTGGCGGCAATCCAGGCGACGATCTCCTCTCGACTGGCCTGTCGAGGCAGATAGCCTTCCATGATTGTAAGAAAGTCGGAGGTCTCTTCCTTGGCCAGTGTCAGAAGTTCTTTTTCTGATTTGAGCAGTTTTTTGATGATAGCGATGACCTGTTCGTCGGTCAGCACCTTCTTGGGCTGACGCTGGAATTCACCGATGAGGATGCGCACGGCCCCCTTTCTTGCGGCGTCTTTGGCCTTGATGGAGACCTGCAGTTCTGCTTGAATTGTGTCCTGTAACGTCATTGGTGATGGGTTCTCCCTGTTCGTGTTCGTCAGTCCGGATTCCACGGGAAGTGTCAGTCGTTCTGCAAAAGGGCCTTGATGCCGACGGCCTGGGCGATGGTGACCAGACTGTCGAGATGTCTGTAGCCGGCGATCAAGACCGCGATCTGAGAGCCGCGGAAGACGTAATCCGGGTTTTCTTCCCGTTCGAGCACGGCTATGAGCTGTTGCGGAGTATCTCCGTCGACGGTCGCGATGATTTCGTTGAGCCAATCTACGTGGGATTTTTCGAAATGGATGTCACGCATGGCCTCCAGATAGTTGATCAGGATGGCGTTGCTATTCGCCTCGATTACCTCCTCATCCCCCCCGGCATACGCCGCCAGAACCGTCTCGACGAGTTGCGCTATTTCTTCGACTTCACTCATATATTTCTCTCAAATGTAGACGCTGTACTCGCCCTGCGGAAAAGCCCCGGGGCTTCTGCGGTGATTTTTCTCTCAGATGACCTGTACCATGTTTTGCCGCCTTTGGTCAATGATCTGTCTGCTGTTTTTCCGTTGAAAATCGCCGCAATTATGCCGGCAATGAGGTTGGCTTCGCGGTTGTACGGGAGGAGTAGGAGGACACGGAGTCTTGATCGGAAGAGCAGAGCCATTCCGGAGTGTCGGTTAGACAAAAAAAAACCGTCGGAACCAGAACTGGTTCCGACGGTAACTTGCAAAAGATGGGCTTGCTTTTCTCAGCAATCAGCGTCTTTTGGCTATTATTTTTCCTTCAAACATCATGGCGGGAGGGCCAAGCCATGTTCCTGCAAGCAGGAGGTTGAAATAGGCCCATTTGAACATCAGTTTGGCCATGTGGTTGACCTCAGTCTCCTTCAGAAGACTGAGCGGGCCAATGGCAGGAAAGGGGTATTTACCGGTAAAAGGTTCAGTGTCGTAGTTGAAGTCGATGATATAGGCTTTCCCGAAGCCTGATTCGATGAATCAGACCGCGTGCCCGTCCGAGCGGGCGTGCTGTTCACCTCCATTGACATATGCCATGATATTCTCGTGGATTATATCACCCTGAAAATGGGCTACTGCCCCGGCCTTGGAGGTGGGGACGTCGGTACCGTCACCGATTACCCAGACGTTATCACGATCTGGGGGTTGCAGGGTAGTCTTGTCGACGGGAATATAACCCATCGGGTCGCTGATGCCGGAGTCAATCATCACCTGTGCCCCGAAGTTGGGCGGGATGGAGACCAGCATGTCATAACTGACTTCTGTGCCGTCATAGGCCGAGATGACCTTTTTCACATGGTCGACCGAACCTATGGCAAAGTTGGGGGTTATCTTGATGTTCTTGTCTTCGCAGGCCGAGGTCAGGACTTTGGTGGCGACGGGTTTAGTGAAGGCGCCCGCCAACGGGGTGACTAATTCTATTTCCACCTGGTCACGCATTTTTCGGGTGTGGAAATACCAGTCGGCCAGAAAGGCGAATTCGAGGGGGGCTACCGGGCACTTGATCGGCATCTCGGCGATATTGATGACCAGTTTTCCACCCTTGAATTGTTTCAGGGCCTTGCCCAGTTCCTGAGAGTCGTCAACTCGGTAGAATCCATGAATATCCTTGCCCCAACCCTCCTGCAGGCCCTCAACCTCCTCTGGGCGTACATCGCAGCCGGTGGCCATGACAAGGATGTCATATTTGAATTTGCCTTCAGTGGCGGTGGTTATCTCCTGCTTGTCCCAATCGACGTTGGTCAGTTTGGAGATGACAAACTCGATCCCCGGTTTGATAAATTCTCTCCTGCTTCTCCTGATATCCTGTGGCTTATTGATATCAAATGGCACAAAGAGCCAACCTGGCTGATAATGATGGACATTATCCTTGTCGATCAGGGTAATGCTCCAATCATCGTCCAGGTCTTTCCTCATTTTGTTGGCCATCATGGTGCCTCCACAGCCAGCACCGAGTATGACGAGTTTCTTCATGACGTCTGTTGCCTCCTTTTCTGTCAGGTTTTGAGCAGGTGGTGGAACGTTACAACCTGTCCAACCGTTGGTTGATGATTTAATTGACGACTGATCCGTTCTGTTGTCTTTTCTCTTTTTGATAGCTGTGCAGACAGGCGCCAAAGGTCTGCATGATCATGACAAAAGCCCCCATTACTTCCTGGATTTTAGGGTCTCTGATGAGCTTGAACATGCCTAACGGGCTCACTGGTTCGATCTTGGTGAGGTCGAGGCCGGATATGGCCTGGCAGATTTCTTCCACCTGCGTGTCATTGCAGTCTATTCGTCTGATGACTGCTGCTGCGGTCCCTGCAAGTTTAACGATACCGCTGCTGTTCTGCAGGCCATCAAGCCATTGGTTGAGATTGGAGATGACATCCGTCTCACGCACCACGACCTGCAGTTCCTTGATCAGCTCGGTCATTGGTTTGAGCATGTTCAGGAGGTCGCTTAAGGTGTGGAGATTAATCAGGACGGTATGCAGCAGGGTTCCTATTTGTTCGGCCTGAAATTCACCCTCATGCAAAGAGTTGAGAAATTTGAGCATCTTCGGGTAGGCCAGTTGGGCGACGGGGATCATGTCGTCTCTCAACTCCACGCCAAGTTTCAGCAGATTAAGACCTTCGTTCAGACTGTCGAGGTTGGTCAGGGTCCGGCGAAAGAGAACTTCCAGAGATTCAACGCTGAACTGGCCATCGATTTCGTGGAAAAACTCTATGATTTTCGGCAGGGCAATTTTGATGACGGGTTCAAGGTCTTCTTTCAATTCCACGCCAACCTTGATACCGGACAGGACATTCTCGATACCGTTAATGCGGGCATGCATTTCTTTAACCAGCCCGATAAGTTCGGCGTTGCTGCCCTGGTTTGCTGTCGGAATGGGTAGGCTGTCGGGTAGAGGGTGAGTGCCTTGGTTAAGAGGTTGTTGATCGTGCGGCATTCCCTGCAGGATCTCGGTTCTCATCGTCTGAATATCGTTTGCAAGGCGGTCGAGTTTTTCCAGAATCAAAGCTTCATTCATCTTCTTTCTCTTTGTTTGAGATTTGCCCAGCAGCATAAAATGTAAATGCATGCTGCAATTCATTGTCGGGAGATGGTGTGTCGCGTTATCTTCGGAGCCAGGGTACCAATTGATCATCCTCTCCACTTTCTCTCGGGATAGAATGTGTCACACATTGGCATTTGTGTCACACTGTAGCACCTCAACGCCATCCCGTAAAGATGAAATAGAAGAATATTTTTGAAAAATGTTGTTGGGCGAAATGGGTTGCAGATTCGTCCCGTTTTCCTGTCTTGAGAATATATATGAATGAGGTTGAACGATCAGTCTGAGTGGGATTCATTTCTATGAATTACTGAGAGATTTTTCTCATCGAGGGGTGCAATAAAAATGTTGACGAATAAAAAATAATCGAATAATGGTTTATCTAAATGCTTAATAAAGACTATTTGTAAAATTGATATATACACTTCATTCCTAAAATTGATGAGTACACCTCAGCGGTATTTTCAGTAGCATGACCAAGAAATCTTGGCTCTCCGATTGCGGAGAGTTTTTTATGTGACTTGTCAGAAAAAACGTGCGTTGTGTGTTTCATGATCCCGTAGTTGTCCGACCGAAAAGAGGATAATTCTCAGCCAAAAGCTAGTTCTGAGAGTTCGTCCCGGCAAATAGAATTTTCAATCCAGGTGTAAAGAGTACATTTTTAGGGCCTAAACTCGGTTTGCAGGCAAGTGATGTGCTGTATCCCATGGTGAAATTAGAAAATATTATATAATTACATATGGATAAATGTTCATAAAGGTTGCGTCGGAAGCAATATAGGGGAGATAGACGAACGGCAAACTCAGACATAAGGAGGTGGAATAATAAAAAACCACTGGAAATTTAACCCGTTTGATTAATTTCAAATCTGACTTTTCTAGAGAAAAGGAGTGGAAATGGGGCAACAGACTCATAAGGAACCTACGCAGGCGTGGGTAACGGTTTTTGCTGGAATGGCAATCAATCTCTGTCTGGGTATCCTTTATGCCTGGAGTATGTGGTCGACTGCGCTGGTCAGCGAGACCCCGCTGGCCGCCGGAGATATTGTGACCAAGACAGCGGTTATCGCAGCTGCGAAAACAACAGACGCAGATAAAACGCTAGCCGGAAATATTGTTGTTAAGACCAAGGAAGAGGTTCAACGCGCTAATTCGTTGAAAGTTAAACTCGGAACCAATCCCAAAGAAGGATATGTTTTGCTGAGTGATGTTGAGAAAAGTGGCGATATCCTCAGGGCCGGTGACATTATCACCAAGGCCGGAGAGCAGATGGCAGATAAAAACGCCGGCTGGGTGTATCTGAATAATGCAGAGGCCGCCACGCCCTTTTCGCTTTGCGTCATTATCTTTGCACTCCTGATGATTCCCGGAGGAAAAATCCAGGATAAAATCAGTCCCAAATTTGGAGCTACCCTGGGTGGTTTGTTTCTGGCCGTCGGCTGTATCATCGCTGGAATGATGCAGAGCTATACCGGTCTGATCATCGGTTTCGGCATTTTCGGCGGTATCGGTATGGGTATCGGCTATGCCGCACCGACCCCGGCTGCCCTGAAGTGGTTCGGTCCGCACAGACGGGGGCTGATCGCCGGTCTCGTTGTCGGTGGTTACGGTGGCGCCGCCTTGTATGTCGGTCCACTCGCTAATTATCTGATTAAAAATTATGGACTTACAGGGAGTTTTGTAGCCTTGGGAGTTCTCTTTGCCGTGGTTGTGGTCATTGCCGGCCAACTGCTGAAGATCCCCCCTGTCGGATATGTTGCACCGACCCTCACCGGGGGCAATGTGGCGACCAAGGGCGCCACGATTACCAACTGGGAACCCTCCGAGATTGTCAAGACCTGGCAGTTTTTTGCTCTGGTCTTCATGTTCATCCTGACCACCCAATCCGGCCTTCTAATCATTGCCAATGCCAGCAAGATCTTGAAAGAGGCGGCCAAAGGCTCACAGTTTCTTGTTGAAAACAGCTGGATTCTCGTGTCGTTTGGCGGTCTCGTCAATGCTTGTGGCCGGGTGGGAACGGGTTTTTATTCCGATAAGATCGGTCGGCTCAATGCCTATTGTCTCAATTGCGGTGTCTCCGCCCTCTGTCTGTTTGCCCTGCCCTATATCTCAGGCTCGGGGAGCATCATGCTGCTGTTCATGGCAATCGGCATCGCCTACTGGCAGTACGGTGGCGGACTCTCGCTCATGCCATCATTTGCCGCAGATTTCTATGGTCCGAAAAATCTGGGTATGAACTACGGTCTGATTTTTATCGGCTGGGGCCTTGGCTTTTTCATGGCCCGACTGGGCGGTACCATCAAAGATCTTACCGGAAGCCTCGACAATGCATTTTATATTTCAGGTGCCCTGCTGGTCATAGCCGTTATCCTTGCCAAAATGACAAGGCGGCCGATGTACCATAATGAGGCGCAAGTTTGACGGAAGCCAGAGGTCGGGTCAATCGTTTCGACCTTAATTTTATGTCCACGTAATTCTTAAAAGGAGTGCGTACATGACTGAACAAAAACACGAGGTTATTGAAACTTCAGAAGCGCAGATCGCGGTGCACTGGCAGGAAGAAGGATATTATCCACCTTCGCCGAAATTCATCGGCCAGGCCAATCTGACGGATGAGTCGATTTTTGAACGCTTCAGTCTGGATAAATTTCCTGATTACTATACTGAATTTGCAGAGCTGCTCACCTGGTATAAATATTGGGATCAGGTCCTTGACACCAGTGATGCCCCCTGCTTCAAGTGGTTCAAGGGCGGAAAACTGAACGCCAGCTATAACTGTATAGACCGCCATCTGAAAGACAACAAGAACAAGACTGCGATCCATTTTGTCTCCGAGCTTGAAGAAGAGAGGGTGCAGCATATCACCTATCAGGAGCTTTATGTGCGGGTCAATGAATTCGCGGCCCTTCTCCGGGATACCGCCGGACTGAAGCGCGGCGACAGGGTGACTATTCACATGCCCATGTCGGCCGAGCTGCCGATCACCATGCTGGCCTGTGCCCGTCTGGGTATCATCCATTCCGTGGTCTTCGGAGGATTCTCGGCCAGCGCCTGTGCCGACAGGATCATCGATTCCAACAGTCGGGTCCTGATAACCATGGATGCCTATTACCGTGGCGGCAAGCTGCTCAATCACAAGTCCGTGGATGACGAGGCCTGCCAGATAGCCAAGGAAGGCGGCCAGGCGATTGATAAGCTTTTGATTTGGCAGCGTTATCCTGGAAAGAACTCAACGGATGCAGCTTTTGTCGAGGGTCGGGATGTTACCGTCAATACCGAATTAAAGAAGTACTACGGGGTACGGGTTGAGCCGGAGCAGATGCTATCGGAAGACCCGCTTTTCCTCATGTATACCAGCGGTACGACAGGCAAGCCCAAAGGTTGCCAACACAGCACCGGCGGCTATCTCTCCTATGTCACGGCGATGTCCAAGTATATCCAGGATATCCATCCCGAGGATGTCTACTGGTGCATGGCGGATATCGGCTGGATCACCGGTCATTCCTTTATTGTCTACGGCCCCCTGGCCCTGTGCGCCTCGTCGGTCATCTACGAAGGTGTGCCGACCTATCCCGATGCCGGACGCTGTTGGCGTATGGCCCAGGATCTCGATATCAATATCTTCCATACCGCCCCCACGGCCATCCGCGCCCTGAGAAAGGTCGGACCGGATGAGCCGGCCAAGTACAACTACAACTTCAAGCACATGACCACGGTCGGCGAGCCCATCGAGCCGGCGGTCTGGAAATGGTACGAGAAGGAAGTCGGCAAGGGCAAGGCGGTCATCGTCGATACTTACTGGCAGACCGAGACGGGCGGCTTCCTCTGCAGCACCGTGCCGGGTATCCAGGCGATGAAACCAGGCAGCGCCGGCCCCGGTGTCCCCGGTATTCATCCGATAATCTTTGATGAGGACGGCGAGGTATTGCCGTCCGGCTCAGGAAAGGCGGGAAATATCTGTATCCAGAACCCATGGCCTGGTTGTTTCATGACCATCTGGGGTGATAGAGATCGTTTTGTCAGTACCTATTACAGCAGATACAACAAGAATCCGAACAGCAAAGATTGGCGGGATTGGCCGTATCTGACCGGTGATGCCGCTGTAGAGGCGGAGGATGGCTATTTCCGAATCCTCGGCCGGATCGATGATGTTATCAATGTTTCCGGGCATCGGCTCGGCACCAAAGAGATCGAATCGGCAGCCTTGACCGTGCTCGAGGTCGCCGAGGCCGCGGTTGTACCGGTCGCCCATGAAGTCAAGGGCAAGGAACCGGATCTCTATGTCGCCCTGAAACCTGGTTTCAAGGCCTCGGACGAGATTATCAAAAAAATTGACGATGCCATTACCTACCAGATCGGCAAGATTGCCAAATGCCGTAAGATCTGGATTGTGCCGGATATGCCCAAAACCCGTTCCGGTAAGATTATGCGGCGGGTCCTCGGGGCCATCTCCAATCACGGCGATGTCGGCAACGTCATGACCCTTGCCAACCCCGAGATAGTTGAGGAAATCAAGAAGATGGTTGGCTAGCCGGACTCCGGCAGCTTGCCTTGCGTTGATAGCGGAGACCTCTGAGTGTGGTCTCCGCTATTTTTTTATGTCTCGTGTGTGATTTTGGAAAATGAATTATGACGCCCTCCCTCAATGTGCCTGTGCCTTTCTTGCTCGATTTCTCAAAGTCAACAGTCGAAGATATCACCATCCTCTCGGTCTCGATCCTCGTGGCAGTGACTGTCAGCGCCGAGAGCCAGAGCTTTGCCGCAACCTTTCTGGGCGATACCCGGACTGATCCTGGCAAACGCCATCACTTTAATGCCTTTCTGCATCTTGATCTGCTCGGGACCATCTGTTTTTTCCTGGCAGGTTTTGGCTGGGCAAAAGAGGTGGCGGTGGATGCGACGAGCTTCAAACATCCTCGGTCTCATTTCGTGCTGAGTCGGTTGGCGGGGCCTCTTGGTAATTTCATCATGGCCAACATTGCGGCCAGTCTAGTCTGGATTCTCGGTGGTTTCGGCTGGGAAGACAAGGTCTTCAGTGCCTTAATGGTGGTGAATATGATGGCGGCCGTCTATGGATTGCTCATCATCCCGCCGCTGCCGGGGGCGGCGATTCTCTCGGTTCTTCTGCCGGATACCCCTTTGTGGCGGGAAAGCTTCAGGTATTTCCGGATTGCCGGTCCGTTCCTGCTGGTAGGGGCGTTCCTCTTGATGAGAATCCTGCATCAGGATCCTGTTGGGTCTGTTCTCAATCCAATCGTCCGGACAGGCTGTGATTTTCTGCGTAGTCTTACGCTCTGATTGCAAATCTGAGGTGCTGGCAGAGGAGTTGCCTGAAGTATCTGGATCGTCTGGACTTTTTTCCCTGCTCAGCCTGACAGATCGAACGACCTTGCCGTTGAGAAAGGTGCGAGTTCAGACGGCGGGAAGTCAAGAAAGGAAAAGAGAAGACGCTCAAACTCCTGGCAGATTTGGAAATTCGCGATGATCATAACCTCCTTTTGCGGGTCGTTTTCACCGTAGCGCTCGAGGATATATTCCAGGCGACTTTCGAGTGAGACGATCTTGTCGTGGCGTACCCGTTTATCTGCGTAATAGATCAGTTCCTTGGCGTTGAAGATACCTAGCCGGTAGCGCTCGGGGGCATAATCGGAGAGGACGACATGCTCACTTACGATCTCGCCGATCTCCGGAAAGCCCAGATCACGGCAGATTTCCCGGCCGACCAGGGCGTGTTTGCATATACCATGCAGGCACTGGGTCTTGGCGATATCATGGAGCAGGGCCCCGGCCACGACGAGGTCCTCGGCGGGCAGAGGGGCCCTGGTTTTCCCGGCCATCCTGAGTCCGGCAAGCAGGGCCGCTGCTGCATGGGCCACCATCAAGGAGTGGAGGCGGATGTTGTCCAGCATGACAAAATCGTCCATGAAGGTCAGGCACTGCTCTCTGGTGGGTACACGAATTGGCATGGAGGTATCGCGGCCTGAAAATTTTGGGATCGGGCAGGTCATCGGCTGCTCAGTTCGTGTACGGCATCGACCGCAAACCTAGCCTGTTCCGGCGGGGTAAACTGATGGATACCATGCCCTAGGTTGAAGATATGGCCAAAGGCGTCCTCGGCCCCATCAAGAATCCCTTTGATCCGCTCCCGCAGTTCGTCTTTGGGCAGGAGGAGGGCGAAGGGGTCGAGATTCCCCTGGACCGCCTTCTGACCGACCCGCCGTACGGCCTCACCGATATTGATGCGCCAGTCGAGACCGATGACATCGGCCCCCGATGCGACCGAGAGATCAAGCAGCGTCGCGCCGTTATTGGCGAAATAAATGATCGGCACGTCGGTCTCATCCTGGAGTTTATAGATGATGCGCTGGACATAGGGCAGGGCGAAGTGCTCGAAATCGCAGGGGGCAAGAATTCCCGCCCAGCTGTCGAAGATCTGCAGGGCCTGAGCCCCGGCCCTGGCCTGAGCCAGCAGGTAGAGGACGGTGCACTGGGTGATCTTGTGCATGAGCTTGTGGAAGAGGGTCGGTTGGGTGTACATCATCTTCTTGGTCTCCCAGAAGACCTTCGAAGAACCGCCTTCGATGAGGTAGGTGGCACAGGTGAAAGGGGCACCGGCAAAACCGATGAGCGGCACCTTCAGCTCATTGCGCAGTAGTCGGATGGTTTTCATGACAAAATCTGTGGCCACCTCCGGATCGGGGACGATGAGGCGGTCAAACGCCTCCTGGCTCCGTATCGTCTCCGGAAAACTCGGGCCATGGCCGTCATGGAATTCCAGTTTGGCCCCCATCGCCTCAATCGGAATAAGGATGTCGGAAAAGAGGATGGCGGCATCCATGTTGAGGAGGTCGACCGGTTGCAGGGTGACTTCCACGCAGAGTTCGGGTGATTTGCAGAGCTCAAGAAACGAGACATTGCCCCGGACTTTCTGGTATTCCGGCAGATAACGGCCGGCCTGGCGCATCATCCAGATGGGGGTGTAGCTTGTCTCTTCTCCTCGGCATGCCCTGAGAAATGTATCGTTCATATTCACCTCTTCCGCCTCTCTGTTCAAGGTTTGTCAGCCGGGCGGCAAAGCCGCTGCTGGTTCTCTTTTTTCTTATTTCTGCAATTTCAACGGGACATAACTACAGAAAGGTTCCTGGGCCAGGAAGTCGCCGGTCATGGCGTAGGAACGGGCCCGACAACCGCCGCAGACGCCCAGATATTCACATTGTCCGCAGTTATCCTTATAGCCTTTGAAATTCCTGAGCTGCAGGAAAAGTTCCGATTTCTCCCAGATATCTTTGAAGGAAGTAGTGAGGATATTGCCTGCTGACTTGGCAAAATAGCTGCAGGGCAGGACCTCACCGTCCACATCGATCAGGCAGATCAGCTGACCTGCCAGACAGCCCTTGGAACCGCCGGTAGAGAACTGCAGATTCCGTCGTTTGAAGGGGCTGCCTTCTTCCTTGGCCTTCTGGCGGACTATCCGGTAGTAATGCGGGGCGCAGGTAGGGCGCATGAGCAGCTCAGTCTCTTCTTTTTCCACCTGATAATGCCATTCGAGGATCTCGTCGTAGAGCTTTTCCGGGATCAGTTCCTCCATGATATCTTCACCCCGGCCGGTCGGCACGATCATGAACAGATACCAGGCCGTCGCCCCGAGTTCTTTGACCAGCCGGTAAATCTCCGGGATCTCGTCCTTATTGCGTTGAGTGAAGGAAGAGTTGATGAGAAAGGGGATGCCGTGTTCCTTGAAGAGCCGGATGGCGTTCATGGTGCCGGCAAAGGCCCCGATCTGGTTGCGGAAGTTGTCATGGGTTTCGGCCTTGGCCCCGTCAAGGCTCAGGGAGACCATTCTGATGCCGGCCTCCTTGATACTGTGGCAGACCTCCTCGGTCACCAGGGTGCCGTTGCTGGCCATACACATGCGCAGACCCTTGCCGGCGCCGTATCTGGCGATATCGAAGACATCGGGGCGCAACAGAGGCTCACCGCCGGAGAGGACAATGACCGGGCTGGCGTAGGAGGCGATATCGTCGAGGATGGTCTTGGCCTTTTCAAAGGAAAAATCAGGATGATCACCGGCCTCCGGCACGGAGGAAGACCGACAATGCACGCATCCCAGGTTGCAGCGACGGGTGATTTCCCAGGCGATCCATTTTGGTTCGAATTCCATAGATGCTCCACTCAATAACTGTAGTTCGGGTGTGCGCCGGGGTTCCCGGCTGCCGATGTCTGGACTGTCGTCTGAGTCGTCTCTCAAGTCCTTTACTATATTGTCTTTTCCTCGAACTTGAAAGAGAAATGGCCAGATTCGCCACAACTTTAAGCATTTCTCCCGGGGAAATAAAGAGCGCACTCCAGGGCATGGCCGTGAAAAGAAGACGGGGTTTTCAACACCAGAACAGAGGTCCCGGCAATGAATTCTTTTTACACTTTTCCTGAAGTTGAATATACTCATCTCCTTATGCCGGTCTCTCCGGCTTGAGACAAGCCGCCGAAAAGCGTACAGTGAAAAGTACTGTCCGGCCTGTCGGCAGATATCGAGGAGATGATCGCCTTGTCCATCCAGGCGGGTCTTTTAACCCGCTCGAACCCATAGCTCACAAGAAAAAAATATGCCTATTACGCCAGTCACCACCGCAAGTCCGGAAGGCCGACTGCAGATTGCCGGTTTGCTGCAGCGCTTTCAGGCGGCGGATGACTCCTGCCGGCACTCGGTTGAAGAGATTCTCAGGCGGGTCAGAGAAGAAAAGGATGAGGCCGTCCTCGAATACTGCCGCCGTTTTGATGCCCCGGAGATGACAATCAATCAGCTCCAGGTCTCGGCGGTGGAGATGCTCGCGGCCTATGACAAGGTGGACGAGGCCTTTCTCGCGACACTGAGCAAGGCAATCGAGCGTATCCAGGGCTTTCATGAACGGGAGATGGAGGACAGCTGGCTGCAGACACGAGAAGACGGGACCATTGTCGGCCGCCTGGTTCGGCCTGTCGATTCCGCCGGACTGTATGTGCCGGGGGGGCAGGGCGGCTCCACCCCTTTAGTCTCTTCGGTCTTGATGAACGGTATCCCGGCGGGGATCGCCGGCGTCGTTCAGCGTGTCATGGTGACCCCTCCGGATGGCCGGGGCGAGGTGAGCCCCCATCTCCTTGTGGCCGCTCAGGAGATCGGCATCACCGAGATCTATAAGGCGGGCTCGGCCTGGGCCATCGCCGCTCTGACCTACGGCACCGAGACCATTCCCAGGGTCGATGTCATTGTCGGCCCGGGCAATCAGTTTGTCGCCGAGGCCAAACGCCAGGTGTCCGGCCTGGTCCGTATCGATATGATCGCCGGCCCCTCCGAGGTCCTGATCATCGCCGACGGTCGCGCCAGAGCGACCAATATCGCCGCCGACATGCTGGCTCAGGCGGAGCATGATCCACAGGCCCTGGCCATCCTGGTGACAACCGATGCAGAGCTGGCCCGGCAGATCCCGGCCGAACTTGAACGACAGCTGGCCCTGCTGTCCCGCCAGGAGATCGCCCGCAGATCCCTGACGGGCAGAGGGATTATTCTGATCGCCGGGGATCTCGAAGAGGCGATCAAATTGGCCAACGACATCGCCATCGAGCACCTTGAGCTGATGATAGCCGACCCCTGGTCGAAGGTTCCTTTTATCCGGCATGCCGGGGCCATCTTTCTCGGGGATTACACTCCGGAGGCGGCGGGTGATTACTTTGCCGGACCGAACCACGTATTGCCGACCATGGGCACGGCCCGTTTCGCTTCGGCCCTGGGGGTGGAGACCTTTCTGAAGAAGAGTTCGATCATCAGCTACTCTGAAACTGCTCTGAAAAATGATGCGGAACATATCCAGATGCTGGCCCGCCTCGAAGGTCTGACGGCCCATGCCGCCTCGGTAGAGGTTCGTCTGGAGAGAAAGGAGTAGGAGGCGCGGGTGAGCGGGACAGAAACATTTCAGGAGGGACTTGTGAGGGGACTCTCGGGCCTTGGTATTGTCGTGAGCGAAGAGGGAATATCGGACCTGTTCCGCTATTATGCCGAGCTGAAGCGCTGGAACAGCAAGATGAACCTGATCGCCAAAGACACCTCGGACGAGCAGATTCTTGAGAACCACTTCCTCGACTCACTGACCCTGCTGCCTCTGCTGCCAGAGGGAGCGCACCTACTCGATATCGGCACCGGCGCCGGCTTCCCGGGACTGGTCTGTAAGGCCGCAGGCCCTGCGCTTCGCCTGACCCTCGTTGAGCCGCGGCAGAAAAGGGTGTCGTTTCTGCGCCATATCGTCCGAACTCTGGGCCTTAAAGATGTGCACATCGTGGCCGGCCGCATCGAAGATGAGGGCCTTCTGCCCTCGGATACGCCCTTTACCCACATCACCAGCAGGGCGGTCAGCGATATTGCCGGCTTTCTCGCCATGACCGAGCGTTTTTCCCGACCAGGACTGAAGATGATCTGCATGAAAGGGCCGAAATGGCGAGAGGAACTGGACGCCGCCTCGGGGGGCTTCGGGATTCTGCCCTTTGTCCTCGAAGAGGTTGTCGAAAAGAGGCTGCCCTTCACCGGCGTCATGCGGGCGCTGCTGGTCTTCGCCGGGGCCGGAAATGCATAGCACTGGTCAAACCGGCCGGTATCTGTTAAAGAGGAGCTCTCGGTAATGTTTCTCGTTTGTGAATTAGAATTCCGCAAGGAAGAATACGATTTTTGTCTGTGAAAAGGTGATACGCATGAAAAAGATAGCAGTTCTGGCCGGTGACGGGATAGGGCCGGAGGTGATGGCCGAGGCCATCAAGGTCCTTGAGGCCGTCCAGAAAAAGTTTGCCGTTGAGCTCTCCTTTACCTCTGCCGATGTCGGCGGCCTGGCCATCGACAATCATGGCGAGGCCCTGCCGGCCGCAACCCTGGCTCTTTGTGAGCAGAGCGATGCCATCCTCTTCGGTTCGGTCGGCGGTCCCAAATGGGAGAGCCTGCCGCCGGCCCAGCAACCCGAACGGGCGGCCCTTCTGCCTCTCAGGAAGCATTTTGATCTCTTCTGCAATCTGCGTCCGGCCCGGGTCTTCAAGTCGCTGACCGCGGCCTGCCCGTTGCGTCCGGATATCGTCGGGGAGGGTTTTGATATCCTCTGTGTGCGCGAGCTCACCTCGGATATCTATTTCGGGATTCCGAAAGGCCGTGAGGGGTCGGGGCTTGAGGAACGGGCCTTCGATACCATGGCCTATACGCGGTTTGAGATCCAGCGCATCGCCCGGATGGCCTTTGCGGCAGCCCGGTTGCGCCGGGGGATTGTCACTTCGGTTGACAAAGCCAACGTCCTGACTACCATGGTTCTCTGGCGCGAGGTGGTGATCGAGGTCGCAAAGGAATACCCTGATGTCCGGCTCAATCATATCTACGTCGACAACGCCACCATGCAGCTGGTCCGCGATCCCCATCAGTTCGATGTCATGCTCTGTGGCAATATGTTCGGCGATATCATCTCCGATGAGGCGGCCATGCTCACCGGTTCCATGGGCCTTTTGGCCTCGGCCTCGATCAACAAGGACCGCTTCGGCCTGTACGAACCGGCCGGTGGCTCGGCCCCGGATATCGCCGGCAAGGGTATTGCCAACCCTATTGCCCAGATCCTTTCCGCCGCCATGATGCTGCGCTACAGCTTCGGCTGGGATGAGGCCGCAGCGGCCATCGACCGGGCCGTTGAAAGCACCCTGGAAAAAGGTATCTGCACGGCGGATATCGCCGTTGACAAGACCAAAGCGGTCGGCACCGCCGCCATGGGCGATGCCGTTGTCGCAGCGCTTTAGGGTTACAGCAGAGGGACGGCAGGGCTCCGCCGCCCTCCGGGCCTGATCGATAAAGTGGGGTGATCGTATGTCAGCAAAGGAAGATCTCATACTGGTGGCCAATGAGGCCTCGACCGGACTTGCCCGCAAGGTGGCTGATCGGCTGGATATCCCGTTTTCTGACATGCTGCGGCGGAAATTTGCCGACGGCGAGTGCTATCATGCCTTTCCCCGCTCGATCTCCGGCAAAAATCTGATCATTATCGGCGCCACGCATACTGAACAATCCTACCAGGAGCTCCTCGATCTCATCCAGGGCGGCCGATACTGGAACGCCGCCTCGATTAATGTCATAATCCCTTATCTGGGCTATTCAACTATGGAGAGGGCCAAGCCTTACTCCCATGAGATCCCCAAAGGCATTACCCGGACCAGACAGATCTTCCGGGCCAGGCCGGACTTTGTCGCCTTTGTCGATCTCCATTCCGAGGCGGTTCTCCACGCCCATGCCGGTGAAATCAGCACTATGCATGTCTGGACCGACAGTCTGGCCGTGGAAAAGATCCAGGCCACGGGTCTGACTGATTATGTCCTGGTCTCGCCGGATTACGGTTTTTCCAAAAGAGTGGCCCGCTTGGCCAGTATGCTCGACTGCCCGCACACCGCCGCCGACAAGGACCGTTACGATACCGACAAGACCATCGTCGGCCAGATCTCAAGCGTGGTGCAGGGACGGACGGCCATTGTCTGCGACGATATGATCAGAACCGGCGGCTCGATTATCCAGACCGCCCAGCGCTGTCTCGATGCCGGGGCCGTCGATGTGGTGGTCATGGCCACCCATCTGGTGCTGGCGGGGGACTCCCGTGAGCGCTTCAAGAAAAGCCCCATATCGAGGGTCATCGGTTCCGATACCTACCCGGACCGGCAGAGCGATGATCTCCTTGAGGTTTATTCGGTTGCGCCTCTCCTTGCTGAGATCCTCGAGAATCATCTGCAACTCTGATCGTTGAGAGAGTATGGCAGAAAAAGGCTGCTCCCTCTTCTTGGGTACCGCTGTTTCCATTCTGAGGAGAGAAGATTATAGTGAACTGAAGATTATAGTGAACTAATTCCAAT
This sequence comes from Desulfobulbaceae bacterium, assembly GCA_031407875.1. Classification (GTDB taxonomy): domain Bacteria; phylum Desulfobacterota; class Desulfobulbia; order Desulfobulbales; family Desulfocapsaceae; genus Desulfoprunum. Next base: position 53,907 of record JANOIV010000191.1, on the reverse strand, counting down.
TCTAAATCAAACGTTAACTTTGTCGGCTACGCTGTGCGGCTCCTCGCCGTGCTACCTGCACTGTCTCGTCGCTGCTCGCTTGCCTTCGCGTTCTCATTTTGATTTAGAAACTGAATAAGTCAATCCGGCAATTGGCCAAAATGAAAAAAGAACTCATAGAACAGAATCTGCAGCGGTCAATCCTCTTTCAGGATATCAGCGCCTCTGAGCTTTCGACCTTCAGTGAGATCTGTCGGGTGCAGATAGTCCCGGAGGGGAATTTTGTCTACCGGCAGGGTGATGAGAGCGAGGTCTTATATGTCATAGCCATGGGTGATGCCGAGATGGTCCTCGAGCGGAAAAACGGCGGGACCAGCATCGTCGGCCGAATCGGCCCCGGTGGGCATTTCGGCGAAACCGGCCTCCTCACGGGCAAACCACGCTCCGTGAGTGTCAGGGCCCTCTGTGATCTGGTTCTGATCTGTTTTGACAAACGGGTGTTTCGCACCTTGCTCCTGGCCAATAGCCGTATCCATCGGCAGCTCGATTCGGCCCTTGCCGAGCGGCTGCATGTCGCCTTTCTCGATCAGGCGGATACCGCCTGCAGCCAGAGGTCGACAACAGAAGCCTCGGGCGGGGTTGAGGATATCATCCTGTTTAAGGAAAAAAGTCCCAGTCGGGTCAGGCTGAAGAGCTTAACGCACAACCAGTCGGAGACTATCTGTGAGTCACAGCCGGCCAGAAAGACCCATATCATCATCAACAGGTTCGCTGCCAACAATGAACCGTACATGCTGACCGGCGAGACAGGGACCGGCAAGGTCATCATCGCCCGCCAGATCCATCTGCAGAGCGGCAGAGGTGACGGACCCTATATGGAGATCGATCTCCGGGAGCATGATCCCATTGATCTCTACAGGAAGCTGGTCGGTGTGGAACAGAATGCCCTGCCCTTTGCCCAGTCACGGCAGGCCGGAATTTTTGAGCAGTCCCGCGGCGGCACCCTTGTTTTCGGCCACATCCAGCTCATGCCACCCGATCTCCAGCAAAAACTGCTCAGGATCATTGAGAGCAGTACCTTCACCCATATCGACAGCGATCGGCAGATTGCCTTACAGGCGAGGATCGTCTTTCTCTGCACGCATGAACTCGACTATTTGGAATCCACCGGTAAGATTATCCCTGAGCTCCTGGAAATATTCAAGAAACAGCATTTCCGGGTGCCCGCCCTTCGGGAGCATAAACGGGATCTGCCGCGTCTGATCGAACATTATCTCGAACGCTTCAGTAAAGAATTCGGCAAGAATATCAGGCAGGTTTCTCCAGAAACCCTGGGACTTCTCATGAACTATGACTGGCCCGGTAATCTCACCGAACTGTCGAGCGTTGTCAGGCGGGCGGTTATGCTGGCCCGGCGAAATGAGATCCTCTCCGATCAGATCCTCCTTGGACTGCCCAAGACCGAAGGCAAGTGGGAGTTCAATGTCCTGCGTATTCCCTGGGTTCAGAAATTGCTCAAGAGCGCGACCTTCCCCCGGGTACCGCAGATCATTATCGGGGCGATACTCATCGTGGCGGTCGTCGCCCTGTTTTTCGGGCCTGACGAGGCCGGGAAAAATATCGGCATTACGCTGAGCTGGTCCATCGGCTGGCCCCTGATGTTTTTTTCCTTCTTCTTCCTGGCCAGGACCTGGTGCAGTGTCTGTACGCTTGCCATGCCGGGCATGCTCATGCAGCATCTGGTCAAACCCCAGAGAAAGCTGCCGCAGGCGATCAAGAACGCCTCAGGCTGGATTATGGCGACGCTCTGCATCCTGGTGCTCTGGGTTGAGATCGTCTGGAATGCCTATGAAAACCCCTTCCTCACCGGCTGGATCATCCTGACCATCACCTCTGGTTCGCTGCTAACCAGTATCATCTATTCTCGACGGGCCTGGTGTCGCTATCTTTGTCCGCTGGGGGCGATCAACGCCATCTTCGCCATGCCGTCCATTGTTGAGCTGCGGGCCAATCGGCATGTCTGTCTGAACCGCTGTCAGAATCACGCCTGCTTTGACGGTGGCGAGGAAAATGTCGGCTGCCCGATGTTCAGGCATCCCTATCTGGTTGACAATAACCGTGATTGTATTTTTTGCGCGGCCTGCATCAAGAGCTGTACCAACCGTTCCATTCATCTCAACCTGCGTCTCGCTCCCCAGGAACTCTGGTCAATCCAGACGCCGAGGTGGGAGGACAGCTTTCTCATCATCTCGCTGGGCGCAATCTTCTTTCCCTTTGCCCTGCATCAGAAGTATTCGGGCGTAGTTGCATTGCTTCGGGACATGCTGGAACACAGAGGCCTGCCGCTGCCAAATGTTGTCATCGGCAGCCTGGGTTTTTTTCTGGCAATTCTGGTCTTACAGGTCGTCTACTATCTGATGGTGCGAGCCCAGGCCAGGTATCTGAAAATTGACAGAAAGACCCTCTTGGCCCTGCTTGGCTACGGCTTTATCCCGCTCATCCTCGGCGGATACATGGCGGTACATCTGGAGTTTTTTGTCAGCGACAGCTGGCGACTGGTCCTGATCATCAAGGAAGCACTCGGTTTTCAGAGTGTATATGAGAATATCAGGCTCATCAGCCGGGACAGTACCCTGGTGCTGCAGACTCTGACAATACTGGGCGGACTCTTGGCCTCAATGTATGCCACCTACCGGATTTTCGACCGCCTGCTGGACGGCGAGCACTTTGTGTCGAGGATGCTCGTGCTGCCCTACGGCTTCCTGATCACCCTCACCGTTCTCTTTCTCTCGATGCTTTAGAGCGTGTCCATAATAATACTTTTGTGCTCGCATCCGGCTTTTGACCGCCTTTGGCCGTTTCTCAATCCGGCGCGATCCCTAAGCGCCTATTTACGGACAGGCTCTTAATAAAAAAACCGGGAAGAACCGGCAAACTTCGCTGGTCCAACCCGGTGGGGGGCTGAGTGGTCTGTATCCATGACGGACACTTTTTCATGTGCAAACTCTATACCACGATCATCGAACGCTTGTTACCGTAAGCCTCTTGTTCGTGGACATATGCCTTATTCTCTCAAACCTGACAGACCGATTTGCGGCAACCTCCGAGATATTTCCGGATTTCCGCCTGCATGGGAATGACAAGAAATCCCTGGCAGTTTTTTAGCGGATACGCCTTGTATAAACCTTTTCCCCCGTCAATGGGAAAAGGTTTCAGGTTGGCAATTGCCTACGGATTTCGTAAAACACTCGCCAGTTTCAAAAAAGTAATCAGAGCTGATGAAATGTACTTGCCGATTGCCTGTTCCCTTCGACCCTCATACCTCGGTGTTCAGGAGATACCTTCCAGCAATTGTCTGATCCTGGCAAAGGCTGCCATACCCTCAAGCCACTCATCCGGAATGGCCTCCCGGCCGCAGGCCGCTCCCAGCAGCATTCCCGCCGCCAGTCCCCTGGCCGCTGAATCGCCGCCGGCCATGACATTTTCGATGAGTCCCTCCCTGAGGTTGTCAGCGTAGCGCAGAACCAGATGGACGACTCCCGGCAGGGCGGCATTGACGGCGCACATCTGGCCGAATTCCTTGATAGTCTGGCCGGTATCCCGGTCGGCGGTGTCCATGGCCTTACGCAGTCTGAGATCGAGGTCGATACCGGCAACGCCCTGCTCCAGGGAGAGAGTCAGAGCTTCCCTGATCGAGGCACCATGCAGAATGCTATAGGCGGTCCTTGCCAGAAATTCAGCCCCGCCTGCAACACCGGGGCCGGTATGGGTCATGACAGTCTGCTGGCGCACAGTTGCAAGCAGACTGTCCAGATCATCCCGGTAGCGGTAGACCAGGGGGGCAATTCGGGTCGGTCCCCCGAGATCCGTGGAGGCCGAGCCGCTCTGCTCTGCTGTTTTGCCTTCGGAGAAATGGGCCAGGGTATCCTTGCTGGCATGATCGAGGTAGCCGGTTGAAGTCAAACTGAACTGTCGCCAGCGTGTGGCGAAATCTTCCAGATCGAAACGACCTTTGTCTGAGACAGACTGGAGCAGAAGGAGGGCCTGATCACCGTAGTGGCTGAAATAACCCCGTTTCTTGGTCAGGTGATAGGATTTTTCGGGAGGCGCCAACAGGCGATCTACCCGTCCGATTTCGTTGACTATTTGTTCCGTATCGTATATCCAATGGGCGCCAAGGGCGAGTGAATCGGCAGCAAATGAGGCGAGCACCATGGCATGGGCATTATCGTTCATATATCCTCCATACACATTAATAAAAGGGATCAGCACCCGCGAGTTGCGGCTGCCCCTGGGATTATAATAAGGACGGATCAAAGGCTGTCAAAGAGGGGAGGCGAGGCAGGAGAGGTGGATAGAGCACAGTATTTGCCGAGCTCGCTGTCATCGAGGGCGGTATTCTGCTTGCAAGGTCGGTCGCGATGGGTATTATGTGGCCACTCTGACCTTCCAGTCCCTGGTGGTGGACCGGGACCTCTCTCGAGAACGTGATACGAGGCGGAACGCTGCGTCGTTGTCATAAAGAAAATAAGAAATGATCTTCTGATTGGGGAAAATGCTGTGTTGTCTCGTGCCGCAAAACAGGTTGCCTGTAAAAATTCCGTTCTTATTCCGCTGCTGTCCGGCCTTCTGCTCGTCGCCGCCATTGGACTATTAGGTCGACAGGATGGGCTTTTGCAGAAGAGTGTTGATACCTTTCTGACGGCCGGTTTTCAGAAATATTCTGTTGGCCATGATCTGTATCAGAGAAGGGGAAGTGTCATGTCCGATACCGCCATTTCCGGCGGACCCGCCGAGGCAGGAACAGGATATTCTTCTCTTAAAACACCGAGCTGGGCAGGATCATTTTCCCTGTTTCTCTGTGTTCTTGTCTGGTTGAGCCTGTCGGCCCTCTTCACCTTCCGTCCTTCGCTCGTTCTCGCCGGCACACTGACTTGGATCGGCGGCATGCTGACGGCCAGTATTCTCCTGCTCTTTCTGGAAGGCACCCTTGTTTCACCTGCCCGACCTCTCATTGCAGCGGTACTGCTTTTCCTGTTCTTTTTTCTCCTTACCCGTGCCAAAGGTATCCGGGATCGGATGCTCCGGCAGAAAAGACGGGACGGGTTTCAGCAGAAAATGCTCGAATCCCTGGCCTGTGTCGTGGAGACGCGGGATCCTGCTGCCGGAGGCCATATCACCAGGATGCAGCAGTACGTCAGAATCCTCGCTGAACGATTAGTGCACTCGGGGCTCTATACCGAAACCCTCACCCCGGAATACCGGCAACTCCTTGTCCATCTGACCCCGCTCCATGATATCGGCAAGGCGGGCATCAGAGATGAAATCCTTCTGAAACCCGGCCGATTGACGGAAGGTGAGTATGAAGAGATAAAGAGGCACGTCGAATACGGAGAGGCCGTTCTTCTCGGCGCCGCCCGCAAGGAGGCAGAGGGCAAATTCCTTGAACTGGCCCGGCAGATTGTGGCGACACACCATGAGAGATGGGACGGCAGCGGCTATCCAAAAGGACTCAGTGCCGAGGAGATTCCTCTTGCCGGCAGGATTCTGGCCGTGGCCGATGTCTATGACGCCCTGATCAGCAAACGCTGCTACAAGGCGGCCTATTCCCATGAGCAGTCGCGGGCGATCCTGATGAAAGGCAGGGGATCCTGGTTTGACCCGGTCATCGCCGATGCCTTCAAGGATATAAACGAGGAAATGTGGCGGATCAGCCTGGACTACCGGGAGAGATCGGAGATTTCAGAGTTCGTTCATCTATAGTCTTTGCCTGTCCGCATAAGATCGATCATGAGGATATTGTGGTGTTTGGATGGCTGTCAGATTGATTGAGGCTCACGTCGCCTGACAGTTCGGCTTCAATGGGGCAGCCGATCACTGCTGCACAGGCAAGCAAGGCTCATCGGCGCAGAGATGCACCTCGATGGTCAGATGGGATAGCTCTTTGAAGTCGCGCAGAAGTTCCCTGTAGTATTCGTTGTTTTCCGGCTGGTGGGTGACAATCGAGATGATCGCTGCGTAGTCGGCCGGACCGACCTTCCAGACATGGATATCGGAAACCCGGTTATCCCGGTTACCCTCAATGGTTGTGACGACGCTTGCGAGATAGTCACCCCCGATACTGCCATCAAGGAGTATGGGGCTGGTCTCTCTCAAAAGGGAGAGGGACCAACGGGTTATGACCAGGGCCCCGACGATGCCCATGATCGGATCGAGCCAGTTCCAACCCAGGTATTTGCCGAACACCAGGGCCGTAATGGCCAGCACCGACGTCAGGGCATCAGCCAGGACATGGAGATAGGCGGCCTTCAGGTTGTGATCGTGATGTTCATGATGGTGATCGTGCCCATCGTGATGGCCCTCGCGGCCATGATGATCCTGGAGGATAAAGGCACAGATCACGTTGATGATGAGACCGAGGACGGCCACGCATATGGCCTCGTTGAAATGAATCGGTTGCGGCGCCACGATGCGATGCACCGACTCGGCCAGCATGACGAAGGCGATAACCGCCAGGGCGATGGCGCTGGCGAATCCGCCCAGAACGCTGACCTTGCCGGTACCAAAGGCGAAGGCCGAATTTTTGGCATGCTTCACCGCGTAGCGATAGGCGAAGATGGTAATCAGAAAGGCGGCGACATGAGTGCCCATGTGCCAACCGTCGGCCAGCAGGGCCATCGAACCGAAGACGGTGCCGGCCATGACCTCAACCACCATGGTGACGGCAGTGAGAGCGAGGACCTGTTTGGTCCGCCGTTCGCCCTGCTCATGGATGACGGTGAATTCGTGGCCATGCTGCCAGTGTGCGAGTGAGTGGGTATGCATGGGGTCTGTCTTTCTTGGTGGTCCTGGTATGTGCTACAATTATTTAATGAGCAGGCCGTCTTTTAAGGTGCAGCAGTGGTCCATACGTCCCGCCAGCTCCATATTATGGGTGACCATGATAGTGGCAAGAGATTTTTCCCGGCAAAGAAGGTGCAGCAGGTCAAAGACCAGATTGCCGGCGCGGCTGTCGAGGTTGCCGGTGGGTTCATCGGCCAGGATCAGGGCCGGTTCCAGGATCAGGGCCCGGGCCAGGGCCGTGCGCTGCTGTTCTCCGCCCGAGAGCTCGGAGACCCGATGGCTGACCCGGTGGTCGAGTTCGACCCGGGCCAGCAGTTCCTGAGCCGGCTCTGCCATTTCTTTCCGGTTCCGGCCGGCGATAAGGGCCGGCATCATGACGTTTTCGAGGGCTGTGAACTCCGGCATCAGGTGATGGAACTGGAAGATGAAACCGAGGGATTGATTGCGGAAATTGGCCAGTTCCCGATCACTCTTCTGGATCAGGCTCTTGCCCCGGAAGAACATCTCCCCCGATGTCGGGCTGTCCAGGGTACCGAGGATCTTCAAAAGGGTGCTCTTGCCCGAGCCCGAGGCCCCGACGATGGCCGTCATTTCTCCCGCTTCAATGACCAGGTTGATGTCGGTCAAGACCGTCAGCCGTTCACTGCCGACCGGAAAGGTTTTGGAGATGGCGGTCGCCTGAAAGAGCGGGCTCATGACAGCACCTCGGCGGGACGGACCTGTGAGGCCTTCCAGGACGGATAGAGGGTCGCGGTCAGGGTGATGATAATCGAGCTGATGGCGACAATGGTCACATCCAGCGGCAGGACCTTGATGGGCAGGGTGGTCATGGGATAGACGTTTGAGGGCAGTTCGATAAAGTGATAGCGGGACAGCAGTTCACAGAGGCCGAGACCGCCGACAACCCCGAGCAGCGTGCCGGCCAGGGCGATGACCAGGCCCTGGAAGAAAAAGATGCGCATGATCGAGGCCGAGGTGGCACCCATGGATTTGAGGATGGCGATATCGCGGCCCTTTTCCATGACGACCATAACGAGGGCGCTGATGATATTGAGGGCGGCCACCAGGATGATCAGCGTCATACAGATGAACATGCCGATCTTTTCCAGTTTAAAGGCGGCGAAAAGATTGTGATTCATCGACATCCAATCCTTGCCGATAAAACCCGGCCCGAGCTTGCCGGCGATTTTCAAGGCGATCTGGTCGGCCCGGTTCAGATCCTTTTCTTCGATCTTGACCTCGATACCGTGGACGATATCGCCGATGCCGAGAAAACCCTGGACGTTGGCAAGCGACATATAGGCCAGGGTCGAATCGTACTCGAACATGCCGGATTCAAAGATCCCCGACACCCTGCAGGTCTTGACCTTGGGAATAACCCCCATGGGAGTGAGCGGTCCCGAGGGTGAAATCAATCGTACCCGGTCGCCGACGCCGACCTGCAGATCCTGGGCGAGATTCTTGCCGAGGATGATATGGGGCACCCTGGCGGCCTTCTCCTGGATGAGATCCTCGAGCTTGCCGGCCTTCATCTGCTGGGGCAAGCTGATCACGGTCTTGGCGGTCTCCGGGTCGATACCGCGCAGGACCACGCCGGTGCCACCACTGGCCCCGCTGAGAAGCGTTTGGCTAAAGATATAGGGCGTGGCGGCAACGACACCCTCTGTCGTCAGGACCCGGTCGCGCACCAGCCCGTATTCATCAATGACACCGCCGATCCGCTGGACAATGATATGCGAGTTGACTCCGAGGATCTGGTCCCTGAGCCCGTCGGTAAATCCCGAATACACCGCAAGCACGACGATAAGGGCGATAACCCCCACCGTGATGCCGGCCACGCTGATCAGGGAGATGAGCGAGATGAAGCCGTGCCGGTGCTTGGCCCGCAGGTATCTGAAACTGACAAACCACTCAAACATAATCAGGCCCCTGCCTTGCCGCAGCCGCAGGATGTGCCCTGGCCTTTTGGCTGCTCCTTAACATGTCCCTTGGTCTCGGCTTTGAGGTGCGGGAAGAGGATGACGTCGCGGATGGACGGGGCATCGGTCAGCAGCATGACCAGGCGATCAATGCCAATACCTTCGCCGGCGGCCGAGGGCATGCCGTATTCCAGGGCCCGGACATAGTCTTCGTCGAGAACGGGATGAACTTCCTCGTCGCTCCCCCGCTCGGCGATCTGTTTTTCAAAGCGCTGACGCTGATCAACCGGATCGTTCAGTTCACTGAAGGCGTTGGCGATCTCCCGGCCGGTGATGAAGAGCTCGAAACGGTCGGTGACCGTCGGGTCCTGTTCGTTGCGGCGGGCGAGCGGTGAGACCTCGGTGGGGTAGGAGGTGATGAAGGTCGGGTCGGTGAGTTTTTCCTCGACCAGCAGTTCGAAGAGGTCAGTCTTGGCCTTGCCGACCCCGGCCTGCTCTTCGAGCTTTATGCCTTTCTCCCTGGCGAGGGCGAAGATTCTGGCATCGTCTGCGAGGATGGCCGGATCAACGCCGCCTACCTGGATCAGGGCTTCGTCCATGGTCAGGCGTCGCCAGGGTGGGGCGAGATTGACCTCTGCCTCTTGGTAGGTGATCTGCATGCTGCCGTTGATCTTCTGGCAGATCGAGGAGATCAACTCCTCGGTGAGATCCATCAGGTCGTGGTAGGTGGCATAGGCCTGATAGAACTCGAGCATGGTGAACTCGGGATTGTGCCGGGTCGAGAGGCCCTCGTTTCTAAAATTGCGGTTGATCTCGAAGACCCGGTCAAAACCGCCGACCAGGAGCCGCTTGAGGTAGAGCTCAGGGGCTATGCGCAGGTAGAGGTCCATGTCCAGGGCCTTGTGATGGGTCTTAAAAGGCCTGGCGTTGGCGCCACCGGGGACCGGCTGCATCATCGGTGTTTCCACTTCCATGAAATTGCGGTTGTTGAGGTATTCCCGCACGAGACGGATGATCTCCACCCGTTTGCGGAAGATCTCGCGGCTCTCCGGGGTAACAATCAGGTCGACATAGCGCTGGCGGTAGCGGGTCTCGACATCGGTGAGGCCGTGCCATTTCTCCGGCAGGGGGCGCAGTGATTTCGAGATCATGGTGATGTAGGTCGCCAGGACCGACAGCTCACCGGTCTTGGTCTTGAAGAGGGATCCCTTGACGCCGACGATATCGCCGATATCCCATTTTTTGAAGATGGTAAACTGCTCTTCGCCCAGGGTGTCGCGCTGCAGGTAGATCTGCATCTGACCGCTGGTGTCGGCGAGATGGCAGAAGGCGGCCTTGCCGAATTTGCGCATCGACATGACGCGACCGGCGATCGAATAGCTGGCTTTTCCCGGTTCGGCTGTCTCGGGTTCCAGGCCTTCACCCTTGGGCAGTAGTTCATGCACCGAATTGGCAGGCTTGAAGGAGTTGCTATAGAGGTTGACGCCAAGAGCGGCCAAGGCCTCGGCTTTTTCCCGGCGTTGCGTCAGGACTTGATTATCTTTATTCATGGTACAGCTCATTAAGTGGTGGAAGAGTGATGATGCCCCCGGCATCTATAAAAAAAAAAGCGGCAGAAACTGCCGCTTCTCTGAACATTCAGGAGATGCCCTAGGAATTACCGAAAAACGGCCTTTCTGTCAATTCTTTTCAAGCAAGACAACGGTCTCGATATGGTGGGTCTGGGGGAACATGTCGATAGGCTGAAGGCGTTTCAGGCTAAAACCCTTTTCGAGGAGTTCGGCCAGATCACGGCAGAGGGTGGCCGGATCGCAGGAGACATAGACCAGGCGTTTGCCGGTAAGCTCTGCGAGCTGGCGGGCCAGACCGGGGACGCCCTGGCGGGGCGGGTCGATGACGACACAGGCAAACGATCTGTCGGCCCGGACCAGATCGTCACAGGCAGCATGGAGCGGCATCTGGCGGAATTCGGCGCAGCTCAGTCCGGCCCTGTGGCTGTTTGCCCTGGCGCTGCGGATGGCCGAGGCCTGGCCTTCAATACCGAGAAGACTCCGGCATCGTCCGGCCAGCGGGATGGAGAAGTTGCCCATGCCGCAGAAGAGGTCGAGGACATCCTCGTCTGCTGCCGGGTTGGCGAAGTCGAGGACTGTTTTGATCAGCTGACGGTTCTGTGCCAGATTGACCTGGCAGAAACCGCCCACCTCCCATGAGAGTTCCAGGGCGGCGGCATTTTCGTCGTCAGCCGGATAGATGATCCCCAGGGGCCGCTCCCCGTCGCCTCCTGCCGCCTTTTTTGCGGCGTTGCCAAGAGGAAAGGCCTTGGCCTGGAAAAAGATCCGGTCGATGAGAGGGATATCGCAGCAGAGGCGGGCTGCGGCCTCCACGTCTTTCGGCCGAGGCTTGCGCTGCAGATGCATCAGGCAGATCACCCCGGCGGTAGCCGGATCGGTCAGGAGCTCAAGCTCGACACAGTGGCGCATAAGGCCTGTGAATGCGGCATGCCCCGGTAGGGCCGCCAAGGCCTCGTTGAGTTCATCGCGGGCTATGAGACAGCGGCATATCGGGATGATCTCGTGGGAATGAAAACGTTTGAAACCGGGCCTTCCGGCAGAATCGATCTGGAGACGGATGCGCTGGCGGTAAGCGAAGATGGCAGGTGAGGGCAGAGGCTCGAGAAGGATACCGGCTGCCTCCCGCAGATCGGAGGAGCCGTGGCGTACCAGCAAGTCGGCGATGATCGCCCTTTTAATCGTCAGCTGGCCGGGATAGTCGCAGTGCTGCAGATCGCAGCCGCCGCAGTCGCCGTAATAGGGGCATTCGGGGGTGATTCTTGCGGGATGGTTGCCGTGGACCCTGGTCACCGTCCCCTGGAGATAGGACTTTTTTTCTTCGCTGATGCGGACATCGACAATCTCACCCGGCAGGGCCCGCTGTACCAGGACAACCTGGCCATTCTCGAGCCGGGCGAGGCCATAGCCGCCGTTAATCACCTTTTTAATGGTGAGAGAATTGATATTCATCTTTCAAATACCGACCAGTAGTGTAAAATATCGCTGATGTTTTTACAAACCTTCAGAGGGGATGGACACCTGAGCCGATCCCCCGTTCGATACATGAAAATCTGTGATCTTTCATAATATAACATCCTTGTCTTGTCGAATCATATTCCTGCTTCTCAGCATCCTGCTGATCACCCCCCTGCCTCTGTCGGCCGCGGTTTCTCTGGACGTGAAGGTCAAGGGCGTGAAGGACGCCCTGTATGATAACGTTCTGGCACGGCTGAAGATTTTTATCCATAGAAAGAGCGGCCGCTTGACGGAATTTGAAATCAGACGTCTGCATCAGAAGGCCAGTGCCGATATCGAATCCGCCCTGGCTCCTTTTGGCTATTATTCCCCGACCATAGAGGAGAGTCTCGAGCAGAGAGGCGACTCCTGGTATGCCCTCTATGTCATCGTCCCCGGCAAACCGGTCCTGGTGAAAAAGGTGCAGGTTACAATAGAGGGGCCGGGCCGGGCGGAGTTTGCCGGTCTCAGCGAGCACTTCCCGCTGGCAGCTGGTAAGGTGCTGGACCAGGGGCTCTATGAAAAAGGCAAGAAACAACTCGTCCGTTCGGCCCTGATAAAAGGTTTCCTGACCGCCCGTTTTTCCCGGCAAGAACTGCGGATTAATAGGGCACAGAAGGTGGCGGAGATCGTTCTGACCCTCGACACCGGTCCCCAATTCCTCTTCGGCCAGACCTCCTCGGATCAGGAGAGTATCAAACCCGAACTCCTGGCCCGCTATCTGCCCTACAAGGTCGGAGATCCCTGGTCTCCCGCCAAGATGCAGGAGCTGCGGAATGTGCTGTATCGCACCGATTTTTTCAGCCGGGTATCGGTCAAGGGCGATGTCGAAAACGCTGAGAACCTGCAGATCCCCGTAGCGGTCGATCTGGAGCCCCCGGAACATCTCAACCGCTACAGTTTTGGCCTTGGCTATGGCGATGATACCGGGGCCAGAGGGCGGCTGGAGTGGCGGAACCGGCTGTTGAATAGCCTCGGACATAAGGCCCGCGGCGCCCTGCAGATTGCCGAAAAAGAGAACGCTTTCACCTTCCGTTATGATATGCCGCGGGCTAATCCCCAGTATGACAGCTATGCGCTCAGTTCCTCCTATAATGATCAGAGCTGGAACGACACCCAGACCCGTCTTCTGGCGGCGGGTGTGTCGCTCGATCATGCCGGACCGGTTTTTCATTACGGGGGATCGCTGGAGGTCAGGGACGAGCAGTATGATGTCGGCATCACCAGTGGCAGCAGCGGCTTGCTCATGCCCGGAGCCAATCTGGCCCTGATCTGGGCTGATAACCTGTTGCATATTAAAAAAGGACTACAGGTGACGGTCAATCTCAAGGGCGCCGCCGAATCGGTCGGTTCTGATGCCACCTTTCTCCAGGCAACAGGGACGTCGAAGCTCATTTTCACCCCCTTTGATCCCTGGCGTTTGATCGGTCGGGGCACCTTGGGGGCCACCCTGGTGGATTCCATCGATGACCTGCCGCCTTCCCTGCGCTTCTATGCCGGCGGCGATCAGAGCATCAGGGGCTTTGCTTACAAGGAACTGGGCACCCGCGATGCCTCGGGGACCGTGGTGGGCGGTCGGTATCTCGTGGTCGGCAGCGTCGAACTCGAGAGATTGATCAATGAACGCTGGAGCATGGCCACCTTTTTGGATGTCGGCAACGCCATGGATGATGTCGCGCTCGACTTTGAACGGGGGGCGGGCCTGGGGGTCAGATTCCGTCTGCCGTTTGGTCAGGTTCGGCTGGATCTGGCATCCGCCCTTTCGGAAGACGGTTATCCCCTCAGGCTGCACCTCTCGGTCGGAGGTGATCTATGAAAAAGAAGCTGTTATTTATTCTCCTGCTTTTCTGTCTCCTTGTTGGCTTGGGTCTATATTATCTCCTCAATTTACAGCAGGGTCTGCACCTCTTGACGAAGGTAGCCGGCAAGCTGTCCGGCCGTTCTTTTTCGGTAGATCAGGTCGAAGGACGGCTGCTCTCGGCCTGGAGTCTCAAGGATCTGAAGATAACAACCCCGGCCGCCGATATCTCGTGCGGTCTCCTCAGCTTTGACTGGCGGGCAGACGGACTTTTCAAAGGGAGTCTGCATATTGCCGGAATCAGCCTCAAGGATGTCGTGGTTGCTGTTAAATCCGTTGATGCCGAAACCGCCGCTCCTTTTTCCCTGCCTGAGACCTTACTGCCAATCCCTCTTCTCATCGAGCGACTCGATGTGGCAGGCCTCAAGATCCTGCATCCCGACGGTAGTCTGCTCACCGATATCCATCGCCTGGGGCTGCGGTTCAATGGTGATCGGCGCCGTCTGGAGATTCAGGACGGCCTGCTCGATGCCGACCGTTACGGTCTGCAGCTCCACGGGTTTCTGGAAATCGACGGGAAATGGTCGACCGATCTCATGGGATCCTGGCGTATAAACCCTCCCGAGTATGCCGAGATGGGCGGCACTTTCTCGGCCAGGGGACCTCTCGACCAGCTGCAGGTTACAGCAGCGGGGGATCGTCCGGCTGATGTCCGGGTGTCGGGGATACTCTACGGTCTGCCCCATAACCCGCACTGGCAGGCCCGAGCCGAGGGCCGGCAGGTGTGGTTCCCGGCATTTTATCCGACCTGGCCAAAACTCAGACTGAGTGCTGTAGTCGATGCCGCCGGTGATTTCAGTGGCTATCATGGCACGGTCAAGACCCAGGGGACGTCGTTTCTCGACTTTCATGATATCACCGGCACCTCGGATGTCATTGGTGATCATGCCGGATTGACCGCCAGATCGCTGCATCTCAGCTCAGCGGGCGGTGCCGTGCAGATCGGCGACCTCGCCCTGGCCTGGTTACACGGCTTCAAATGGCGAGGCGAGGTGCAAACCGAGGACTTCAACCCCGCCGGATTTGATGCGCGGCTTATGGGCAGTATTACCGCTGATCTCACTTCAGAGGGATATGTGGGATACGGCAAAGACGGACATCTGCAGACCTCAACCGATATTCGCTTTCTGGAGGGCACTGTCCGGGATTTTCCGGTGACCGGCAAGGGGAAAATCAGCTCACTCGCTAGCCGTCTCCAGGTGCAGGATCTGTTCCTGCAGAGCGGGGCCTCATCCCTCCGGGCCACCGGGGTGATTGATGATACATACGATCTCCAGTTTGATCTGGCCTCGCCTGACATCGGCGAGGTCCTGCCGGGCGCAAAAGGGGAGATCAATGCCAGGGGCCGGGTGGCTGGCAGCCGTGAGTTTCCCTTGCTTGACCTCGATCTCGATGCCGCCGGGGTGCGTTACGGGGGTGAAATCATAGAGCGGCTCACGGCCAAGGTACATGCGGATACCCGACCGGGCGCCGAGATGAAGGCAACGGTTGAGGGGGAGAAAATCTCTTTTGCCTCAGTGGTCCTGCGCAGCGGCAAGATCGAGCTTACGGGCTCCGCCGAGGACCATAACCTCAAGGCCCGGTTGCAGACGGACCAGGGGGATCTGCAACTGGCTATCCAGGGAGCTCTGCAGGACAAGCTCTGGCAGGGCCGGGTCCATGATCTGCAGATGCGCCTGCCCTCTGCCGGCAGCTGGTTGCAGCAACAAACGGCCGCCCTTGCTATCACAAAAGAGGGGTTTACTCTTGCGGATCTCTGCCTGGGCCAGGAAAAGGGCCGGATCTGTCTGGCCGGCGACTGGCGACGCAATGAAGGAAAATCACTCTGGCGGGCCGAGGGCAAAGTGCAGGACCTGTCTCTCACTTCCCTCAATGACAATGATCTCCTGGCCTGGCCGGTCCGGGGAAGTGTCGATGCCACATTGGCAGTCACCGGAGATAGCGAGCGGATCATCTCCGGCGACGTGGAGGTCGCTGTGCCCCAGACCCATATCGAGCTCGGCCTGGCCGAGGAGGGCTTTGCCCAGTTGTCCCTGCAAGAGACCACGCTACACATGCATCTCGCCGATCAGAAACTCCAGACTACAGTGAAGTCGGGCTTCCAGGACAAAAGTTCGGTCGCTTTACAGATGGCAATCGATCAGGCGGGCATCTTCGCTCAACCTTTCTGGCTCCAGCCTCTCAAGGGAGAACTGCAGATCGATATGCAGGATCTCTCGCCCTTTGCCGCTCTCACCGACTTTTTCCTGCGGCCCACGGGCAGATTGAACAGTGCTCTGGCCATTACCGGCACACTTTCGCATCCGGTTTTTTCCGGGCAGCTCGATCTCAGGGACGGCAAGATCGCCCTGCCATCTCTTGGCATTTTCCTGCAGGATGTCGGCGTTTCCCTGGCCGCCATGGGTGAGACCGTTGAGATCCAGGGATCGGCCCGCTCAGGCCCGGGCAGTGTAACGGCGGAGGGGACGATCGCCTATAGCGGGGCAGCCGGTATCCAGGGTGACTTCCGCATCCTTGGTGAACAGTTTGAGGCAGTGCGTCTGCCGGAATATGAGATTCAAGTCAATCCCGACATCCGTTTTCGCTTCAACGGCGAGAAAGGGGAACTGACGGGAGATATTTTTGTGCCCAAGGCCCTTCTCACCCCTGAAGAGATGAAAGATTCGGTCAACGTCTCGGGGGATGTGATCTATACCGACCAGGAGCAGGAGGAAAAGATCTCACGCTGGCCGCTCGATTCAGACCTGCGGGTGAAACTGGGGGATGATGTCCAGATCGATGGCTATGGTCTGAAAGGACGGCTCCTCGGCAGTCTGGCAGTCCGTGACACCTCGGATACCTTTATGAGCGGCAGGGGGGAGCTGACCCTAAAGGACGGCATTTTTTCCATCTACGGTCGTTCTATGGCCGTTGATCGGGGTCGGATTCTCTTTTCCGGCGGGCCGGTCGACAACCCCGTGATCGATGCTCGCGCCCTGCAGTCAATCAAGGAGAAAAGGGTGGCGGGTAACGATCTGATAATCGGAGTCGATGTCAGCGGTAACTTGCAGGATCTCGAATATAAACTCTTTTCCGACCCGAGCATGGACGAGAGTGATATCCTGGCCTATATGGTTGTAGGGCACTCCAGGTCGGCTTCAAACAAAGATGAAGGCAGTATCCTGGAGGCAGCGGCATCGGTCTTCGGGCTTGAGGAAGGGGCTGGGATGGTGAATACTCTCGCAGATCTTTTGCCCGTCGATGAGATGCATCTTGAGGGAACTAAAAAAGAGGGTACCATGTCCCTGGTGGTCGGCAAGAAACTGACCGACAATCTCTTTATCGGCTACGATCACAACTTCTTTGATCAGAAGGGCGAGTTCCGTCTCAGCTATGATCTCGGCTATGGCTTTTCCGCCGTCACCCGCAGTTCGGCCAACTCGAACGGCGCTGATATCTTCTATTCCATTGATAAATGATGGCGTCGTAAAAAGCCCGATCTCCTCGTTGTAGGTTTTTGGCAGGCCCTCGACATACTATATGTATAGTCGAGAACCTGCCAAAAACACTACGCCTCGGATATCGAACTTTTTCTCTAGCCATCTGTGATCTCCGTGGCGACTTGTTACGAGTTTATCAAAAATAGACCGTTGAGAATGGCGGCCCGGTCTTTGTTTCAGGTCGTTCCCAATTCTTCAAAACGGTTTTCCGCAAGATTTTTCCGCACATTATCGGCCGTAAACACCCTCCCGTTCATGGCGATGTAGACGCCGGGGACGAGGGTCTGTACCGCCGCCAGGGCGCAGCCGATGTTGAAGACCGCGTCACTGGTCTTAAAGAGGGCCGGTTCCAGCGCCCCGGTCAGGACAATGGTTTTGCCCTCCACCGGATTGAGGTACCGGGCGGTCTGTACCATGGTGTCCGTGCCGTGGGTGATGAGGATGCGGGAGGACGGATCCTGTTGAACCGCCGCAAGAATGAGCCCCCTGTCCGCATCGGTGAGCTCAAGGCTGTCTTTGCGCATGAGCGAGGTGACCGTATAGTCAACGGCCAGATTCAACTCGTCCAGCACCCGGGCAATATTGGGTGGGCCGACCTCGTATTGACTCTTGGCGTCGAAGTAGACCTTATCTATGGTTCCGCCGACCGCGATGATGGATATATGCATGGTCTCCCTCTTGTATGTTTATTGGGCCTTTCTGCGGATGTAGAGGACCTTTTTAATATTGGCGACCAGCTCTCCCCTCTCGTCCTCAATCCTGACTGTAAACTTCGGCAGGTATTTTTCACCATTTTCCGTGTTCTCCCGGATGGCCTGCAGATCGTCATCGGTGATGGAAAGGGTGGCCATAACCCGCCCACGGCCGGGCCTGACGAAGTCGATTGCGGCCGATTTGTCCCAGACGATATAGCCTTTGCCGAGGATATTCATGAGCATCAGCATCAGGTGCGGATCAACCATGGAATAGAGACTGCCGCCGAAATGGCTGCCGACGGCGTTTCTGTTATACCAGCGCAGTTTCATTGAGACCTGCGTCTCACGCCAGTCGTCGCTGATTCGGTCAACCCGGATACCGGCACCCAGATAAGGGCCATAGATGTTCAGTACCCATCTGAGCAGTCGCGGTGTGAGTTTCATAGTCTGTTCCCGTAATAAATAGGCACACTCCCCAATTTTCAGATTATCAAAAAAAGTTTGGCTGCCCTTGCCGTCAGGGATTTTTTAAGCAGATCGGTCATCATTGACAGCGATATGAACATAAAACAACCGCGAAGGCAAGGAGGATAGGTCTTTGAAAAGGCAGAGCGGCTAAGGAGAATTATTCTTATAATCCATTCACGCAGAGATAATTATTTGATAGTATGAACTCAGGGGTGTGATATCTGCCGGTTGAGCTCCAACAGTCTGCAAGGTTGGTGTTTATAGTAATGATTATCTCGAAAAATGAGGAAATCTGAGGATCGAATCCATGAAAACAGCTTTTATGAAGAGAACAAGGTGCACCCCGTGATCAGAATGATCACGGGGGCTTTGGCCAAATCCCTTGGATCGGAGAAAGGGACCATTAAATACTTCCATAACCTTTTCCCTGTCGGCATCCATCAGGCTTTCAGGATTGCCGGTCTTCCCGTAAAGCACAGCTGCTGTTGAAGGCTGAGGGGCAAGTGGCCCTTTTGCCTGCAGTGCTGCCTTTTTTAGGCAGGAGAAAGCCTGTTTTGGCTCGAAATAATGAGTAATACAACCATATATCTCCAGAGGTGAAAATCATGAAATCAGAAGAGACCAAAAATATCGGACTGCGTGGCATTACCATAGCAGATACCCGTATCAGCATGGTCGATGGCGAGAACGGCAAACTCTTCTACCGTGGCTATCCTATCGGACAACTTGCCGAGCAGGCCTCGTTTGAGGAGGTTATCTGTCTTCTTCTTTATGGCCATGCCCCGACCCGCGAACGTGTGGAAAAGGTCCAGAACGACCTGCGGCAGTACAGACAGCTGCCTGCAGAGGTTCTCGAGATCCTTAATCATTTCAGGCCAAGTGCGGCGCCTATGGATGTCATGCAGTCGATGACCGCAGCCCTGGCGCAGTTCGATCCGGAACTGCAGACGGACAGCCGGGAGGCGGTCGGCAGATCCTGTCTGCGCCTCATTGCCCAACTTGCCTCCGTGGCCGCAGCCTGGCAGAGGATACGGACAGGGGCGGAGCCGGTCCGGGATCTCGATGACAGCAGCCATGCTGCGGCCTTTCTGCACGGCATGTGGGGGAGGGTGCCGACTTCGGAAGAGACGAGACTGATGGATCTGCTCCTTGTGCTGCACGCCGATCATACCTTTAACGCTTCGACTTTTGCCGTGCGCGAGGTTGCCTCCACCAGGGCGAATCTGTATGCCTCGGTCAGTGCCGGAGTCGGGGCACTGAGCGGTGATCTTCATGGTGGGGCCAATGCCAAGGTGATGCAGATGCTCCTCGATATCGGGGAGATCGACAGGGTCGAGCCGTGGATATCGGAGCGGATCGATTCCGGTCAGCGGATTATGGGCCTCGGACATGCCGTCTATAAGACCGAGGATCCGCGGGCGGGCATCCTGCGCTCTGTGGCGGACAGGGTTCTCCAGCGGCCGGAAGACAGGCGGTGGTTTGAACTCTGCCTGGCTGTTGAAAAGCATGGCCGGGCCAAACTTCTCGAAAAAAAGAACCTTGTACTCTTTCCCAATGTTGATTTTTTCTCCTCGCCGGTGCTCTACGGCCAGGGTTTTCCGATTGATATGTTCCCGGTCTTCTTTGCGGTGTCGAGAGTCTCGGGCTGGTGTGCCCATTTTCTCGAAGAGCATTTCGCCGAGGCTCAGCCCAAACCGGCGCTCTATAGGCCCGAGGCCAGTTATACAGGCCGGATGTGCAGCAGAGAAGGGTGTAGCTGGCCTGACATGAATTCCCGGGGCCTCGCTTCCGCAGGCTGACAGACCGATATCCCGGGGGAGTGTACCTGTTGAATTTATGCAGTTTTTCCCCAACGCTGCCTTGCTTTTATCCCATTGACGATGATCGACCCCAGCCGGGTGATACTCAGTTGACTCTATGGTAAGCGGGATTTCTTTTAAAGCAGTAGCATTTGGAGATGAGGGGCGAGAATGTTGAAGAATGTCAAGATCGGGCACGGCTGGGTCTGGGAGATGGCGCCATAATGCTTCTGCTGTTGGTCGTTGTCGGCTTTTCCATGATGAAAATCAATACGCTCAACAGTGAGATAACGATACTCACGGACGACCAGCTTCCCAAGATGGAATCAGCTAATCAAACCATCGGTAATGCCAATATCGTAGCCCCGGTCATGCGCAATGTCGTGCTCGAAACCGGCAAGGACTTCCAGGAGGCGGAATTGAAAAGGCTTCAAGACTCCCACCAGCCCATCGTCGCCAACGTGGAAAAACTGAGGTGGCATGATAAAAAATGGACACTTTCTTAAGAGTGAATTAGATCCCCACGAGGAGGTGTTCAATGACAAAAAAGAGAAAGAAATACACAGAGGAATTCAGGAGTTCCGCAGTCAAGCTGGTCACGGAACAAGGGTATCAGATAACTGAGGCCGCTTAGCAATCTGTCCATTTGTACTTGACCACACCAAAGTGTCGGGTTGTTTCAAATCAATGGACGGCGCCAAAAAATTCTGCCGCATACGCAGCTAATTGTTGACCTGTAGAAAACAAGGCATTACTGCATCTGAGGCTTTACACTTGCCATTCCAAGGAAAGTGGCCATCCTTCATGGCAGGCGCTGAATAGTTACAAAAAAAAACAAGAAAATCACACAACACTAGCGATTTTGAAGATGGGCAGATACATGGCAACGACAATGCCGCCAATCATTCCTCCCAGAAAAACCATCATAAACGGCTCTATCATTGCAGTCAGGTTTTCCACTGCCTGATCTACTTCTTCGTCGTAGAAATCGGCAATTTTTTCTAACATGGTATCAAGCGCACCGACGGATTCACCGACGTTGATCATTTGGACAACCATATTTGGAAACACACCACTTTCTTCGAGAGGCTCAGCAATGGGCCGGCCCTCGGCAATTGAAGTGGCAACTCGATACACAGCATTCTCAATGACTTTGTTTCCGGAAGTTTTGGCGACGACCTGTAGAGCCTCGAGGATGGGAACTCCGCTATGGAGCATTGTGCTGAGGGTTCGGGTGAACTTGGCTACCGCGACCTTTCTTAAAAGAATTCCTATTACTGGAGCTTTAAGTAGAAAGCGATCAAAAGCTAGTCTGCCCTTTGGGGTCGCAATAATTTTTTTAAAGATCATACTGAAAACGAACAAGCCAATGATGACAAAGAGAAAATTTGACTTGATGAAATTGCTCATGTTGACAACAATCTGGGTGGGAAGAGGTAGTGTAGATCCAAAATCTTTAAACATTTTGTCAAAAACCGGGACGACAAAGATAAGAATAACGCCGAGAATGAGGATGGATATGGCCAGACAAATCGTGGGATAGGTCATGGCTCCCTTGATTTTCTTTTTCAAGGCCATGGATTTTTCAATGAAGGCGGCAAGGCGCGAGAGGATGGTGTCGAGAATACCGCCTGTCTCTCCGGCCTCGATCATATTGCTGAATAGATTATCAAACGCCTTCGGGTGCTTTCTCATCGAATCGGCGAGGGTTGATCCGGCCTCAACGTCAGAACGGATAGTGGCCAAGACTTTTCTGAATGTCGGATTTTCCTGCTGTTTTTCCAAAATTTCAAGACCTTGGACGAGTGGCAGGCCTGCATCGATCATGGTTGAAAGCTGTCGGGTGAAAATAACAACGTCTTTACCTGTAACCTTAGGCTTGAAAAAAGCCACATTTCCAAAAAGGTCTTTCGGTTTTTCTTTAATGACTGGATCGGCGATCCTTAGACGTTTTAGTTGTGCGAGAACCGCTGTCTGGTCAGGCGCTTCAATCTCACCTTTACGTTTTTCACCCTGAGAGTTCTTTCCTTTCCAAATATAAACAGGCATTTGCGCCTCCTATGGGTATCGGGCAACAGGTTTGTTTGAGAAAAAGGTTTCATCTGCACCTGAAACAAAATTCATTGTATATCAGCCTGTTGCAAAATACAAGGATAGGGCATGGAAAACAATCCTTTTTTTAATCAGGGATGTTTCGAACTCTTATCAAATTGCGGTTAGTTAGCCTCTTGGGGGAAGGATATGCTCAAGATTATCCTACGCCTTTCTTTTACTCTCTCAGTTGGCAATTTACAGAAGTTGGCACGTATTTTTCTTGTCTCGTGTGCTAGATATTGTTATAATGTCTGGTTCTAATGATAAATTAATCTGACAGTCTCATTTGTTATGAGTGATGTGATGTTTCCCCTCCTGCCAAATACACGGCAGTGAGACTAAGATGTCTGAAGAATCCGGAGGATAGTATGCAGAAAAACACTGCAGTAAATTATA
Source organism: Desulfobulbaceae bacterium (assembly GCA_031407875.1). Classification (GTDB taxonomy): domain Bacteria; phylum Desulfobacterota; class Desulfobulbia; order Desulfobulbales; family Desulfocapsaceae; genus Desulfoprunum. The sequence continues at coordinate 31,312 of JANOIV010000191.1, read as the reverse complement.
GTGACGGCAGGTATAAGCCTGTAGTAGAAAAATGTGAAGGCTGTGAGAGAATTGTTGAGGAGGCGGGAGCAAAATATTGTCAGAGCTACCTGAACCCTTCTGCAAAATGGCGTCTTGGTATCTGTAATTTTGCAACACATGCAAAACCGGAGATAGCTGTTGCCAAGATCCGTGTCAATCCATTGAAGGCTGCCAAGCGGGCGTCTAAGTCTAAAAAATGAGGTTGCAGTAAAACCGCAATTGACGGGCAAAGGCACTTGCAAATTTCAATAAAGCAAGTGCCTTTTTTTGTCTGATCTTATGATCTACCTACGCCAACATACTGGAACCCTTTCTCTTTCATCCTCTCCGGCTCATAGACATTTCGCAGGTCGATAAAAATGTTTCCCCGCATGTTTTGGGCGAGTCTGCCGAGGTCCAAAGCCCGGTATTGATTCCACTCGGTCATCAGCACCACTGCATCAGCGCCGCTGCAGGCGTCATATGCATCTTTGGCATAGTCGATGCCCTTCGGGAGGTACTTTTGAGCCTCGGACATTCCCTGCGGGTCATGGGCTTTGATTTTGGCACCTTTTTCGAGAAGGGCCGGAAGAATGGTGATAGCTGGAGCGTCCCGCATATCATCGGTTTCCGGCTTGAAGGTCAGCCCGAGTATTGCAATAGTCTTGCCCGCCTCTGAGCCTCCCAGGATATCCCGTATCTTCTTGACCATTTTGGCCTTCTGGGCTGCGTTTACTTCGACTGCTGCCTCGACGATCCTGAGATTCTGGCCATGCTCCTGAGCAATTCTCATCAGGGCCAGGGTGTCTTTCGGAAAGCAGGAGCCACCGTAACCGGGGCCTGGATGAAGATATTTCTTGCCGATACGTCCATCCATGCCAATTCCTTTAGCCAGGGCGACAACGTCGGCGCCCAATGTGTCACAGAGGAGGGCTATTTCGTTGATAAAGCTGATTTTTGCAGCCAGGAAGGCATTTGCTGCGTATTTGGTTAATTCTGCTGTCTCAATGTCAGTTTTGACGATAGGCGTCTCTTGCAGGAAGAGCGGTTTGTAGATCTCCCTCAACACTTCTTCTGCCCGTGCTGAATCTACACCGATTACCACCCTATCCGGTCGCATGAAATCAGTGATTGCTGCTCCTTCTCGCAGAAACTCAGGATTTGAGGCGATGTCAAAGAGCGCTCCTGGGTTAACTTCTCCTATTATCCTTGCGACCTGACGGGCTGTTCCGACAGGAACTGTACTTTTGTCGACAATGACCGTATACCCTTTGAGGTGTGGCGCAATTTCCCGGCACGCTTCATAGATATAGGTGAGATCGGCATAACCATCCCCGCGTCGGCTGCTCGGGGTTCCCACGGCCATAAAAACAGCATCAGCCTGGGCTACCGCCTCAGAGAGCTGGGTGGTAAAGGATAGGCGGCCCTCACGTGAATTTTTCTGGACAAGGGTGTCGAGACCCGGCTCGTAGATAGGTATTTGTCCGGCCTGGAGGGTCTTGATTTTGCTTTGATCCTTGTCAACACATATAACATGATGGCCGAATTCGGCAAAGCATGTTCCTGTGACAAGACCGACATATCCTGTTCCTATTATTGTGATTTTCATTAATGTTTTTCCTTCTATAGCTGTGTGTTTCGGTTGGGTGTTGTGATTTAAGAGCGCTGACCGAATATGGCGGTTCCGATACGAACCATGGTGGCACCTTCTTCGATTGCAATTTCAAAATCATCAGACATCCCCATAGAGAGTACTATCTTTTCGTTGTTATGGAAGAGCTGCTTTTGAGAGAGGTATCCGGCCAGAACGCGAAGCGCTCTGAAGTGAGGCCTGGCCTCTTCAGGGCTTGAAGTGATGGGGGGGATGGTCATGAGACCGAGTGTCTCAATGTTATCGAGTAACTTGATTTGTTGCAATAACTCCTCGATTTTCTCCGGCAGCACACCAGATTTATTCGGATCATTGCCAATATTGACCTGGACGAGGATCTTCATTGTCCTGTCTAGCGAATCAAGGTGTCTGTTGAGGGCAGAGGCAAGTTTTATGCTGTCGACTGTCTGAATCATATAAAAAATCTGGGCGGCTATTTTTGCTTTATTACTTTGCAGATGGCCCAGCATGTGCAAGCCTACCCTCTCGCCCAGCTCATTTTTTTTCTGAACAGCCTCCTGGATGTAATTCTCGCCAAAATAGAACTGACCGGATTGGACAGCTTCTTCAATTGCAGCCACCGATAGTTTTTTGGAGACGGCTATCAGTTGAATCTCATCGGGATTTCTATTGCCCAAAAGGGCGCGGTGGTTGATTCTGTTCTGTATATCTTGGAGGTTCTGCTTGATCATGAGTGGAGAGGTGACGGTGAGGTGTTGAGGTGAAAGAGAGAAACCGCATTTGCCGTTGTGGCCTGTGCGAGTTGAACAAGAGGGATGTCGCGGAGTTTGGCGATGAAAGCTGCTGTATGGAGAACGAAAGAGGGCTCATTTCGCTTGCCTCTCCAAGGGTGTGGAGCAAGGAATGGGCCATCTGTCTCAAGCAGAAGCGATGAAAGTGGGATCTTACGTGCTACTTCCTGCAAGCCAACGGCGTTTTTAAAGGTGACGACGCCGGCTATGGAGATATAAAATCCGAGGGCCATGATTCTTTCGGCAAATGCAGAGTCACCTGAAAAGCAGTGCATCACGCCACCATGTGAAAAAGGTCCGCATTCCTGTAAAATGCGAAGTGTATCTTCATGTGCTTCTCTGTCGTGGATAATAATGGGGAGTTGAAGGTCCTTGGCCATCTCAAGCTGCAGGCGGAAATGTTGGCGTTGCAGGCTGGGTTCGGAGCGGGTTTTTATATAGTCGAGCCCTATTTCGCCGTAACCGACAACCTGGTCGCGATGGGTCTCGATGAGTTCCATGAGGCTAGTGTACGTTGAATCCGTCGCTGAATGAACATCGTGGGGATGTATCCCAGCTGATGCTATGATACAAGGGTGTTGTTGGGCAAGTTCAATGGCCTTTTGTGAGCTCGCCAGGTCTGTACCTACAGTTATTATGGATTCGATTCTATGTTGTTCAGCTCGACCAAGGACTGCTTCAAGGTCATTACTAAAGGCATCCATATCGAGATGGCAATGTGTGTCAATGAGCTGAGTACCTTCCTGTAGAACAAATGTGTTAGTTTTTAGATCTTTCACTGAAAATTCCTCCAGCCCTTTCTTAGCAGATATTATAATAGGGCGCAATGAGGAAAGAGTTGGGGAAAAACTTGGTGAGGCTCTTTATGCTTTATGACAGCGCTTTTCGGCGTGTTCAATTGCAACGATGAGGAAAGAGCGAATGACAGACGCCCAAAAAGAACAGATTGTTACGGGATTTTTAGAAAAGAAAGCTAGGCGACACCGAAATGAAAATAAATATGATAATGATATTAAAATGTTATAAGATAAAAATGAAAAAACAACATGTTAATCGCTGAATGGCTCTGCTTTTTAAGAAAAAGTAAAAATTTTCTTCATATAGTCAAGAAACTATCGTATAGTGATTACAGCTAAAAGGAGTGTGTTACCTCCTAAAATACGAAACAATGTTGAGTATATGTTCATGATTGGAATGTGAGGAGTTCTCAAAAGACGGCCTTTTCTTTTCTTTATTGCCGCATTGTTCTGCCGCCTCACAAGTAAATGGGGTGTGAGCCGGAGGCGCATTCATTGCAATCAAAATGAGAAGTGGTCCCAAAATATCAGGTAGTGTGAAATAACCCGGCTTCAGCGGCCCAACCACGAAGAGGAAAATGGCATGAATTATGGGATTGTCAGTCAGGAACAACTTGAGCAGATAGATGCAATTTTGTCAGATAAGTTGATAAAACTTGGTGTCGACTGCGTCATAATAATAGACATGGCGGGAAATATCATTACAGCAAGAGATAATGGTACAAGCAAATATGATGTGTATTCCTTTGCTGCCTTGGCTGCCGGTAATTTCGCCACCGTTGATGCGATGGCAAAACTTGTTGGTGAGCAGGAGTTTTCCCTGCTTTTTCATAAGGGCCAGGAGTCAAATATTCATTTCAGCAAAATTGACGATGAATTGCTCCTGATTTCCATGTTCGGCAAGGATATTTCCCTTGGCTTTTTGCGACTCAACGTTGTCGATGTCGTTGAGAAGATCCGAAAGGTCTGGGACAAGAAATAGTCACATGAACATATGGCCGCAACAGGCGTTGAGCTGATACCAATGAGTAGAGTTACAACTGGGGGAGGGAGCCTTGAGCTTTATCAATCTGAAAGATAAGGTCGTTCAGGTTAAAATTGTCTATTACGGCCCTGGCAGGTGCGGGAAGACAACTAATCTTGAGTACATCAATCGTACATACCGTAAGCAGATTTTATCCGAGATGGTCAGTCTTAAGACGCATGGTGACCGAACACTGTTCTTTGATTTTCTACCCTTCGATATGGGGCAGATCAAGGGCTACGATATCAAGATTCAACTCTACACCGTTCCTGGTCAGGTAAAATATAATGCCACTCGAAAGCTCGTTCTGCGAGGTGTAGATGGGATAGTATTTGTCGCAGATGCCATGGAAAAACAGAGAGAGAAGAATATCCGTTCCCTGAATCAGCTTCATGAGAATCTTCAATCCTACAAAGAGAGCATTTTTAAGATTCCCTTGGTCATGCAGTACAACAAGGTGGATCTCAAAGAACACGGAATTGCTATCCTGCCAACGACTGTCTTGCAAAAAGACCTTAACAGCAGATTGCAGGTGCCCTATTTTGAGGCGAGTGCTATTACTGGATATAATGTTGCGGCAACTCTAAAGAAAATCATTTCTTCCACAGTTGTTTCAATACAGAAAAAATTACTCTAGAGAGAAGGCACGGTGGAAAAGTATACAGAAAAGCAATATGACGATGATCTGACTGTTGTTGCAGATGAGTATAACGAGTCCTTCCAGACGGATAATGTCGACCTGTTTGAATTTCCCAGTTATGACGAATCACCGATTGCCAGGCTCAAATCGCTTGTTCTGTCCATTGATTGGGAGATCACTGACGATATCCTCCGTCAGTTTAATGAAGAACTTATAGATCTCAAGGATATATGGGCTGATGAGAAAATCTACCTGGTCTATGTCCAGGCCTTGGAGAAAATCAGCAAATATATCTACCAGGAAAAGGCTGATTCCAATCCCAATGCCATAAAACTGCTGCTTACATTTTATTATAACCTCGAGAAGATCATCTCTTCTGAAGATATGCCCGAGGAAGAAAAAAAGCAGATACTGCTCGAAGATGTCAGAAAGTTTGAAAAGCTCAAACAACAGATAGGTAAGGCTGCGAAGACGGAACGGAATACACCTGCGGTTGAGCGAGCTGAAGACACCGTGTCTGCGTTCGATGTATTCAGCTCTCCTGAGGTAAAAAATATTCTGTTTAACCTGAAGGCGATTGTTCTGGGTATTGATTGGGAGATAACTGAAAAAGACCTTGGAAAGTTGCGCGATGAAGTTATAAGGCTCGAAGAAGTGTTCACCGGAAGTCGGCCAAAACTGATCTTTCTGCAGGGAATCGGGACGCTTGGGGCATACATCAGGCTTAAAAAAAGCAACTCCCATGCAGATGCATTCAAACTGCTCCATTCATTTTTCGCCGGATTGGAAAAAATAGTAGCGACACCCCTTTCGCTTGAAGAAGAAAAGGCAACGCTGTTCCCTGAGGTTGAGAAATTCAATGCCTTTAAAGCGATCATCGGCTCCACAATCTCTCCAGAGGTGACACAGGGCGAGACGGATGAAGATTTTATTGAATATGATGATGAAGATGGGGAGGAAGGAAGAATCGCTCCAGCTTTTTCCGATCTGCCGGAAGGAGAGGCCAGGGGCTTTCAGGAAGAAGAAGAGGCTGCAGCTCTTGGGTTTACCTCAACATTCAATGTGGCCAATCAGGTCGATATGTTTTTTTCTGAGGAGTTAGATCTTGATCAATTGCATGTTGATGTAGTAAAAACGCCCTCTCCGGTAGAAAGGGAGCCGAGAGACGAATTCAGAGATGCTGCCGAGGCGCAGTTGGATGCCATTTTTCAGACCGATTTTTCTGATGGTGAAAACCCTGGTGCCCCTCATGTTGACCAGGCAATGGCCTTGCGAGGGGTCGACGTTGAGACTGAGGCCGATGATGATTCCGACGAGGATGAGCTGCCACTTGAGGCAGGCCAACTTGCCCCTGCCTTGGCAGAGATTGGTGAGGAGAGTCGGAGGGACATACAAGCTTTTGGCATAATCGAGGAACAGAAAAGCCTGGCCGGAGATCTTGAAAATAGCCTGGATGATTTCTTTGCTGACGAGAAGGGCCCGGTCGAAGAACAAACGCCTTACCTTTCCCTGTCGGAAGATGAGCTTGAAGATTTCGAGAAAGCGCCGGCTGAGGTCATTGCAGCTGCAAGTCTTGCCGGAAAACTGGAAGCCTTGCAGGGAGTCAATGTCGAGACCGAAGATGAAGAGGATTCGGTTGAGGAGGCTCTGGCCTATGCCAACGGTGATCTGGCTCCGGCTCTCTCAGATGAAGAACCGATTGCCGGTTCTGGCTGGCAAACCGAGACAGCCTTGAAAGATGCAGATGAGTTATCCTTTACATTGGATGAACCAATTCCAGCCTTGTCTGGCAATCTTCAGGATGAGAATAGACTTGCCGAGTTGCCAGGTGCCGACGCTGAATCAGAAGTTGCATTGGAAGACCATCTAGACTCCTTCTTTGCTCTTGAGGAAGTGGAAGAGGAAATATCTGTTGAGGACCGGGATGAGGTCTTCGATCATGGGATGCCGGCAAGTGAGCTTTTTGCTGAGCCTGCGGGTGAAATAGAGACGGAGGGGCTCAGGCTCACTGAGGTACAGGAAGAAGAGCAGCACCAAATGGTGGCTGGTCTTGAACAGGCACTCGCTTCTCATGCAGAGGATCAGCCGGCTTCTTCGCTCTTTGAGCAGGAAGTCCTCAGAGCAGAAATTATCGCAGAAACTGAAATCGTCAGTTTCCTCGCGACAACTATTGAACCAGAGCAAGAAGAAGTTGTCTTTGAATTGGTGGAGGAAGACGAGGATGTTTTCTCCAGCTTTGGCGAGGAGGAAAATCTTTTTGCCGGCGAAACAAGAGACGAAGAGATAGTTGAGGAGACTAAAGACCTCACCCTTTCTCTGGAACCGGAATCTTCTTCAGCGTTGCAGGAAGATCCTCCGGTCGTGAAAACTGGTGAGGGAGACCAGCTCGCAGTTCCTGCCCAAGAGGCTGATTCCTCTACTATTCAGTTTGTAGATAGCGCACAGGATACTACTGAAATTGGGGCAGAAGGGGATGAAGCAGGCGCGTTTTTGGCCGAAGCATCTTTCCAGGAAGAGAATGAAGTCGAGGCCCTCGCGATTTTTGAGGAAGTGGATGAAGAGGTTGCAGAAGATGCCTTGCCGCATTCTCAATTGCTTGATGCAGGTCAGTTGCAAGCCGATCCTGTAGACCTGGGACCTGAAGACACTCTGGATGCTGAACTATTGTCCGTGATTGCAGACGAGTCAGAGCCCCCGTACGATGAAGGAGCCTCTTTCGAAGAGGAATTCATTCTTCCCTCAGTTGAAGATCCCCTGTCTAACCTCTATGCCTGTGTCAGTTCTATCGGCCTTGCGTTGGATGATTCGATTGTTCAAGGTCTCTATAAGGAAATTGATGCACTTCGGAGTCGAGCGATTTCCCAGCCTCTAGATAAATTGTTCCTCCTATTACTCTCAACCATAACGCAGCATATTGATCAATATCGCTATGAATCAAGTTCAGAGGCCTTCAGCCTTCTGCAGTCGGTGATGAAGAGCTTTGCCGACTCACTCGAAGCGGTTAATGATTTGGCGGCCCAGGAAGTGCTTCTTGTCGAGACGACCAAGGTTCTGCTTTGGCAACAAAGAATGTTGAACAGACAGGCGGTCGCCAAAGGTGATCAGCTGACTTTTGCCGACCCTGTGCGCTTCGAACCCGGTGAATCACTCGATGATGAGGAAATCTCATTTATTGAGGATGAGACAGAAAATGAGTTCGCAGCTGTATTCGTAGATGTTGCAGACGAAGACCTGGGGCCGGAGGATGAGATTACCTTTGCCAAAGAGCAAGACCCGCACCCCGCATCTGCTGAGAGAAAACCAGATGATGAAGAAACCGCCGTAGATGACCTGTTCTTTTCAGATTTGGAAGCGGAACTTGCAACAGAACGTACTGAAATTGTAAATGATACGCCTGAATCTGCCCCTTTTGATCAGCAGTTTAGATCCTTGATTCAGGGTGAATTTGCCCTGATTCGCCAGGAGTGGCAGAATGATCTGGCGGCATTACGGAATGAATTGAAAGGAAACGAAGAGCAGAATATGGTTTGATTCCAACTCATAAGTACATTCACAAAGGCTGCCTCCCTGCGCAAGGGACGCAGCCTTTTTTTGTTCTTGCGGTTCGGAACTGTGGCAGAGGGGGATGGCAGTCTTCAGGAGCCGTTCCGAAATAATCATTACATTCCTGACCATTTCGTACGAGGGCCATGTATGGTCTCATGTCGCTCGCTCCAGGGACAGATGAAGAGCGATCGGCTTCAAACGGTACGGTTATTTTTGCACGACGACTTATCGTGAAAGTGCGATACCTGTCAGGACAAGATAACTGAGCAACCAGATAAAGAGAAAGAGAACGACAGCGGTGAAAAACCGATATTTTTTCCGGGTCATAAGCAATGCTGCAATAAGGGCAGCCGGAAAGAGGAAACCTGCAAGGATCGGCGAGAGATAACGAAGCAATTCCTGCAGGCCAAGAAAAAACCAGGGCCCCGAGATATAGGTGACACCAAGTTTTTCAGGATCGATGGGGGCGGCAATGAAGACGCTGAAGAGGAGTACCAGGCCGGTCACTGCCAGATGATCGGTGAAGCGGATCCGATAGCGGCAAAGATGCTCCCAGGCCAGGACGAGCCAGATGAGATCGAGGGTTATGACATGCGTGATATAGACCCGCTGCATACCATGCTCGCTTATGGAGAGAAGGAGGCTGTTGAGCAAGGGGCCAGCAACAGGTATTGCCAGAAGAATTGATTCAGCTATAAAACCGGCAGAGGAGCCGGTGCTGTCGGCACGGAGGACATAGCCGGTAAAGAGCAGCAGAATCATGACCGGCAGGAGGAGCACAAGCCGAGACCACTGGCGACTGGTGTAACTGTCTGTACTGTGGAAGGTGGTCAGGAGATGAACGATAGCCACGAGAAAAAAGAGCTGACTTGAGTAGAAATGCAGAGAACGGAAATATTGGCCGTAAGGGATCAGCAGGTCTATGGCGGTCGCTGAATAATATGGAGCCGCCGGATCATATTGCAGGCCGACGAGTATACCGGAAAAGAGTGAGATATAAAGACAGATCAGGCTCCATGCACCCCATTTGGCGCTTTTGTAAAACAAATACAGCGTGTTCAGGACCATTGGCTGCTCAATCACATGGTGACAGTGAAAAAGGGTGAGCTCTCACGTTTTTCAACTGCATAGATCTTGAGAGGGGTCTGGGCGGGGCCTTGCAAGACCAGGCCTTCTTTGGAGAAATGGCTCTGGTGGCAGGGGCATATCAATATGTCATCGTTTTCGCTGAAATTGAGTGTGCAACCGAGATGGGTGCATTTGCGTGAGACGGCCCAGATTTTTTTTTCTGTGGCAAAGAGAATGAATTGTGGCGCGAGAAAATATTTTCCCGGGGCAAGCTGTTTCGTGACCTCAATCTTCAGCGGTTTTCGGGGTACATGGAAGCCAATAAAGCGTAAAATCGGGTGGAGCAAAGCCAGCCCTCCGAGGAGCAAGAGGGACCTTCTTGTCAGGAGAGTAAGCCGGGCCGTTCGTTTGGACGTGAGCATTGTCTTTGTCAAAGAGCAAATTTGCTCTTCAGCATTTCACTCACATATGGCGGCACCATATCGCTGATGTCACCTCCATGGCGGGCTGCATCCTTGATAATCGAAGAGCTGATAAAAATCCACCTGAGACCTGGCATGAGAAAGATGGTGTCAACCTCTCGTTCGAGTTTTCTATTCATAAGGGCAAGTTGAAATTCATAGTCAAAGTCGGAAACCGCCCGGAGACCGCGGATGATTGCTCTGGCCTTTTGCCGGACGGCATATTCCACCAGCAGACCCGACACTGATACCACTCTCACCCGTGAGGATTTTTCGTCGAAGACACCTCTTATCATCTCTATCCGTTCTTCCAGGGTGAAGAGAGGGGTTTTGCCGGGATTGATGGCCACAGCAACGAGGACAGTATCGAAGAGGTTGAGTGCGCGATTGATGATGTCAATATGACCATTGGTAATGGGATCAAAGGTTCCCGGGTAGATGGAGATGGAGGGGCCGTTCAGGGTATCTTCCATTATCTGTTCCTCAATACGTTAAGAGAAAACAAGCTGGATCCACTGGTAGTTATGGATGGTTTGGCTGTGTGCCTTGATAGATCCAGAAGCCGGTATCGCCATAGGTGCGTTTGTCTACGAGCCTGAGGGTGGACAATTGGCCAACCAGTGTCTCACGTGATCGTTCTTCTGCAATGAGAAGACCGTTCGGTGTCAGGCGATTATGGTTGTTCCAGTCTGTCAAAAGCTGTTGGCAAAGCCCTGTGGAATAAGGTGGATCTAGAAATACCAGATCAAAGCGTGAAAGCTGTTTTTTGTCAAAGGTTTTTAAGGGCAGGCCTTTTCGCAGGTCATGTCGAATGACCGAAATGGTGGCAGGTTTTTCCAGATCAGAGAGTGGCTTTCGGAGTGGAAATTCCGGTGGTGACGTGCTGATTTCCGGCATACATATCAGGATATTTCGTTTGATCAGTTCCAGTGCCTGGTGGTTTTTTTCAACAAATGTCACAGTCTTCGCTCCGCGGCTCAAGGCCTCAAGGCCCAGGGCACCGGTGCCGGCAAAGAGATCGAGGACATCGGCATGGGCAATGTGGCCGCTGATGATATTAAACAGGGCCTCCCGTGCGCGATCAGAGGTAGGTCTGATAACCTGGCTGTTTCCTGGTGGGGAAAAGAGCTTTCTGCCTCTGGCCCATCCGCTGATAATTCTCAAGTATTGACCAGTAAGGTGGAGAATCGGGTATCTGCCGAATACAGCTTGACTTTGACTGCTACCCGGCCATCCCTTGTGGAGGCACAAGTTAGGCCGGGTAGTTTCAGGGATGGCCGAAAATCAGAGATAATCGGCTATGAGTTTTTCAGCTATCTGCACAGCATTGAGGGCCGCGCCTTTTAAAATATTGTCGGAGACCACCCAGAGATTGATGCCATTGGCGATGGATTCATCTTCACGAATGCGGCCGACAAGGGTCTCAAATGTTCCGGTGCAGTCGGTAGCCAGAGGATATATGCCCTTGGCTGGTTCATCGACGAGCGTGACCCCCGGGGCTGTGGCCAGGATTTTTTTGACTTCACTGGCGCTGATCTTTTCTTTCGTCTCGATATTGATGGATTCTGAATGGCCATAGTACACGGGAACCCTAACGGCCGTTGCCGTGACGCCGATCTGCAGATCCTCGAAAATCTTCCTGGTTTCATTGACCATCTTCATCTCTTCCTTGGTGTAACCGTTGTCAAGGAACGAATCGATCTGCGGCAGGCAGTTAAAGGCGATCTGGTGAGGATAAACCTTGGCTTCCAGCGGTTTGCCGGCTGCATAGGCCATAATCTGGTTTTTCAGCTCGGCAATTGCCTTGGCCCCGGTCCCTGAAACGGCCTGATAGGTTGAGACGACGATGCGTTTTATCCCCACCTTATCGTAAATCGGCTTGAGGGCGACCAGCATCTGGATGGTAGAGCAGTTGGGGTTGGCGATGATACCCCTGTTGGTATATTGGGCGATGGCATGGGGATTCACTTCCGGGATAACGAGAGGAATCTCGGGATCCATGCGGAAGGCACTGGAGTTGTCGACAACAACCGCGCCGGCGGCAGCAGCCGCCGGGCCGAATTCGAGAGAACGGTCACCTCCGGCCGAAAAAAGGGCTATATCGATACCTTGAAAGGCGTCTTTTGTGAGAAGTTGGACGGGGATCTCTTGTCCTTTAAAGGTGAGGGTCTTGCCGACGGAGCGCTCGGAGGCAAGGAGCCGCAATTCCTTGACGGGAAAGTTCTTTCTTTCTAGGACATCCAGCATGGCGCCACCGACTGCTCCTGTGGCTCCGGCAACCGCGACATTATATAATTTGCTCGATTTACTCATTACACAATCCTCAGAAATGAAAAAATGCCCCGTTTAAAGGGGTGATATGGCAGGAATCCGGGTTTCTTGAGGTTTGAAAACCGAAAAATTCCAAGATGTAAACAAACAACAGACTCACAACAGAACTCAATGCCGATGTGCGTCTGAAAGGTTTGTTCCGATACTGCAGACAGGCTATCGTTCTGCAGCCCGGTGTACTAAACTGCCCTTGGCCGCAGTACCCCTGGTTCGCTTATTATCCTCAATGCCGGTCCTGATACGGAGTATAGCATAAAAAGGACAAAGAGCATCAGCTCTTGTTCTGCGGTCACGGGTAATTATGTACATGGTCGCAAAAGGCAAAAAAATTTCAAGTGATCTCAGGAAAGGTAGCCGAGGATGGTTTCCCCGGCAATGACCTTCTGGCCGACCGTTATCTTGAGTTCCGTGTCTTTCGGGAGATAGAGGTCAACCCGTGATCCAAATCGGATCAGACCAAAACGCCTGCCACGCTGCACAGTATCCAATGGTTCAAGCCAGCAGACGATTCTTCTGGCAATCAGGCCGGCAATCTGCACAAAGGCGATCTTTCGGCCGGATGCGGTAGTCAGGAGCGTGGCGCAATATTCATTATGCAGAGCCCCCTGAGCTGAATCGGCGGAGTAGAATTTTCCGGGGGTATACATGACCCTGTCTACCGTGCCGTCACAGGGAATGCGGTTGACGTGCACATTGAAGACGTTCATGAAGATGGAGATCTTATAGGCCTGAGTCTGGGTGAAGGCCGTGTCGGAGACGTCTTCGATCAGAATGATCTTGCCGTCAGCTGGAGCCACCAAGGCGTCGCTTCTCTCGGGGATGAATCTTTCGGGATCCCTGAAAAAGTAGAGAATAAAAGCGGTGGTGATCAATGCTATTGTTGTGAGGCAGCTATAGCCGAGGATTGCGCAGATAAGGGTGATAAAGGCTGATATGCCGATAAAGGGGAAGCCTTCTTTGGCGATAGGAATTTGTGGGGAAAGCATTGTTTTGGTTCCTCTCATGAACTTTGGACCCAGGACAGCGGCCAGCAGTACGTTCGACCGCTGTGTCTACCTGAGGTCTGTGGTCAGTTTGGGGGGGAATCTGTCAAGACGAAATTGTGATTCCCCAGTTGCGATTGGTTATTTCACAGGAAGAAGATTGCCCTGCACGGGAATCGAACTTCATCCTACTTTGATTTTGAGGCTCTGGACATGGCTATCGTACCGGTGCGCACTATTTCTTTGATGCCGATCGGGCGAAGCAGATCGATAATTGCCTGGATCTTCGAGGCGGACCCCGTCACTTCAACTGCATAGCTTTTGGAGCTGACATCCACTACCTTGCCTCTGAAGATGTCAATCACCCGCAATACCTCGGCGCGGGTATGGGCCTCCGCCTTGATTCTGATCAGCACCATCTCCCGTTCAACATATTCCTTTTCACTGATGTCGGTTACTTTGATGACATCAATGAGTTTATGCAGTTGCTTGGTGATCTGCTCGATAATGGAATTATCACCGCTGGTGACCAGGGTCAGACAGGATATACCGGGATCAAGGGTTTCGGCGACACAGAGGCTTTCAATGTTGAAACCTCTGCCGCTGAAGAGACCTGTGACGCGGGAGAGCACCCCTGGCTTATTTTGCAGAAGAACGGAAATGGTGTGTTTCATTGTGGTCCTGTAATCGTTTGGTGAGAAACCGGATCGGGGTTTCTCTGGTTGTACTGGGTATCTAGTGGATCCTAGACGAGCAGCATTTCCGTGTTGGCCTTGCCAGCCGGCACCATGGGATACACCTTTTCTTCCCTGGCCACGGAAAAGTCCATGATAACCAGATTGTCAGTGGCAAACGCCTCTTGTATAACCGGGATTACCTCGCTCTTCTTGGTGGCCCGCAGTCCGACTGCTCCGTAGGCCTCGGCCAGTTTGACAAAATCAGGTGTCACGTCCATGACTGTACCAGAATAGCGTTTGTCATAAAAGAGTTCCTGCCACTGGCGCACCATTCCCAGGTAGCCGTTGTTCAGGATGGCGACCTTCACCGGGCATTTATACTGCTTGGCCGTGGCCAGTTCCTGGATATTCATCTGGATTGATCCGTCACCGGCGATATCAATGACGAGTTTGTCGGGAAAGGCCATCTGGGCACCTATGGCGGCGGGCAGACCAAAGCCCATGGTGCCGAGCCCGCCGGAGGTGACAAAATGTCGTGGTTTGTTGAATTTATAGAACTGGGCGGTCCACATCTGGTTCTGGCCGACCTCGGTGGTGATAATCGCATCGCCGCCGGACAGCTTGTCCAGCATCTCGACGACGTATTGCGGTTTGATCAGCTCACCATCATCCTTATAGGACATCGGGTACTTGGTCTGCCATTCCTTGATGGTTTCGATCCAGGGATCATGCAGGGCGGCCTCTTCCTTGAGATTAAGTCCTGGCTCTCTGGCAAACCAGTTATTGATGGCAGTGAGGGCATACTGGCAATCGGCGACTATCGGCACATCGACCTTGACGTTTTTGCTGATGGAGGTCGGGTCAATGTCGATATGGATCACCTTGGCATTAGTGGCGAACTCTTCGAGTTTGCCGGTTACCCGGTCATCAAAGCGGGCCCCGACGGCGATGAGCAGATCGCACTGGGCCACCGCCATATTGGCGGTATAGCTGCCATGCATGCCGAGCATGCCCATGGAGAGAGGATGCGAGCCGGGGAAGGCCCCGAGGCCCATCAGGGTCATGGTCACCGGCATGTTGAGAGTGGTTGCCAGTTCTTCCAGCTCTTTATAGGAATCCGACAGGATGACTCCGCCACCGACATACAATACCGGTTTTCTGGCCTTCAGGATAAATTTGCAAGCCTTGGCGATCTGGCCGATATGCGGTTCATAGGTGGGTTGATAGTTCTGCATGCGTATCGGTTTCTTTTCCGGATAAGAAAGCTGGCCGGCCATCAGATCTTTGGGCAGATCCACTAGAACCGGACCGGGGCGGCCGGTTCTGGCGATGTGAAAGGCCTCACGCAGGGTCTGAACCAGTTCATCCTTATTGCTTACCAGATAATTGTGCTTGGTGCAGGGACGGGTGATACCGACTATGTCCACTTCCTGGAAGGCGTCGTTGCCGATAAGGGAACGTGGCACCTGGCCTGTCAGAACAACCAAGGGGATGGAGTCGAGATAGGCAGTGGCGATCCCTGTGACGCCGTTTGTCGCCCCGGGGCCAGAGGTGAGCAGGGCCACACCGACCTCGCCCGTGACCCTGCTGAAGGCATCGGCCGCATGGACCGCGCCCTGTTCATGGCGCACAAGGACATGGTTAATATCAGAACCCATCAAGGCGTCATAGAGATCAATAACAGCACCACCCGGGTAACCAAATATTGTTTTGACCCCCTCTTCCAGGAGGCATTTAATTATAGCTTGGGAGCCGGTCATTTTTCCCATTAATCCTTCCCCTTCATTGATGTTGGATCGCCAGGCGAACTGAAAATCCTGAGAGATGAGTAAACTATATCCAAAATAGAACATATATATGCGAAAAATTGATAT
Source organism: Desulfobulbaceae bacterium (assembly GCA_031407875.1). GTDB lineage: Bacteria > Desulfobacterota > Desulfobulbia > Desulfobulbales > Desulfocapsaceae > Desulfoprunum. Next base: position 15,508 of record JANOIV010000191.1, on the reverse strand, counting down.
GTCAATATCGAAGCAGAATCACTGTCATTATGGTCTATGATGCTCTGTTTGTGAAGAATTTTCAATAGATGTTTGGCGTACATTCCGAATATTGTGGCCGAACTCACCGCTTACCTCGGTTGACCTGAGCATTTCCTCCGCGATCTGTCCCCCTGCTCTGTCTCAGATCGGAGTCATGCCTGGGGAAATCCGGGTGATCGCTTGAGAAAACATACTTGACAATAGGCTGTGATCACGTATATTCTACGCCTACCAAGGAAAACAGGCCTGCCGGCCAATGAAAACAGCCTTCACAACGATCTACAGAAGATGACAAACCTGCTCCTCGCGCTACTACCAGATAATCTATGCTTTGGTGCCGCGGCCGAGTCGGGGAAATTGTAGTTCATTTACTGGAATAACATGATTACTCTCAAGGCCGCGGTTGATGCAACCGTGGCCTTTTTTTATTTTGGAGCCGTTACGAAATAGCCATTATGTCTATCACTATTTCGTAACGGCTCCTTATGCCGTTCCCGGCATTTCTCAGGTCAAGTTATTTTTTGACAACGGCTTAACTACCCTGAGCACTCTCAAGGAGAAAAAAATGAACCCGGAATCAGTGAAAAAGTACCGTCCCTATCCTCTTGTTGATCTTTCGAGCCGTACATGGCCGTCAAAGGCCATTACCCAGGCCCCTGTCTGGTGCAGTGTCGATTTGCGGGACGGTAATCAGGCCCTTATCCAGCCCATGAGTCTTGATAAGAAACTCGAGATGTTCCGATTGCTCACCGATATCGGTTTTAAGGAGATCGAAGTTGGTTTCCCTTCGGCCTCTCAGTTGGAATATGATTTTACCCGGACTCTCATTGAAAACAAGCTGATACCCGATGGTGTGCTGATCCAGGTTTTGACCCAGGCCAGAGAACATCTCATCCAGAAGACATTCGAGTCTCTCAAGGGCGTGAAAGAGGCGGTGGTCCACCTCTACAATTCGACATCAACGTTGCAGCGCCGTGCCGTTTTCAAGATGAACAAAAAGGAGATCACGGCCCTGGCCGTTGAGGGGGCGCGGCTTATAAAAGAAGAGGCGCGGAAATACCCGGAGACGCATTTTCGCTATGAATATTCGCCCGAGAGTTTTACCGGCACCGAGCTGGATTTTGCCCTGGAAATCTGCGAGGCCGTTCTCGATGTCTGGCAGCCGTCGCCGGAGGAGCCGGTTATTCTCAATCTTCCGGCCACCGTTGAGATGGCAATGCCCAACATCTATGCCGACCAGATAGAGTGGTTTTGCCGGTCCCTCTCCCGTCGCGCTGCCGTTATCATGAGTCTGCATGCCCATAATGACCGGGGCTGCGCCGTGGCGGCAACCGAGCTCGCCCTCTTGGCCGGTGGAGACCGCGTTGAAGGCACGCTCTTTGGTAACGGGGAGAGGACCGGCAATGTCGATATTGTCACCCTGGCACTCAATATGTTCACCCAGGGCGTCGATCCTCACCTCGATCTTCACGATATCAATCATCTGGTAGATGTCTATGAGCGGGTCACCCATCTCCCTGTTCATCCCCGCCATCCCTATGCCGGAGAACTTGTATACACCGCCTTCTCCGGATCTCATCAGGATGCCATCAACAAGGGCATGGCAATGAACGATGAAAATGATTCCGGCCTGTGGGAGGTCCCCTATCTGCCGATCGATCCTTCCGATGTGGGCCGGACCTACGAGTCGATCATCCGGATCAACAGTCAGTCGGGCAAGGGGGGGGTGGCATATATCATGGACAAGGAATTCGGCTTCAAGATGCCGAAGGCCATGCATCCGGAATTCGGCACGATTGTCCAGCGCATTACTGAGAAAGAAGGGCGGGAACTGCAACCCCGGGAGATATATAACATCTTTGAGGAGGTCTATCTGGGCGCAGTCACGCCCTACGAACTCAAGGGTTTTAACGTCATTAAACGGCATTTTGATTCAGCGGAAAAGCGTTCTTTTGCCGATGTCGAGATCGTGCTGCTCGATAATGGCATCGAAAAAACTGTCCGGGCCTCAGGAAATGGTCCGCTCGATGCCTTCTGTTCCGCCATGAAAAGCTCTGTTACCGGTGAATTCACCCTCTGTAACTATCACGAGCATGCCCTGAACGGCGGATCGAGCGCCAGTGCGGCGGCCTATATTGAGATCGAAATGCCGACGGGGGACAGGATTTGGGGGGCAGGTATTGATACCGATATCATTGTTGCTTCGATCAAGGCGGTCATGAGCGCCCTGAACAGGGCCTTCGGGTACTGAGTGCCTGTTGCTGCGGAACGGCTGGGAAAGGTCCGGAAATCCCCGAAGAAATATCTGAGGCCGGATGGGGGCCGAATCCAGATGCAAAGGAGAGCAAGACGAAGGGCATTCGGCTCAGATTCAACTTCAGCACTATCTCACGACCAGAACAGAGCAAGGGGCAGTCTGCAGGACTCTATGGGTTACGCTGCCAACTATCAGGCTTGCAAGGTTGCTTAAACCATGTGATCCCATAATGATCAGATTACATTTTTCAATAGTGGCCACATCGATGATTGTTTTCCCGGCTGGTTCCTCCATGAGACGTTTTTCGACCGGGATTTTTTCATTTTCAAGACGTTGCAGAAAGGGGTCAACCACTTTTTCAGACTCGCTGAGTATATTTACAATTTCTTTGTTTCTGTAGGGTTCGCCGAGTAATTTCGGAAATTTTTCATGACAATACACAAAAACAATCTCAGCATCCAGTAACTTGGCATATTCAATTGCTTTGTCCAGCACCTTGTTTGAATGGTCGGATCCGTCAATTGCCAGCAGGATTTTTTTTCTACTCATAATGTTCTCCTTGAAGTTGGAAAGCAGAAAAATTCAAGGCCTGGTTCGTTGTTCGGGCAGGCCGGTTCTTTGAATTGTATCAAATTGTTGTAATCTTCTCAATCTTCCTTATGTTAGATTCAGGAGGCCATACTCAAGAAGCCAAGCTGGTCGTAGCCAATTTCACAATCTCTTAATGCAGTATGGTGCCCCCGCAATCCCCCTCGTCCAGAGTTGCAGGGGCTGCGCGCGCTGGCTGCTGGCTGCTGCCGATGCACACGGATTATATCGACAAAATGGCTTTGGCCCACTGAAGAAACCAGAAAATTTCATGGAGATCAGTGTCCTCGATATCTATCAGAGAGAACAAGGGGAAATACCGAATAGTTGGGAGAGTAATTGGGGAAGTGTCTCCAATTACTCCTTTTGATTATTATCTGATTTGACTCGGGCTGCACAGCGTTTCGGGGTTTGCTGAAAAGCTGCCGCAATCGTCACAAGTATATTTCATCGCAACGAGTTTGCTATTGCAAATCCGAGCTGCTGGGGCACTGCAGAATTTATTGTTCAGTTTTTCACTTGTTGGTTTGCAGAGGTTGCTGGAATTTTCTGCGGACGCACCACAATTTTGACATGTATAAGCCATTGTAAGCCTCCTTTTAATAGAATTGCACGACAAACCCGTTTCTCGTAATTCCAGGTAATCTGGCAGGTAGTTTGGCAGGCAATCAGCAGATTGTATAATCACGAAATTACATAATCTTACCGGCGATTGCTTGCCGTTTGAAACGGGTTGACCTTCTGAGAATCTAAGAGGTGGGGATGAGGTTGTCAATATTGACACAGACAAACTGAGTTAATGCGGAACAAGCGAGTGGAGTATATAAACGTGTCTGACCGGAATAATTGGGATCTGTTTCCGTTTTTTTCTATGCGTAATGGTCTTGGCATAATCTCATTTAAGTAGCACATATTATGATAAAAGCCAACGGCAGACTTGACCCCCTTGTTGACCCCCTTGTACTTGCATAAGGATCGTGCTCATGATCATGAGGAAAAACCCAATGCAACTAACAATCCATCAGTTATAAGGATGAGATATTATGTATCTTCCAACCAGCGCAATTCATAGAGGTCGGTTCGTCGACTCACGACATTGCGCACACTGCCCAGGGCCCGCAATTCCTTGATCGAGTCAAGGTCTAGATCAGTGATGAGAGTTGTTTCGACACCGGGCGTCGCTTCTGAGGCTATGGCGTCGTGGGGGAAGGAAAAGTCTGATGGAGTAAAAATCGCAGACTGCGAATACTGGATTCCCATGGTTTCCACCTTGGGAATATTGCCGACACTGCCGGAGATGGCAACAAAACACTCATTTTCTATGGCCCTGGCCTGGGCACATCGCCGTACTCGTAAATAACCGATCTTCGTGTCGGTCCAGTATGGCACCAGCAGCATTTTCATACCTTTGAGGGCTTGCAGTCTGGCCAGTTCAGGAAACTCGACATCATAACAGATCAGAATTCCAACCTTTCCCACATCGGTATCAAAAACCTTCAGATCGTGTCCTCCCGTAAAACCCCAATGGGCATCCTCCTCCGGCGTAATGTGTAATTTAGACTGGCTATCCCAGGTTCCATCACGGCGGCAGAGGAAACTGACGTTGTACAGTTTTCCATCCTCCCGCAGTTGCGGAACGCTGCCAGCTACAATGTTGATGTTGTAGCTCAGCGCCATTTCAACCATGGCTTGTCGCAGGCCTTCGGTATAACCGGCCAACATGCGCATGGCGTCAGTCGGGTTTTTCCCTTCGCAGGTGTGAATAAGTGGTGCATTGAGCAGTTCAGGGAAAAGTATTATATCAGCCTTATAGTCGCTGACCGTGTCGATAAAAAACTCAACCTGCTGCATAAAATCATCAAAGGAATTGAATCGCCGCATCTGCCACTGGACAACGCCCAACCTTACAATTGACTTGGTCCTGCCAATGAGCTTGGTCTTTTTCTTGTAGTAAATATTGATCCACTCCAGGAGTACGGCGTTTCCGTGGGAATGATGATCCGTTGGCCAATAGTCATCGAGAAGGTTTCGTACATGGAAATCGTTTGAGAGCTGGAAAGTGAGGACCGGATCATATATTTCCCGATCTTTGACCTTAAGAATGTACTGTTGGGGGCGCATCTGATCAGAATGGTTATGATAACCAGGGATTCGACCACCAATCAAAATACCTTTAAGGTTAAGATTTTCTGCCAATTCCTTTCGGGCATCATAGAGGCGGCGGCCAAGGCGCATCCCGCGAAATTCGGGATCGACAAAAACCTCTATGCCATAAAGATAGTCACCTTGCGGATCATGATTTTTAAATGTTCCACCGCTTATGATCTGGTTATAGGAGTGCTGATCACCGAATAAACTAAAATCGATGGTAAGAGACAAAGCCGCGGCCACAAGCTTGCCGTTATCCTCAATACAGACCTGTCCTTCTGGAAATAGGCTAATTAATTTAGCAATTTGTTCCTTTGGCCAGGGGGCGGTAACCCCCTTATAGATTCTGCCACAAATATCATGCAACGATTCATAGTCATCTAAGCGGAGATGTCTCGTTTTCAGTTTGTGCTCGATTTCGTCGCTCATTTCAAAGGCATCCTTTGTTGTTAGGGTGTTTGTCGGTGGGATGTTTTTGGAAGACGGAATTTCAATTTGATTAAAGTTGAGAGCAAGCCTGCCTGTCGCTCGAACATACCGCTAGGTCAAGAAAGGTGCAATCTCCGACAGAACAGGCGGTAGGCAGGGAAAGTGCGAGGCTGATTACAGCTAATAGTGGTTCGTAGCAGCGATATTCAATATCACTGCTGTCAGCTAAGTATAGGCATTAAACACGATAAGTAAAGTTTGGCGGAGACGTCCTTGTGGCTCAGGCGGAATCACTCAATTCACAACGGTTGAGGTTTTTCGGGTTAAGATCACAGGCGCTATCAAGTCAGAAAACCAAATCAAAATCTCCGGCCTCAAACTGAGAGCAGTGTGGTGATACCCGTCGTTCTGAAATAGGTTGAGATGCTCTGCTGCAAAGCAGCAAAGATAAAGGTAATTGAAATAATGGTCTTCTCCGTCTATACTTGCCGTTCCTCGGACAGTGTCTGAGGAACTATCGCTTGTTGCAGTCCTTCGATTACAATTCACGCCTGCCCGAGACATCTATCTCTCACAAACTAACGCCTGACCCAGAAGAGCAGAAGGCCAGCTCGTTTTCAAGACGAGCTGGCTGCTGCTGCCAATATTTTCTAAAGGTTGGTTCAGACTCATGACTGAAAACCGTCATTAAAACGGGACGTCCAACTATTACCCACCGCATAAGGAGGAATAATGTCTAGCCAAAACGCACAATTAACCATTGACGACACCAATTATAAGCTGCCAATTATCGAAAGCACAACCGGCGAAAAGGCCTTGGACATCAGAGGTCTGCTTCGTGACACCGGTTACATCACCTTCGATAGTGGTTACATGAACACCGGCTCTTGCCAGTCACAGATAACATATCTTGACGGTGAGAAGGGCATTCTCAGGTATCGCGGCTACGATATAGCCGATCTGGTAGAAAATTGTCTCTTTATTGAAGTTGCCTATCTCCTCCTGACGGGCGAGTTGCCGACCAGCACCGAGCTGGCGCAATTCAAGGACGACATGACCAATTACGCCCTGATTCATGAGGACATGATTCATTTCTTTGATCATTTTCCGCCAAAAGCCTCGCCGATGTCTATTCTGTCTACCATGGTCGGGACCCTGCACGATTTTTACCCGGAAATGGATCTTGACGAGGATCCCTACGGCGGCATCACTACAACCACAGCTCGGTTGCTTTCGAAGACCAGAACTATCGCCGCTTTTTCTTACAAGAAGAACATGGGGCACCCGCTCGCCTATCCTCGGGCCGACCTGAGTTATTGTGCCAACTTTTTGTACATGATGTTCGACCGGCCCAACATACCCTATACCGTCGAGCCGGTTCTGGTTTCGGCGCTCAACAAGTTACTTATTCTGCATGCCGACCACGAGCAGAACTGTTCAACCTCGACGGTGCGGCTAGTGGGCAGTGCCGGAGTAGGGCTCTATCCTTCCATCTCCGCCGGTATCAGTGCACTTTGGGGACCACTGCACGGCGGTGCCAACGCAGCCGTCATGAGAATGCTCGAAAGGATTTATGCCGATGGCAGGGATTATGAAAAATATATCAAGATGGCCAAGGATCCCAATGATCCATATAGACTTACCGGATTTGGACACCGTGTCTACAAAACCTACGACCCTCGAGCCACGATAATCAAAAAGACCTGCCATGAGGTGCTCAAGACACTTAAAATATCAGACCCGCTACTGGACATAGCCCTTGAACTTGAAGAGCGGGTCAGCAAAGACGATTATTTCCAATCGCGAAACCTCTACCCGAATGTCGACTTCTACTCAGGCATCATCTACCGGGCCATTGGTATTCCAACCAACATGTTTACGGTCATGTTCGCTCTTGGCAGACTGCCGGGTTGGATTGCCCACTGGCAGGAGATGAATCTTGACAAGGACAGCAGTAGAATCGGACGACCACGCCAGGTATTCAATGGTATCGCCAATCGCCCGTTTATTTCCATAAAAGATCGAGGCTGATATTTTGAGACAGGTTTAAAAAAGTCGCCACCAAGGTACAGTCGGAAAATGGTGCGGTTTCCAGCTGCAAAGTAAACAGGTGGGGCAGACTTCTTCGTTTGATACTGCGGGAAAAATTTAAAACCGGGTACCCTTTGCCTCACATATGTAATGTCAGAGCAGGTTGATACATTGTAAAATTTTTACGTGGAGATCTTCAGAATATGTATCTTCCAGTCCTACCGCACGCGCATGCTCCAGCTGTCCTTGTATTGACCCAGCGGTCAGGTTCATCAAAGAGTTAGGGGACCTCAAGTGAAGATTAATCAGGCGGGGGTGGTTTGAGCTTTCGGTCTTCCCGCTTTGCGTCCGCCATTGCCTCTGGCTCAAGTTCTTCAGCAGAACGGTTGAAATGAATGAATATACCCCAGGCGGCAAGAAGAACTCCTACCGCGATCACGATACTCGCCGCATACGGAAGTTGTGCCGGATCTTCATGTATGGCCCTGAACGTCGCAACGAGCCCCTCGATGGCCAGCGCGACCACGATGACCAGGAAGAATCTTGACAGGAATCGTCGTACGCGAGTAGGCGCGCTGATGTCAGCGCCACGAATGACCTCTTCTTTAACAATAGTTTCGGCAATCTGCAACGCGACGACAGCAGCAGCTAACAGCCCCACGGCTTCGATAATCGCTTGCGCTGCGGCTCGGTCCAAACCGCCGAAGAAGGCCACCCAGCCCATATGGGTGGCAATTGTGATAAGCATGAGTGCGGCGCAGGCAAAGAGAAATGCCATCACCCCATGGATGATTCCGAATACGTGCATGAAAATTTTCATTCCCACTCCCTTTCACAGAAAACCGTGAGGCCTGGTGAATGCGCCCCAACGTTGGAATTCAGCGGACTGTCAAAAAGCGCAGCTTTTTGACAGTCCGCTGAGGTGACTCGTTATGCCTCATTTTGCGGTAGTAACTGAGGATTCCATACGACCTCCCAGAGATGCTGATCAGGGTCTTGGAAATAGCCGGCGTAGCCTCCCCAGAATGTATCTTGAGCAGGTTTGACAACAACGGCCCCGGCATCTTGCACTTGCTTCATTACGGTATCGACCTCCGTTCTCGAAGAGACGTTGTGCCCGAGAGTGAATTCTGCAGCGCTTCGCTCTGCCAATGGCAGACCGGAGTCATGTGCGATGCTCTTGCGAGGCCAAACCGCCAATTTCAAACCAGCTTGCAAGTCAAAGAAAGCAACCGCGCCATGTTCGAACTCTTTGCCGATAATTCCTTCAGTCTTAAGACCAAGGCCATCGCGGTAGAACCTAACAGCGCCCTCCAAGTCATCGACTCCAAGGGTGATCACGGTGATGCGGGGCTTCTTCATAGGTGCGTTCTCCGTGAGGTAAAACGTCAAAATCACTGGTTCGTCCGGTGCATTGTCTTGTTAAATTGGGTATGTGTCCACGAATTTCACGAAATTACAGTATCTTACTGGCTGTTTATTGCCAAATGAATTGGATTGACCTTCTGAGAATCTAAGTGGTGGGTATTAGGTTGTCAATATTGACAGAGGCAAACAGGGTAAATGGGGGCCATGCGCGTGGATTATATAAACGTGTCTGACCGGAACAATTCGGATTTGTGCCGTTTTTTCTATAAAAGCCAACGGCGGACTTGACCCCCTTTCAATGACCCCCTTTGCACTTGACGACTGCCTTCGTCTCAAACCAAACAGCTACTGCAAAATTTTATTGGACCAGTGCACGGCGAACTTCACCAATCCTGTGAAGTGTTTGAGTTGCAACTTTTCTTTGAGGTTTTCGCGGTAGGTGCCGATCGTTTTGATGCTGAGGTGTAGACGGTCGGCAATCTCCTTGGTGGAGCAGCCTTCGCCGATCAGGCGCAGGACTTCCAGTTCGCGGTTGGTGAGAATATCCAGAGGTGACCTGCTGTCGGCGGTCTGATGACTGGTCAATCGTTTGAACACCTTTTCTTTGACCGTGTTGCTGGCGTAGATACCGCCGTTCAGGACATGGCGGATGGCCTCGACAACCTTGGAAATCGCCTCCTGTTTCATGATATAGCCGCTGGCCCCGGCCAGAAGTGCCCTTTCGGCGTAGAGTGATTCGTCATACATGGAAAGCACCAACATGGGCAGACCTTCGTACTCTTTCTTGATCTCCTGGACCAGTTCGATGCCGTTGCCATCTTTGAGGGAGATGTCGATAATGGCCAGGTCAGGTTTCAGGCGGGCAACTGCTTCGCAGGCTTTTTTCATCGACTCGATGCTGCCGCAAACTTCCAGATCCGGCTCTTTGTTGATCAACTCGCTCATGCCGAGACAGAAAATGGGATGATCGTCGACAATCAGTATCCTGTATTTCTTGTGCGGGGACATCGGTTCCCTCATCTGTTGATGTTAACTGAGCAGCGCTGCCGATTTTTTCATAAAGACATGAATGCTCGTGCCGTTGCCCTTGGTGCTGGTGATCTCGAGATAGGCCCCGATAGCCAGGGCCCGGTATTTCATGATCTGCATACCGATGCCTGTTCCGCCCTGTTGTTCCTGTATACCCTGGCCGTTATCAATAATCCACAGGTGAATATAATCACTTTCCTGGCCAAGAGAGATGGCAATTGCGGAGGCAGCGGCGTGTTTCACCGCATTGTTTACCGCTTCCTGCACGATATAATAGAGATGGGTGGCAAGGGTGTTGTTATTGACGATCAAGGAATCGTCACCCCTGAAGGTACAGCGGATATTGGCTGCCTGCCCGGTATTTTCGGCAATTTCGCCTAGTGCCGACTGCAATCCGTAGGATACCAGGTGGACCGGGCAGAGGCCTCTCGCCAAGTCCCTGGCCTTGGTCGTGGCATCACCTATCAGGCTGACGATCCGTTCCGCCAGGAAGGCGCCTTTAACGTTGCTGTCCGCAATAGTCGATTGCAAGGCCGAGGCCAAGCCACCGATGCCGATGAGATGCGGACACAGATCGTCATGGAGGTCCTGACCGATGGTCTGGCGGACGTTGTCGCCGATATCCATCAGTTGGTTGGTCAGTCGCTTGGTTTCGCTGATATCGCGGAGGATCACCACGCTGCCGGCAAGCTGCTGGTTGTGATCCCGGAAGGCCGCCCCGCTGATGCTGACCGTACGGATATCCCCCGTTTTGGTGGAACGTTTTGTCTCGGTGGCCGGCAGGACCTTGCCCTCCTTGATGGCGTTGATCATGACCAGGGTTTCCGGCCAGTTCTCCGGAGGTACAAAGCGGTCCATTTTATTGCCGAGACATTCTTCCAGGCTCCAGCCGAAAACCTGGTGAAAGGCCGGATTGAAATAGCTCACCCGGCCTTCCGTGTCATAGACCACAATGGGGTCGGCGGCCGACTCCATCACCGAGCGGTAGCGCTGTTCACTTTCTCTGAGGCTGTTTTCCGCCTCCTCCCTGACCTGTATCTGTCGTTTCAGATTGCTGCTGTACTCGGCGAGCTGCTCCATGAATCTGTTGAAAAAGCCGGCCAGTTGACCGATCTCGTCCTGTGAGGTCACCGCCATGCGCTGACTGAAATCGCCTTCCTTGGTATTCTCGAAGTGGTCCATCAGCTTTTGCAGGGGACGGGTAATCGAGTTGCTGATCTTGAACGTCAGCGGCAGGACCAGAAGCATGGTGATGATGAAGGTGGCCAGTATCAGGCTGCCTATGGTCCGCAGCGGCTCATAGAATTCATCTTGATAGCTGGTCGCCGCGACGATCCAGTCGTAGTCCTTTATGTAATTGAAGACACACAGTTTTAAACGGGGTTTCGTCTCGCCGGGGTTCTTCCACGGATACACCACCCGGCCGTTTTTCTGCTTGAGGATAGAGGCCAGGTATTCATTGGGCAGTCCCTCCACCGTCAGAATATTGATACCCTCCAGTTGGGGATGGATGATCGCCTTGCCCTCTGTGTTCATGACATAGGCGTAGCCTGTTTTACCGAATTTCAGGTCAAGGACACTCTTCTTGAAGTCGTCGACATTCACCAGCCCCTTGAACTCCTCGCGGTAGGAGGAAACGGAGATGATCCAGTCCCAGGGCGCGAAGTGGACCATGTACAGGGCCTTGGGCCTGGCGGCCTGTTCACCCGGATTTTTCCAGTCATATTCGAGATAGCCCCGCTTTTTCACCAGCAGGTCTTTGACGAAGGAATATTCCGAAACATCCGTGCCGAGCAGGAGCTGCTGCGGGTGTACAACCACGATACCGCTGCTGTTGAGACAGTAGATATAGCCTGACTGGCCGATAGTCTGGCTCAGCAAAACCTTGGCAGCCTGATCTTTTGCTTCCTGCTCGCTGAGGAGGCCCTGCTGATGTTTCTGATAGAACGAGTCGATGATTTCGACGTTTTTTTCGGCGACACCCCGCAGATAGTTTTTAATGGAGACGGTGGCAGAGTTCTGCACCAGATTGTAGATGGAGGTAGTGGTATTCTGCAGTTGGCTTTCAATATTGCCTTCAATGGTATCGCGGATAATGACATAGACGGTGGCAAAGCCAATGGAGAGGGACAGCGTATAGAGAAGGGCATAGTAGAAAAGGAGCTTATGGCGAATCCGAGTTCCCGCAAACATATCCTGCGCATCCTCTTAAAAAGATTAGGTCATGCCAGGCCCAACGGCATATTATTGGCCGCATAGCAAACCCACTGACGGGGAAAGAGCATATCGACAGGTATGCGGAAAACCGATAGGTCATTTCTAACAGAAATCGGCCGGCAGTAAAAGGAGCAGTCATCTTTTTTCATGAAAAAACGGAGAATGCGAGCAGGCAGGCAGCCGGGACAGCGACGGGAAGTGGCAGTAAAGACCGGGGCGACGGGTGTCGGACCAGGCAAGGGGGAAAAGAATGAAGGGAAAAGACAGCCCGGGTTCCGTGTCGGCAGACAGGACAAAGTCCCAGGAGTGCCGAAGCAGTCTTTTCCCTTCATTTTCGAAAGCACACAAGGCGCTTGATGGTGTGATGCGTTAATAAGGCCTACATCTGAATATTCATCATCTTGGTATGCTCGGTAAGTTCTTCGCGAAAATCAGGATGGGCAATCGAGATCAAGGCATTGGCCCGCTCCCAGGTGGATTTTCCTTTGAGGTTGATCACGCCGTACTCGGTGACGACATAGTTGACCATAACCCGTGGCAGGGTGGTAATGGTCCCCGGTGCCAGAAACGGTCTGATCCGTGATCTTCTGGTTCCGTCCTTGTCCACAACGGAAGAACTCAGACATATTAGGGCCTTACCTCCTCGGGAATGATAACATCCATAGGTATAGTCAAGTTGCCCGCCGGTCCCGGATATATGACGGGTGCCGCTTGATTCGGAAGAAACCTGACCAAACAGATCGATCTCCAGGGCGTTATTAATGGCGATGGCCTTGTCGTTGGCAGAGATCTTGTCGAGCCGGTTGGTGTAATCCACCGAGAAACTGCTGCAGGCGGGGTTATGATCAAGGAAATCATAGAGTTTCTTCGAACCGAGGGCAAAGGTGTAGACGAATTTACCAACATCGTGTTTCTTGTTTTTGTTGGAGATGCAGCCTGCTTCGTAGATGTCGACAAAACTGTCGCAGAGCATTTCCGTATGTACCCCCAGGTCGCGCAGGTTTGAGTTGGCAATCAGTTTACCGATCGCATTGGGCATTGCCCCGATACCGAGTTGCAGACAGGCGCCGTTTTCGATCTGGGAAACGACAATCTCGGCGATCTGCTGATCAACATCGGAAATGGCCGGCTCCGGCATGCTGTACATTTCTTCGTTGTCGCTTTCGACAACGGCATTGACCTCGGATATATGGACCTGTTCCTGATCGCCGCCGTAACAGTACGGCACATTCTCGTTTACTTCGACAATAACCTTCTTGGCGGCGTTTATCTGGGCCCTGGTAAAGGAATTGGAAACACCGAAATTAAAAAATCCCTTGCTGTCCATCGGCGTGGTCCTGAGGAGCATAACATCGGTGGTGATATCCTGTTTTTCATAGTATCCGGGGCCTTCATGGTAGCAAAGCGGGATATAGTTGCAGGCCTGCCGGTCATGCAGTTTGCGGTCAGCACCGGTAAAATGCCAGCTGTTGTAGCTGAAACTTTTGGCCTCGGGATCAGCCTTGGCCACTGCCGCCTGTCCGGGAAATCCAAGGGCGCGAATTTTTACATTTTCCACAGTGCCAATCCGCTTGGCCAGTTCTTTATCGAGGGTGATAGGGGTGGCAAGAAAACAACCATAGTCTACCCAGTCTCCGGAGCTGATCATTTGCACTGCTTCACTGGGATTCATCAACCTGCTGTTATATGCCCTTGTGTAGTCCACTGTGATCTCCTTGTACATAGAAAGTAAGTTTTCTTCTCCTTTCAGCAGTTGGCTGAAATGGCCGTGTCTGTTCCTATGTAAAAGAGAATAAAAGATTTCCATACAAATCCGCAATCGGCTGGAAACTGAATTTGTTCTGGGGATTTTTCCGAGAGGGACTAGGTTCAGCACCTAGAGGCGCAAAGTGAAGGACCGTAGTTGCCAAAAACGACATTTTTGTAGGGTGACTGTCGCTCGTCTCGACAATTATGTAGGCAGCTAGGCAGCCCGGTTCCAGTTGCGTATCGCTTTGCTGCAAGGCCTGAAACTCTCTGAGCAATATCCCAATAAATAGAGCATATTGAGTCGTATGGCTTTTTTCTTCCTCTGTCTACAGCAAGAAAATACATCCCGGCACGGAATTTGAGAGATCATATGGCGGATATCTGCAGCTTGCCGTATCTATTTTTGGAATACGACAACAGGTGTTGTTTGATGATTGGCGAAGTTGAATAATTAATAATTTTGAATACATGAAAGGAGTTTGGTGATGAAAATGAGATGGACGGTCTTACCTGTGGTTCTATGGTTGTGCAGTCTGTCGGTAGTCACTGTCTCTGCCGGTGAGATCCATGTATCGGCGGCGGCCAGTCTGAAAAACGCCTTGGCGGAGATCATTGACGGATTCAAGAAGACTGCGCCGGATTCGCTGATCCGCACCAATTTCGGTGCCAGTGGGGCCCAGGCCAAGCAGATTGTTCAGGGCGCACCGGCCGATATCTTTATCTCCGCCCATCCCAAGTGGCTCGATTTTATTATCAAGGAAGGCAAAGGGCTTGAGGCCACAAAGCACATCCTGGCCTATAACAAGCTGGTATTTGCCGGGAAAAAGGGCATAGTCGTCAACTCCCTGGCGGATCTGCAGGGCCTGCAGCGTGTCGCCATCGGCAGTCCGGCCAGTGTCCCGGCCGGACAGTATGCCGAGCAGGCCTTGCGGGCCACCGGAGTCTATGAGGCTCTTGCCAAAGAAAAAAAACTGGTGATGGCCCAGGATGTTCGCCAGGCCCTGCTCTATGCCGACCGGGGCGAGGTGGATGGGGCCTTTGTCTACAAGACCGATGCCCTGCTGGTCGAGCATGCCCAAATCCTGCTGGTGGTCCCGGACAACCTGTACGACCGCATTGTTTATCCCTCGGTTTTGACCACGACCGGCGCGGCGAAAGAGGAAGTCAAGGTCTTTTACACGTATCTGGCCGGTCCCGAGGCCCAGGCAATCCTGCAGCAATACGGTTTTGAGACAACGAAGTAAGTGTAGCAAGATATCAAAATAATTTAGTAACTATTCAGCCCCACATTTCGACGAATAATCGCTATCGAAATCGGGATCGATACCGATAGCGATAGCGATTTCGATACCGATGAAGCCAATGCCAACGAACTGAATAGTTGCAATAATTTGAATATTTGCGAGTATGGAAACAATGTCGAGTCTTTCTCCCCAGGATATGCAGGCGATCTGGCTGTCGATCAAGGTGGCCTGCGCCGCCACCCTGATTGCCACACCCTTGGGTTTTGCCGTAGCCTATCTGCTGGTCTTTTCCCGGCTGCCCGGCAAGGCCCTGATCGAGGGGCTGGTCAACCTGCCCCTGGTCCTGCCGCCGGTGGTGGTGGGTTATCTGCTGCTCCTGCTCTTTGGCCAATCAGGCTCTCTCGGACCTCTGCTACAACATTTTGAT
>JANOIV010000187.1:0-5000 GCA_031407875.1 Desulfobulbaceae bacterium | reverse complement strand
TCCTGTAGATCAGGCAATTTTTTCGGCACACTTCGGCACACAACAGGCCTATTTTCGAGTTAGGAAGAGTGTTCCTCCGGTAAGTGATTGATATAGAACAGCTCTGACGGCACGCCTCAAAAATTTGTTCTTCAACCATCTCGACAACTCAATCTGAATTGGTTTTTTATAAAAAATACAGATTTTTTTCTTTTATATTTCAGCACAATAACTAAGATTCACAATATTCAGTTTGGCCGTTTGGAGTGTATTTGAAAAGGCCTCTTGCATAACACACTTATGGCACGAAAGCTGCAGTAAGGCGCAGAGGTTAGGCGTGTGGATCTGCTAAAGGGGGGGCCACATAGCAAACGGGAGGTGAAATTCCTTAAATAAAGAAAAAGGGAGAAAGGGGACATGAAGAAGAAATTAGTGGCGGGACTTGCAACTGGATTATTGCTCTTAGGATTTGCCGGTTTCACGAGTGCGAATACGTTAACTGACACGACGTACTTTGATGCCAACGGCACAACTGCAACTGAAGATTATGTCGGTCATGGATATGGTTCTGTTAATAAATTGGATGGGATATTCGATTATGTGACTTGGGAGCACCAATTCACATTTGATCCAGCCGCCGACGTGATTAATTCGGCAACCCTTGCACTTTCATTGCGTGATGATAATGATAGAGATTGGTTGATATTTAATTTAGAACTTGGGTTTGGATTTGGAGAGGATCTAAGTTGGGATTTTGGTGAGGTGGATACAGGC
The DNA here is from genome assembly GCA_031407875.1 of Desulfobulbaceae bacterium. Taxonomy (GTDB): domain Bacteria; phylum Desulfobacterota; class Desulfobulbia; order Desulfobulbales; family Desulfocapsaceae; genus Desulfoprunum. The sequence continues at coordinate 4,247 of JANOIV010000187.1, read as the reverse complement.
GTTTACTCTTACAATATTGGTGTAAGTTCACTTTATGACGGAGCATATCGAGTGACACTGGCATCACTCGGGGGCGATTTTTATATCGACAAATCAGAATTGACGATAGACTATACCCCAACACCCGAGCCAGCCACCATGCTGCTTTTCGGAACCGGTCTTGCCGGTCTTGCCGGGGTAGCGCGGAGAAAGAAAAAATAGCCTGCCCACTTTGCTCTTGTTTCTCTTGAAAAGCCGCTGAGCCCAGCCTCAGCGGCTTTTCCTGTTTTCAAGGCCTCTGTCCGGAACACAATGACACTTGTTAAGGGTGTTGAAATATCCCTTGCCGTTTCCTCATTCTCCACCCTTTGCACCTAGTGTCTCGTCAACTGTTAAGTGTCGGATAAAGTCGTAGCAATTTTATCCGAGCGTTGTCAGCAGTGAACTGCCAATTCACTTTGGCATTTTTGTTGTTTCTGTGTTCCTGCCATGAGCTTACTTCTTTCCTGACAATTTCAATGTCATCGATTCTTCTGTTCAAGCATTGACCGGTGAGGACATTCAGCCCTATCTCAGCCATATTCAGCCAACTTCCGTGTTTCGGAGTGTATACAAACTCAAAACGATCCCATAATGCTTTTGCTCTTTCAGGCGGGAAACATTCATAAAGTGATCCTGGTTCATGCGTATTCAGATTGTCCATCACCAGAGTTATTTTCTCCGCTCCTTTTTATTGCTCTGCGATTTCTTCCAGGAAAATCGCCCAGTCTCGCTTAGTTTTTCTTTCGGTGATCTTCACCATACGCTTTCCCGACAGTGGCTCGCAGGCAATAAAAATGTTGCAAACGCCATGACGGGTATACTCGTAATCATGCCTGGCCGATTGTCCGACTGATGCTGGGATCGGTACCTTTGTCTCTCCAATTAATTGCTTCGGCGACTTGTCCATGCACACAACAGGATGGCGATGATCATACGGTCGTTTGTAAACATCGAGCACCTTTTCCATATTGGCGACAAAACTGCCATTGTGTTCAGGGGGGGATCAACCAGCCTTTTTGTTGCCAAGGCTTGAGTTCGTTTTTTTAAAAATACGCCGAACTGCTTCATGGGAAATGCTGTCTATGTATTCAAGTTCGACTGCCTTATCTGCCAGCAACCTTAGAGACCATCGGGAAAACCCCTCAGGTGGATTGCCGCAACTCAATGCAATTAAATGAGCTTCGAAGTCGCCGTCCGCTTTTTTTGTATAAATACGATCTGCTTTCCTTTTGTCGAGGGCTGCATCAAAACCCTCCTCAATAAAACGTTTTTTTACCCGGTCAATCTTCTTCATGCTGATATTCAGGACCTTCGCAATCTCTTCATTCGTTAAACGGCTGGTTTGAAGATCACCAGTATCGCAACCAAGCAAAATCAATGCGTTGAGGATTCTTTGTGACTTGTGCTCTCCTTTTGATGCGATGCCACTGAGAAGTTCACGTTCTTCTTTGGTAAGCGTCACAATGTATTTGTTCATAGTCGAACCTCCTGGGTTGAGTATGAACAAAGTATAACAGATTTTTACGACATTTCAATATTGACGTGACACTAGTGGAAGATTTCAGTCCCCTTCAAGCAGCTCCACATCATCAAAATAGAGAACCCGCGCATAAGACTGCTCTACCACGAAAAACCCCAGCTCTCGAATGTGCGCAAGATCCATGTGCCTGTTTTTCGGCCCGTTCTCAATCTCCTTCATCGGCACTGTTATCGTATTCCAGCCTGAGGCGAGGACAGCCTGCCCGTTAAATCTGTTGGCATAGTTCTGATCTTTTCCGCGATGCTTCCAGTCATGCACACGATATTGCAGCGCTACCTTCTCCCCGGCGGGGTAAACACAGTGAAGATCAATCCCCCTGGCAGCACGTCAGTTTTCCGGGATAAACCACATTTTTTTCCGAAACCCGAAAGATTTTCTTCTTCCGCCCTCCTGCGAAACGTGCAACGTTTACTCTGATCCAATAATTTTCGACCGTAATATAAATTACCTTTATTACTGGCCCGGAAATAGTATATACTATTTCGTATATGTAGAATCTAAAGTAACAATCAGGAGGGACTATTATGCCACTTCTCGGCGAATTACTCGTCCAGCAGGGTCTAGTAAATCAGAAAACAATCGACGAGGCCATCCGCCTGCAGATCGGCACTAACCGCAGGCTCGGAAAAATTCTTGTGCGCATGGGGGCGTTGACCGAAGACAAACTCGTGGATGTTCTGGCAGCACAGCTTGGTATAAAACCCACTGATATTATTTCGAGCTTCTCTGCCGATATGACAGAAAAACTGCCGCGCTATATGTGCCGGAAATATGACGTCATCCCCCTGAGAATGAAAAACAATAATATCCTTGAGGTCGCCATGTCAGACCCTTCGGACCAGCAGGCGATAAACGATCTGGAACAGTATACCGGAAACGTCATCGAACCGCTGCTTGCCAGACAGTCCGATATTGCCAAACAGATAGTAGAGCTCATCCCCTATTCCCTCAAGAACGATTTTTTTTCACTCCAAAGTATCCGACTCATCCGCATTGCCGTTGGGCTATGCCTGATTCTGGTGGTAGTGATCGGCGGATTTTCCTACAACTACATCCAAACCGCCAAGTACGGCACCGTCTCGACAAGCGCCGATGCCAAGATTTATAAAAATCATGACCTCATGCTCGGTTTCGACAAAAGCGGCACGATCAATATCCTCGGTCGTGGGGCATTTGCCAAAGGGTATTACTCCGCATCATTTACAGATACGGATGTACTTGCCTCATTTATTGCTAGTAGAAAAAGTGACTTATCCGAAAATCAGAAGGAATGGCTGGAATGGGTAATCAACAAAAACAGGGAGCAGGGCTCTGACAAATAGTCGCATTGACCCGGTGATATACAATCCCAACCGGGATACGAAATATTCGTTTAATATGTCCCACTTAAAAATGACAACGATTTTATTAGAACGATGTAGGCCGATACAAAAAGGAGAATGCAAACAACAATAACGAGTTAAAACTATTTTAAATTATTCATTTATTTTCAAAATGACGAAATTATCTGCAAAAACACTATGCCTACAATAACGGGCAGACAACACTATAAACAGAGCGGTTGTTCATGGTGTCTTATAGCCTTCTGCATCGCGGTCATCTGCCTTTTTGCGACAACGGAGTCGTTTGCCAAAAATTATTCATTTTCATGGAAAGCAAACCCTGAACCGGTCGAAGGGTACAGGCTGTATTACAAGAAAGGCGGAGTCAAAGGCCCACCCTTTGATGGAACGGGCGCTATTGAGGGAGCATCGCCGATAGTTGTAGGAAAACAGACTTCGTTCACCATCAGCGGCCTGGATGACAACACAACCTATTATTTCGCCCTGACAGCCTACAATGGAGCCGACCAAAGCGGATATTCCGAGATCATTACCGTTTTTGACATAGGAACGCTGGCCGCTGTCATCACCTCATCCAGCCAGGAAGGAGAGGCCCCCTTCAGCCTCACCCTCAATGGTTCAACATCCACCGGCTCGATCAGCAGCTATACCTGGTCCTTCGGCGACGGCCAAACAGCAACAGGCGCCACCGTCTCCCACATCTACCAGTTCCCCGGCACCTATACAGCAACTCTGACGGTTGCAGACCTTGGAGGTTTGACTCAGCAGAACGGCATAGTCATTACCGCCAGCGCAACTGCAACACCGCCACCCGCTACCCCGCCGACTGTTATCATCTCATCATCCAGTGCGGTTGGCGAAGCACCTTTCACGGTGCAACTTGACGGCAGCGACTCGACCAGCACCCAACCGCCTCTTGTTTCCCATGCCTGGGATTTCGCTGACGGCGCAAGTGGTGAAGGTGCCGTGGTTGTCCATACCTATACCGCTGCAGGGACCTACCACCCAACCCTGACGGTTACCGATAGCGCCGGGCTGACCAGCCAGACAAGCACTCCTGTCCTTATCAGTGCGCCACCTATTCAGGAAAACCAGCAACCGCTTGCCTCCCTCTCGGCCACACCGACAACCGGAATAACACCGCTTACCGTTTCATTTAACGCCTCCGGTTCAAGCGACCCGGATGGCTCGATCAGCGGATATGTATGGAACTTCGGTGACGGTTCATCGGCGAGCGGCGTTTCGGTCCAGCATACTTTTACCGCAGTTGCCGATTACACCGCCTCCCTCCAGGTCACGGACGATAAGGGCGCGACAGCGATCTCAGCCCAGACTATATCGGT
>JANOIV010000185.1:0-2069 GCA_031407875.1 Desulfobulbaceae bacterium | reverse complement strand
AATAAGATACATGGCCGCGACAACCAGCCAGATCTCGAAGGTGGCGAAGGTGCTGGTGATGATTTCACGGCCGGACTTGGTCAGGTCGGTAATGGCAATAACCGATACCAGTGAGGAATCCTTTATAAGGCTGATGAACTGGCCGGAAAGCGGCGGCAGGATACGTTTGAGAGCCTGGGGCAGGATGATATCCAGCATGGCCTGGGGCACGCTCATGCCAAGAGACCTGGCAGCCTCCATCTGGCCACGGGGAATGGATTGGATGCCGGCCCGGACAATTTCTGCGACATAGGCCCCGGCAAAGAGGGCCAAGGCCCCGACACCGGCCACGTTACGACTGAGGTTGAAGACCGTGCCGACAAAAAAATAGGCGATAAATATCTGCACCAGAAGCGGCGTTCCTCTGATGAATTCGATATAAATAGCTGCCAGTGCGCTGCAGGTGTAATTTTTCGAAACCCTGGCCAGACCGGTAACCAACCCGAGAATAAGCCCAAGCACTCCCGAAACAGCAGATATCCAGAGGGTCGTCCAGGTGCCGAGCAGCAGAGGACCCAATTGCCATTGAGCGGTAAATCCCACGGTATCACCGGCAAGAAGTTCCTCCTGGGCCGATACCTTCAGCGAGTTGCTGTCTATTTTGAGTACAGCCTTTTCACCAGCATCAGAGACCAGCGTCACCTCGGCCGCATCTCCTGTTTTTTTGATCGCAGAGACCTGACAATCGAAGGGTGCTTTTTGAGGATCTTCGGATTTATAGAGAAAATACTGAGGAATTCTGTACCATCTCCATTCGTAATCGATCTTCGCAACGGCCCCCCAAGTTGCAGCGGCCATCCCGATGAGGATGGCCGCAAGTAACAATTTCCAGGGCCACAACTTTCTAGTGGCGTTCACGATGTATCCTTTTTTACTGGATTTCTTTCATCCAGGCATCATCCTGGAACCATTTTTGATAGATTTTTTCGTAGGTCCCGTCATTCTTGATCTGATACATGAAGTTTTCAAGCCAGTTGAGAAAATCAGCATCGCCTTTGCGCACGGCCCAGGCCAGAGGCTCGAAGGTGAAGGGAGTATCGAGATGGGCAATCTTGCCCTGTCCCTTCTGACCGAAAGCCACGGTATTGTAGGGCAGGTCATAGATGAAGGCATCGATCTTGCCGTTGACAAGTTCGAGAACACCTTCCTGCTCGGTCTCATAGGAGATATATTTGGCGTTGGGGATCATGCGTTTGGTCGCCTGCTCGCCGGTAGTCCCAAGCTTTGAGGCCACGGTGTATTTGGCGTCGTTGAGATCCTTGTAGGACTTAACCGCACTCACGAGATCCTTTTTGAGGAGGATGGACTGGCCGATAACGATATAGGGTGGGGCAAAGTTGATGCTCATGTTCCGCTCTTGGGTCAGGGTCATGCCGGACATGATGACGTCGAATTTTTTCGTCATCAGAGCGGGGATGATGCCATCCCAGGCGGTTGACACCAATTCCAATTCCACACCCATTGCCTTGGCCATGCGTTTTGCCATATCAACATCAAAACCAATGATCTCGCTCTTCTGGTTGACGAGTTCAAAGGGCATATAGCCGGGTTCCATACCAACACGCAGCTTGCCGCGCTTCTGAATTTCCTCGAGGGTACCGGCCAGGGTGGAACTGGCGGTAAAGGCCAACAACACCAGCATGACGAACAACAGGGAAACTTTCTTCATTGTCATCTCCTTTAGTTACAATTACAGATTTTCAAAGGGTCACTTTCAGGCCCCTGTGCCATACACACATCACACTAATACGCTTTTCCTTCGTCCAGCAGTTCTTCAATGATCATCCTGGTCCCCTTGCATTCCGGATTGGGACATTTGGGCAGGTCTTCAATGGGCAGATAAACGATCGTCCGTTGCCGGCATATTGGACATACAAGCTGTACTGGTTCGTTTTCCCCGCGCATCTCTTTCTTCCCTTCCTTTTTGAAATAATCTGCTCACTGCAATACTGCCTTTGCGTAACAAACTACAGGGCAAAACTCAAGGAGAATCTTCTTCTCTTTGCCGCTCTTACCAGTGCATGCAGTGG
>JANOIV010000101.1:0-4494 GCA_031407875.1 Desulfobulbaceae bacterium | reverse complement strand
CAGTTCATCAGCCTTATAAAGGATTCCTCACTGGTATCGGTTATTGCCATTACCGACCTGACCAAGTCCGGCCGTGAAATCATCACCAGCACCTTCGCCACCTTCGAGATCTGGCTGGTTGTCGCGGCCATGTATCTTATTATGACCTCAGTGCTGTCGCAACTGGTCTTCTATATGGAACGGAGGTTCGCAGTCAGTGATTAAAGCCGATAACGTCAAAAGAATATTCACCGGCCGTGGCATTACCGTCCGGGCGGTTGACGGGGTTTCCACCGAGGTCGCCAAGGGAGAAGTGGTGGTTATTATCGGTCCATCCGGATCGGGGAAATCGACCTTTCTCCGCTGTATCAACGGCCTAGAGCTTTTCGACAGCGGTCATATCTATATCGATGGTGTCGATCTGGCGGACAAAAAGACCAACGTCAATAAAATCCGGGCCGAGGTCGGCATGGTCTTTCAACAGTTCAATCTCTTCCCGCACAAAAACGTCCTTGAAAATCTGACCCTCGCCCAGATCCGGGTCCGCAAGAGGAGTAGGGCCGTGGCGGAGCAAAAGTCCCGGCAGCTTCTGGTCAAGGTCGGCATCAGTGAGAAGGAGCAGGAATATCCCTCCCGGTTGTCCGGTGGTCAACAACAGCGGGTGGCCATTGCCCGAGCCCTGGCTATGGATCCGAAGATCATGCTTTTTGACGAGCCAACATCCGCCCTCGATCCCGAGATGGTGGGCGAGGTCCTTGACGTCATGAAGCAACTGGCCCGCGAAGGCATGACTATGATGGTGGTGACCCATGAGATGGGATTCGCCCGCGAGGTTGCCGATCGGATCATCTTCATGGATCAGGGCAAGGTCGTTGAAGTCGGCACACCCGAACATTTTTTTACCAACCCGCGTGAAGAGCGGACACAGCTCTTTTTGAAACAGGTACTGTGATCCTCTTCGGTCAGTTGGCCTTCTATTGACAGATTTGCAAGAATGGCCAAAGAAACCGAATAATTGTCTATGTATATGATATGTGAGTAGCTCATTGAGAATCTGGAGGATGTGACGATGCGATTGCTGAAAGCCCTGGTTGTACTGATGATGTGTCTGAGCTTCTCTACCGTTTTTGCGGCCGAGAAAGAGCTCAAAGTTGGTTTTATTTATGTCTCGCCGATCGGTGATGCCGGTTGGTCCTATGCCCATGATCAGGGGCGCAAGGCCCTGGCCGGGATGCCCGGCGTCAAGACCTCTTTTGTCGAGGCGGTTGCCGAGGGTCCGGACTCGGAGCGGGTCATGCTGAATATGGCCCGTAAGGGATATGATGTAATATTTGCTACCAGTTTTGGTTATATGGATCCGATGCTGAAGGTCGCCAAGCAGTTTCCCAAGACCACATTCATGCACTGCTCCGGCTTCAAGTTGGCGGACAATATGGGCAATTATTTCGGTCGTATGTACCAGGCCCGTTATCTCTCCGGTATGGTGGCCGGCGGTACGACCAAGAGCAAGACCATTGGCTATGTCGCTGCCTTCCCGATCCCCGAAGTCATTCGCGGCATCAACGCCTTTACCCTGGGTGTCCAGGCCGTCAATCCCGCTGCCATTGTCCGGGTGGTCTGGACCAAGACCTGGTACGATCCGGCCACCGAAAAGGAGGCTGCCAAATCCCTGCTCGATGTCGGCGCCGATGTCATCGCCCAGCATCAGGATTCTCCCGGTCCGCAGGAAGCAGCTGAGGAGAAGGGCGTTTATTCCATCGGCTATAACTCCGACATGACTGCCTTTGCCCCCAAGGCCCACCTGACAGCCCCGGTGTGGAACTGGGCGCCGTTTTATAAGAGCGTGATTGAACAGGTGCAGAAAGGTACCTGGAAGGCCGAATCCGTCTGGCCGGGTATGGACACCGGCATTGTCGATCTTGCCCCTTTCGGCAAGATGGTTCCCCAAGAACTACGGGATAAAGTCATGGCCGCTAAGACCGATATTATCACCGGCAAGAATAAGGTTTTTGTCGGACCGATTAAGGATCAGAAGGGTGCAGTCAAGATTGCCGCAGGCGTTATGGCTCCGGACAAGGATCTGCTGGGCATGACCTGGTTTGTCCAAGGTGTTGTCGGCACGACGGAATAAAGGAAGAGTCTTCTTAATAACCCTTTACGGATTATCGGATGTTCCGAATACGGATCACCAAAAGACAGGAGCCCCGCGGTTGGAGCTCCTGTCTTGTTTTATTGGCAGCCATTGCCCTCTCTCTCCTTCTCAGCGGGATGCTGCTCTCCCTCAGGGGCACGCCGCCTCTTGCCGGACTCTCCGTGCTGTTCAAAGGGGCCTTCGGTTCGCGTCTTGCCATTGAGGATTGCCTGATCAAGGCGATTCCTCTCTTTCTCTGTTCGCTCGGGGTGGCCGTGGCTTTCCGGTTGCAGATCTGGAATATCGGAGCCGAGGGCCAGTTTGCCCTCGGGGCCGTCGGTGCGACCTGGGTGGCCCTCTCTTTTCCCGACCTCCCCGGTCCTATCCTGCTGCCGGCGATGATTGCCATGGCGGCCGTGGCCGGCGGTCTCTGGGGCATGATTCCCGCCATCCTGCGCCAGCGCCTCAGGACCAATGAGATCATCGTCACCCTGATGCTCAACTACATCGCCATTCTCCTTCTCGATTATCTGGTATATGGCGTCTGGAAGGATCCGACGAGTTTCGGCTTTCCGATGACCCCCGAGTTCCCCCCCCAGGCCATCGTCGGCAAGATCGGCGCAACGAGCGTCAACTGGGGGCTGGCCCACTGCCTGGCCCTCGGTATTCTGGTCTGGGGCTTCATACGCTTTACCCGGATCGGCTTCGAGCTCAAGGCGGCGGGCGACAGCGTCCGGGCCGCCCGTTATGCCGGGATCCCCTATGATCGGCTGGTGGTCATGGTCATGGTCATCAGTGGGGCGCTGGCCGGTTGGGCCGGATTTCTTGAGGCATCGGCCACTATTAACCGCCTGCAGCCCAGTATCATGGTCGGTTATGGCTATACCGCCATTGTCGTTGCCTGGCTGGCCCGGTTGAATCCTTTGAGCATTGCCGTGGCCTCTTTTCTTCTGGCCGGGCTGCGGGTAGGAGTGGAAAATCTGCAGCTCGATCTGCAGGTGCCGGCGGCCTTTGGCGGCATTATCGAGGGGCTGATTCTGCTCACCGTCCTGGCGGGCGGTCTCTTCACTTCATACCGTGTGGCCGTGGGGCGGAAATGATGGATTCGGCGATAGTCATCCCTCTGCTTGCTGCGGCGGTCCAGTCGGGCACGCCGATCCTCTATGCCACTCTTGGGGAAATATTCACTGAAAAATCAGGGGTTCTCAACCTCGGTGTGGAAGGGGCCATGATCATTGGCGCCCTCGCCGGATTTATCGTTTCCCTCGCAACCGGCAGCCCTGTCCTGGCCTTTCTCATCGCCGGCCTGGCCGGTACGCTGGCCACGGCCCTCCATGGCGTAGTCTGTCTCTGGTTCAAGGGCAATCAGGTGGTGTCAGGGCTTGCCTTGACCATACTCGGCACCGGACTTGCCGATTATCTGGGGACCTCCTATGTCGGCCAAACCGCCCCCGGCTTCAGGCCTGTGGCCATTCCCCTGCTTGCAAAGATACCAGTCATCGGGCCGATTTTTTTCAACCATGATCCTCTGGTCTATCTGACCTACTGCATCCCGCCCCTGATGTGGTATTATCTGACCAGGACCCGGCATGGCCTAGGCCTGCGGGCCGCCGGCGAATATCCGGCTGCGGCCACGGCCGCCGGACTCAACGTTGCGGCTTATCGCTGGTGCGGAATCCTTGTCGGCGGCTTTTTCATGGGCCTGGGCGGGGCCTATCTCTCTCTGGCCTATACCCATCTCTGGACCAACAATCTGACCGGCGGGCGGGGCTGGATTGCTGTCGCCCTGGTCATTTTCGCCTTCTGGCGGCCGGGCCGGGCCGTCTTCGGCGCCTATCTCTTTGGTGGCATCATGGCGCTGCAGTTGCGACTTCAGGCCTCCGGGACCCAAGTCCCGTCCTCGCTTTTGCTTATGCTGCCCTATGCCCTGACCATCCTGGTGCTGGTTGTGTCGTCCTGGCGGCAGGGGGTGGATGTGGCGCCGGCAGCCCTGGGAGTGAACGTCGAACCGGTGGATTAGAAGACCTGACCTGGCAGGATGGGTGAAGCGTGCGCCTCTCTGTTCATCCTGCACATTGTTCAACAGAAGAAAAGGAAAACCCATGTCGACAAACAGCAAATACCGAAAGACCTACCCTATTTCCTGGGATCAACTGCACCGCGATTCTAAGGCCCTGGCCTGGCGGCTGCTTAATCAGAACTACTTCAAGGGCATCATCGCCATCACCCGAGGCGGCATGGTACCGGCGGCGATTATCGCCCGCGAGTTGGATATCCATCTCGTCGATACCATCTGTGTCTCAAGCTACGACTGGAAGGATAAAAAGGGCGATGCCGATATCCTGAAGAAATTTGACGGCAATGGCGAAGGCTGGCTGTTGATC
>JANOIV010000097.1:0-5376 GCA_031407875.1 Desulfobulbaceae bacterium | reverse complement strand
GCCTCAGCAATCTGATATCCTTGTTCCGTGATCAGCTTGACTGCGGAACTCCTGAATTCCTCTGTGTATTTCTTTCTCTTTTTTATCATTGAACACCTCATCATGGGGATCTAATTCACTCTTAAGAAAGTGTCCATTTTTGTCATGCCACCTCACAATCAAAGTTGTAAGTTTTCTGGAAGCGAGACAACCCTCAAAGACCGACAACTTGACTGTTGAGGAAAATCGGAATCAAACCTTGAAACTGCTGACAATAGTATTCAGTTCGGTTGCCATGCGCAGCAGATCCTCAGAACTGGCCTGTACCTGCCTGCTGCTTTGGGAAATCCCCGTGGCGGCTAGATTTACTTTACTGATATCCTGGGTAATATCTCCAGCCACCGCCGAGCTCTGGCTCACATTCTCGTTAACTTCTTGAATTCCTTGGCTGGCCTGGGCAATATTGTTGGCGATCTCCCGGGTCGCTGCGGTCTGCTCTTCAACGGCCGTGGCAATCGTCGCGACGATTTCGTTGACCCCGCTGATCACTTGAGAAATCTGATTGATTTCGGTGATAGTTGACTTGGTCGTATGCTGAACATCATCGATCTGGCTCTTGATATCCAAGGTTGCCTTGGCCGTCTGCCTGGCAAGATCCTTGATTTCGTTGGCAACTACGGCAAAACCCTTACCTGCCTCGCCTGCTCGTGCCGCCTCAATCGTGGCATTGAGGGCCAGAAGATTGGTCTGCTCGGATATTTCCGTGATCGTTTCGGTCACCCTGCCGATTTTCTGGGCTGCCTTACCAAGTTCCTCCATTTTTACAGAAGCGCTCGTCGCCTGATCAACCGCTTTGCTCGAAACATTCCTGGCCCGCTCGGCATTTTCGGCTATTTCATTGATCGTCGAGGTCATCTCTTCAGCGGCGGCGGCAACCATATTGGTATTGGTCGAAGACTGCTCCATGGCGGCAGCTACGTTGTTCAGATTGGCGCTCATCTCTTCCGAGGCAGTTGCCACATTGGCGGCTCGCTGCGAGGTATCATCAGCCCCGGATAACAGCTCTTTGGCTATAGCTGAGAGTTGATTGGAGGAGGCGTTGACCATGTTCGAGTTCTCGGCAATCCGTTTGACAATGCCTTGCAGTTTTTCAATGAAAGTGTTGAACCAGAATCCGAGTTCGCCGATTTCATCTTTTGATTTGGCATCCAAGCGCATTGTCAGATCGCCTTCCCCTTGAGCAATATCCTTGAGACTGGCAATCGCTCTGTTAATCGGCTTGACGATCAAACCTGCGGAATAAGCGACTGCGAAGATGGTCAGAATCATGGCCACCAAGGTTACAACAAGGCTCAAATTCCGAATAGAATGGGCTGCACTTAAAAATTCCGCAGCATCCTGTGTCGCCGCCACATACCAGTTGGTGACCGATAAAGGGGCATAGCCGGCAATTTTATCGACACCCTTGAAGGTATATTCATCTACCCCTTTTTCACCGGCCAGCATCTTTTTGACAAAGGCTTCCATGCCGTCAAGCTTTGTGACATCGAGTTTCAATATGTGTTCAGGGACAGGGTGAGCAAGTATCAGACCATTTTTATCGGTCATAAACCCATAGCCTGTCTTGCCGATTTTCCGACCTGAAATGAGTTCCGTGAGGAATTCCACCTTGAGTACCACTCCGAGAGTACCAACAAATTCCTGACTTTCAGATTTAACAGGGGCGCATATGACACTAATGAGCTTGCTTGTTGCTTCAGACCGTGCAAGTTCACCTATATTTGTCTTCCCCGTAGATTTTGCATTTATAAAATAGGCGCGGTCAGCGATATTAATTCCTTTATATTCCGCGCCGCCTTCAAGGACGCCAGTAAACATATTTCCATCAGAATCAGTTACAAAAACCCCTTGATAGGCCGTGCCCATTTTAGAGAAGGTTTTTCCCAGATTTTTATAGAGTTCATTGATTTGATCAGTTGATCCATTTACTCCGGCCTGCTTAACCGTTGAGAGGACATCGACCACCTGATGATCTGCCGCGATTACTTCCGTCAGCTTCATTTCTTCTATCAAAAAGTTGTCAGCTAATCGTGATAGATCTGAGGCAATGTTTTCTGCCTGTTTTTTTGAAAGATTGGAAAGGGCTGTAGATGATTTTGAAATTGATAGATAGCCAATAACAAGAAGAGGCAACAAGACCAATGTGATGCCGCCTGTGATAAGCCTGAATTTAATCGACGTTATTTTCATTTCTCATAATTCCTTTAAAAGTAATTCTAGCTTTCTGAAACAAGTCCAAGATGCGGTCGGCCTTAATTGTCCGACCAAGCGCTCAGTCGGTACTAAATCGATGTTTGCACGGGAAAAGTTATTTGTCAAGTTTTTTGATTGTGAAGCTCAGTTAGAGATTTTTTGTACAACGCCCCGAAAATGTACACTTATCCGATCAAAACAGAGTTGTGTTGCACAAAGCATATTCCGTTTTACAAATCACTCCTCAAAAGGTATCTTAGGTCCAGTGAAATGTTACTGAATCCTTGCTGGAGATCCTGAAGATGAGCCCAAAAGCTGTACAAATAGCTCCACCTAAGAATTTTGCGGTTGCGACCGCTGAAATCCAGGACGATTTGCACCAGTGGTTCGCCATGTATTTTGCCACCCAGGTCACCACCTCGCCTCGCTCACAAAAAGAGCAGAAGCGGGATTTGTTGTTGTTCCTGACTTTTCTGCAGCAGGAATTCGGAACGACGTTTCGTTCGAACTGGTCGCCCCGGGTGGGCAGAGATTTTCTCGGTGCCCTGCAAAACACCTTCAACGAAGACGGCGCCAGAAAATGGTCGGATCGCACCATCAACCGCATGACCGCCCATCTCAAGACCTTCGCCAAGTGGATCCACCAGCACCGACCCTTTCCCTTGGGCCAGCCGATGGAAAAAATCAAGATGCTCTCGGTCGGCAATCAACTGGAAATCGAACGGGCCCTAACGAAACAGGAGCGGAACCGGATCTTGGATGCGGCCGATCAACTGCTGCTGGTCGGAGGCAGGTCTCGGGATCGCCATCGGCACGGTGGACCAACGCCACCGCAAAGAAAGGGTTTTCGTCCCGCGCGCAATCGCGCTATGGTCTACACCCTCATTGAAACCGGGATGCGTCGGACGGCGATCACCCGCTTGAATCTGGTGGATATAGATTTTGACCGGCGGATTTTATCGGTAGTCGAGAAGGGCGGCAGTATCCAGCCCTATCCGATCAGCAGGCAGGGGCTTGCGGCGATCAATGACTACCTTGAGCAGGAGAGGGGCCAGGATCACGAGAAATGGCAATCCCATGCCCTGTTCCTCTCGCCCATCTCCAATCCCCATGGCGACGGACGATTGACCCCGAAGGTGATCAATACGGTTTGGAATCAGGTCCGGGATTTTGCCGGCGTGGACAAGGACAAGACCCCGCACTCCGCGCGGCACGGTATGGGAGTTTTCATTATGGAGAAAACCGGCAATGTGGCGGCAGTGCAACGGCAACTGGGGCATAAGAACGCCTCATTTTCCCTGCAGTATTCGCGCATTACCAACGATGAGCTGAAACGTATCTTGGATGAACGGTAGTCTATGCCCTGGAGAGCAAAATGAAAACCCACTACGCCTATGGTTCCTGTAAACCCAAGACACTGAAAACCAGGGTATTTCCAGAGGTGACCTGCCTGAAATGCAGGAAAAAAATATTGAGCCTCAAAGGCGATATACTGCCAGAAAAATTGGCCGACCCCTGAAGCACTCGATGCTCATGCTTTCCCGAGAAGAAATGACGATGGCTCGTCCTCTCCATCCAGAGTAATGTAGGTACGGATATTTTTCGGAAGCTTCACATTATTGTTCCTTGCACCTCAAACCCCATACTGTCAAAGAAGATGGCTATTAAAAAACAGGTCGGCTGGAAATAACACTCCAGCCGACCTGCCTATGGTATTTATTGTGGATTAAATGTTGCTGGTTCACCTGCTTCTTTTGATATTATAGCGGGTGTCAAGATCATTTCGGTAACCCTCGTCGTTTAGATTTGGCCAGTTTTTGTTGTCAAATCCCTTATCATCTTTTAGCTGCTCCTGGGTGACGTTAAGTATTAGTGTGACATCGTCAAAAAACATGTCTTTTTCACGCTTAAAAGTGAATGCATCCAGCGGTACTGCATACAATTTATCACCCATGCTCATGAACCCACCATATGAGACAGCTGCATAACGCACTCTGCCGGTCGAATCAATCATGATATCCTTTATTTCTCCGAGGTTCTCTCCCTGAGGGTTTTCGACTTTCATCCCAATGAATTTACTGCCGAGAATGGAATAGCCACCTTTCATGGTTACAACTTCGTTATTATGCGTACCGATGGTGGTCGTCTGCGCTTTGACACTAGCCTGCACATCAGATGCGAAAAATGGTGATGTTGCTATTATCGTAGTGATTGCCATTACTGCCAGAGCCGAATATAATTTTGAGTGCTTTTTCATAACTTTTCCTCCAGATTTGTTTAGTATTGTTACTCTTTATAGTGGGTTTCCCATTCGTTAACCTGTTTTTCTGCCTCTTCCTTCTCTATGCCGTAGCGCTCCTGAATTTTGCCGACGAATTCTTCACGCTTGCCGTCAATAACATCAAGGTCGTCATCAGTAAGTTTCCCCCATTGTTGTTGGACTTTACCTTTAACTTGCTTCCATTGTCCTTTTACCTGATCCCAATTCATGATGTTCTCCTTGAATAATTTGAAAACAATTTTTCATGACATATCATAATCACTGGGCAATTAGTGTCGAAGTTAGAAATAATTACACTTGCCTCGCGGTGATGAGATGCTTGGTAATAATGGATTGAGCTAACCTCCATAGTCAAAACATAAGACAGGATGCTAACGCGTAGAATACGATATTCTCATTTTTCAATCTCC
This sequence comes from Desulfobulbaceae bacterium, assembly GCA_031407875.1. GTDB lineage: Bacteria > Desulfobacterota > Desulfobulbia > Desulfobulbales > Desulfocapsaceae > Desulfoprunum. The sequence continues at coordinate 453 of JANOIV010000097.1, read as the reverse complement.
TTTTGCAGTTAAATTTTTTCCCAACAAAATTAGGCCACTGTATGATAAACATTATCAGGCCAACCATGCGGTTTGAGCAGAACCCATGATCGGTTATGAGGCCATGATTGGGATTATTCTTAAACGTGCCTCTTAACAATTCTCAGTTTTGATCGGAACATGGGCCAAGCAAGCATTCAATAATCGCATTGGTAGCTCATATTCCCAAAAGCGTCGATTAAACCGATAACAAAATCATTTATATATTCGTGCAGATATCTCTGGCTTACTCCATGAAAAGTGCCGTTCAAAAAGGTTTTCAGATTACCGATCACGATATGCACCAACGGCAACCATTCGGAAGCTTGAGCTGGTGGTGTAACCCGTTTTTGGTGAACATGCTTTTCAGCTGTGGCATTCAGCGCTGGGAACGCATCAGTTCTGATTTTTTGTCCAGGTCGGACATGACGGCTG
>JANOIV010000096.1:0-10164 GCA_031407875.1 Desulfobulbaceae bacterium | reverse complement strand
GTCGACGCAGACGATGGACTTCGTCGCGCAGTATCTGGGCATGGCGCCGGTGGCAGTGTATGAAGTGGCGACGTTCTACAACATGTACAACCTCGAGCCGGTCGGCCTGAACAAGATCTCCATCTGCACCTGCCTGCCCTGCGGTCTGCAAGGCTCGCTCGCCGCCGCGGAGCACCTGAAAACGCGCCTGGGCATCGGCTTCAACCAGACCACGGCCGACGGCAGGTTTACGCTGAAGGAGGGCGAGTGCATGGGCGCCTGCGCCATGGCGCCGGTGGTCCTGGTGAACAACAAGCGCATGTGCGATTTCATGTCGCCGGACAAACTGGACGCGCTGGTTGACGAGCTGGTCAATGCGCCGGTCGAAGATGCGGGAAAAGGCGAGACATGCTGAATTACGGTCCCGATGCAATCGTCATGGCTGGCCTCGACGGCCGGAACTGGGGATTGAAGGATTACGAGGCGCGCGGCGGCTATGCCGCGCTGAAGAAGCTCGTCGGCGAAAAAACCGCGCCGGAGGCGCTCATCGCGGAACTGAAGAAGTCCGCTCTGCGCGGCCGTGGCGGCGCCGGGTTTCCTGCCGGGCTGAAGTGGAGTTTTCTGCCCAAAGGCCTTGATAAACCGATCTATCTAGCCGTCAATTCCGATGAATCGGAACCGGCGACCTTCAAGGACCGCTATATCCTGACCCGCGACCCGCATATGTTGCTCGAAGGCATCATCATCTGCTGCTATGCCATAGGCTGCCACACTGCCTATATCTATATTCGCGGTGAATACACCACCCAGGTCAAGGTCCTGCAGAAGGCCATCGACGAGGCCCACGCCGCCGGCTATCTAGGAGAAAATGTCGCCGGCAAAGGCTTCAAGCTCGAGGTTACCGTCCACCGGGGCGCCGGGGCCTATATCTGTGGAGAAGAGACGGCCCTGCTCGAATCTATTGAAGGCCGCAAAGGGCAACCCCGCAGCAAGCCGCCTTTCCCGGCGGTCTCCGGACTCTATGGTTGTCCCACCATCATCAATAATGTGCAGACCATCGCCTCCTTGCCCTTCATCCTGCAAAACGGCGCCGAGGCCTACAAGGCCTACGGCACCGAAAAAAGTCCGGGCACCCATCTCTTCGGCATCTCGGGACATGTGACAAAACCCGGTCTCTACGAATTGCCCCTCGGCTTACCGCTTCTGGAAGTTATCGACAGGGTTGCAGGTGGCGTGTGGCGGGGCAGAAAACTTAAGGCCGTGATCCCCGGCGGTAGTTCGACTCCGGTACTCACCCCGGAAGAGGCGAAAACCGTTACCCTCGATTACGAATCCATGGCTGCCCACAAGACTATGTTCGGTTCCGGTGGTATCGTCGTGCTTGACGAAACCATTGATGTCGTCAAACTGGTGGAAAACCTCATTGATTTCTATCACCATGAATCCTGTGGTCAATGCACTCCCTGCCGCGAAGGTTTGGGCTGGATGCTGAAAATCGTCAAGCAGCTGCTGCGGGGCGAGGGAACCATGGCCGACATCGATCTGCTGAGGGAATTGTGCGACAATATCGAGATGAAAACCGTATGTGTGCTTTCGGCGGCCTGTACCATGCCGGTACGCAGCTATCTGAATAAATTTCGACACGAATTCGAAACCTATGCGATTGATCGGCCCACGGAATCGGCGGGAAACAGGAATAAGGACTGACCATGGCTGAGATGGTGAAACTGTTTGTAAACGGACAAGAGGTGGAGGTGGAGTCGGGCAAAAACCTCATCGACGCCTTCGAAGTGATCGGCATCGAGATCCCCCACTTCTGCTATCACCCCGCACTCGGCTCGGACGGCAACTGCCGGATGTGTCTGGTCGGCATCGAGGATGGCAGACCCCCACTCGTTCCCGCCTGCAAGACCCCGGTATCCGAAGGCCTGAAAGTCCAGCTCGATACCGAAAAAATAAAGAAAATCCAGCGCGATGTCATGGAGCTGGAGCTGATCAATCACCCCATAGACTGTCCGGTATGCGATCAGGCCGGTGAATGTAAACTGCAGGATTATTACATGTCCTACGATTTTCAAGCTAGTAGGATGCGGGTACCCCAGGTCGTTAAGGCCAAGAAGATGGATCTCGGCTGCGGGGTCATCCATGACCAGGAACGCTGCGTGCTCTGTGCCCGCTGCGTCCGTTTCACCCGTCTGATCACCAAAACAGGTGAACTGGGTATCATCAATCGCTCGGACGATGCCCGGGTAGCACTCTTTCCGGGCCGATCACTCAATAACCGTTACGCTCTCAATATTGTCGACCTCTGTCCGGTCGGGGCCATGACCAGCAAGGATTTCCGGTTTAAACAACGGGCCTGGTTTCTCAAGAGGGACAAAGGTATCTGCCACGGTTGTTCAATGGGCTGCAATATCTTTATCGACCATAACCGCGAGAAATACCAAGACGATCTCATCTACCGGTTCCGACCACGGCCCAACCCCGAGGTGAACGGTTACTTTATCTGCGACGAAGGCCGTCTGGGTTATCACAGGGAGAATGAGGGTCGTCTGACATCCGCCCGGATCGGTACCGAAGAGAGCTCAGCCGACCAGGCGATGCAAACTGCCCGCCGAAGGATGGAAGGTTCCGACAGGCTGCTGATCCTGGTGTCGCCAAACTGTTCCCTCGAACAGCTGCTGGCCATCCAGGCTCTCGCTGCAACAACCGGGGCAACAATCTCCGGATTCAGCGACGGCTATATCAAAAAAGGTGAGGCGGACGACTACCTGATCCAGGATGATAAATCGGCCAACCGGGCAGGACTTGCACTCATTGGCATCAACACCTCGCCAGAGTTTTTTGAGACCGCCTTGCTACGCTCGGATACCCTGGTAAGTTTCAATAACGATCTTTTTATCACAGGCCCCAATCAGGCCTGGATCAAGAAACTCAAAGAGATCCAGATCATCGCCATCAGCACCCACGACACCCTTTTCAGCCGCCAGGCGGGTATTGCCATCCCCACCGCCTCGTATACTGAATATGCCGGGAGCGTAATCAACAAGGATGGCATTCTCCAAACCTTCGGCCAGGCGGTCTGCAAGAACAGCGCTCCACTGGATATGGTCCAGATCGCCGGACTTTTGGGCGGGACCCTGATCGACCCCGAGGCCCTGTTCCAAGCGATGAAACGAAGCATCCCCGCATTCGCTGTAATGGAAATTGACCAGATCCCGGAGAAGGGATTGAAACTCACCGACAACGAGGCAGCCCATGTCACGGCTTGATATTCTTCTTATCATTTTGCGGGTTGCATTTGGGGCCTTCGTTCCCCTCAGCTCCGTTGCCCTGCTGGTCTGGATGGAACGCAGAGGCGCCGCCTTCTTCCAAGACCGGGCCGGCCCCAACCGCTGCAATATCATGGGATTTAAGGCCGGTGGCCTGGTCCAGAATCTGGCCGACGGGATAAAGCTCGCCTTCAAGGAAGATATCATCCCTGGTCATATCACCCACAAGTTTTACTTTATCCTGGCACCGGTTCTCGTGTTCATGACCGCCCTCATCTCCTTTGCGGTGATCCCTTTTGCCGACACCCTGGTCCTTGGCGGCACCGATTATGTCATGCAAGCCATCCCCCTCGACATCGGCATTCTGTGGTTCCTGGCCGTGGTCGGATTCGGGGTCTACGGCATTATCTTGGCCGGCTGGTCCTCACACAATAAATTCGGAATTCTTGGCGGACTGCGGGCTGCAGCCCAGGTCATCAGTTACGAGATTCCCATGGGCCTCGCACTGGTCAGCCTGCTTGTCGTCTATGGCACGGTGAACCTGAACGAAATCGCCAGGTTTCAAGGCCAACTGCTCTTTGGCTGCATACCAATGTGGGGTTTTCTCCTGCAACCGCTGGGTGTTGTCATCTTCATCGTGTCGGCATTCGCCGAGACCAACCGTACGCCCTTTGATCTGGCAGAGGGTGAGAGCGAGATCGTCGCCGGTTTTCATGTCGAGTACAGTGCGATGAAATTCGCCCTGTTCTTCATGGGGGAATATGTGGCCATGTTCGTCTCCAGCGCCCTTATCATTACCCTCTACTTCGGCGGTTACCAGATCCCCTGGTTCACCACCGAGACCCTGATAAACCACGCCAAACCCGTAGCGCTGATACTGATGCTCCTCATCCCGGTCGGTATGTATTTTATCACCGGCTGGATCAAAAAAAATAATCTTAGTCACTATATCCGCCTCAACGACCCACGTGTACGAGAAGCGAAGGTTTATATCTGGGGTTTCTGGATTTTTACCTTTGTCATCGAGGCTATTCTCCTGGCCCTGCTACTCTTCAGTTCAGGCGGGGACACGGAGCGTATCTTCGTCGCCCTGCTGCAGATTGCTACCTTCCTGCTGAAGACCTATGCCATGTGCTTCGTCTATGTCTGGGTGCGCTGGACGCTACCACGTTTCCGTTATGATCAGCTCCAGAAGCTCGGTTGGCAGATGCTTCTGCCGCTGGCCCTTCTCAATATCTTTATAACCAGCGCCGTTGTCGTCGCCTTGAGCTGAAAGGGATTGTCATGAGTGCAAAAGTCAAGATTATCGAGCGAAAGGGTATAAGCTACAACGAAAGGCTCTTTCTCATAGAGGTGTTCAAGGGCATGCGGGTGACCCTAGGCCATTTTCTGAGGAATTTTCTTGATAACTCAAAACTCTACGTCCGCCACTACCCTGAAGTGCAGCCGGAGATCAGCCCACGTTGGCGAGGCCGCCATCGCCTGACCACCCATGAAGACGGGTCGATGAAATGCGTCGCCTGCTTCATGTGTCAGACCAACTGCCCTTCCCATTGCATCCTGATCGAGGCAGGAGAACGCCTTGACGGCCGATCGGAGAAGTTGCCGGTCCGTTTTGATATCGATCTTTTGGAATGCATCTATTGCGGATACTGCGTCGAGGCCTGCCCGATGGATGCAATCCGCATGGACACCGGGATTTATTCGGTCACTAGCAGTGATCGGCAATCCATGGTCAAAGGAATCGACGAACTGCTGGCCACGCCGGGAGCATTCACCGAAGAAGACTACAGAAAAGGGGGCATCTGATATCATGATCGCCGAATGGCTTTTTTTCGGATTTGCGCTACTTGCCGTCCTGGGCGCCCTGGGCCTGATCCTGTTTCAGCATCCGATGAACGGTGCGATGTGTTTTATTGTCACCCTCATCTCGCTGGCAGGCCTCTACGCCCTGCTGTCCGCTTCGCTGCTCTTTGCCCTGCAGCTGATCATCTATGCCGGGGCTATTATGTCACTCATCCTTTTCATCATCATGTTCCTCAATATCCAGGCCACCGACCTGCCTGAAGAAAAGGGCCGCTGGACTTTTCTATTCGGGGGTATTGTGGTCATCGCCCCTATCGGCCTCTTTCTCCTGAAAATCGTCAAAACCCTGCCCCAGTGCGGTACCAGCATCATCGGCCAGGACTTCGGCGGGGTGAAAAAAGTCGGCATGGTCCTGTTCCGGGATTGGCTGTTGCCCTTTGAAATCGTATCTATACTTCTGCTCGTAGCCTTGGTCGGGGCCGTCGTACTGGCAGGTAAGAAGGAGATGGCGTCGTGATCCTTGATTATCTTATCTTAAGCATCGTTCTCTTCTGTCTGGGGATACTCGGTGTCATTTCCCGACGGAATGTCTTCACCGTCTTCATGGCGATCGAACTCATGCTCAATGCCGCCAACCTGGCCTTCATCGCCTTCTCCCGCCTCCATGAAAGCATGAACGGGCACGTCCTGGCCATGCTGGTGATGGCGGTGGCCGCCGCGGAAGCGGCCCTGGCCCTGGCGGTGGTGATCCTCCTGCATAAACACACGGGCAAACTGGATAGCAACGTATTCAGCCTGCTGAAAGGGTGACCTGATGGAACAGAGCGCTGCATATCTCGGTTTAATCCCTCTGCTGCCGCTGGCCGGGGCTACAATCATCGGGCTGCTGCACCTCGGCAGCTGTAAAACAGTCAGGTTGTCGGAGAAAACCTATGCCATCCTGGCCTGTATCGCCCCCATTCTTACTTTTTTTCTAGCCCTCAAGGTCTTTTTCGATCTGTACGCTCTGCCCGTCGAGGGCCGTCAACTCTCGCACCAGGTCTTCACTTGGTTTAAGGTAGGAGAGCTTGACATCGCCATGGGCTTCTTCGCCGATCCTCTCAGTTCGCTGATGCTGTTGTTCGTCACCTTCACCGGCTCGCTCATCCATATCTACTCGATCGGCTATATGGCCGGCGACCAGACCTTCGGAAAATTCTTCGCCTATCTCAATCTCTTCCTCGGCATGATGCTCATTCTCGTGTTGGGAGACGGTCCTGTAGTCATGTTCGTCGGTTGGGAAGGGGTCGGGCTCTGCTCCTACCTGCTGATCAGCTACTACAGCGAAGACCGGGCCAATGTCCTGGCCGGCAACAAAGCCTTTATCGTCAACCGTATCGGCGATCTGGGTTTTGTGCTCGGTATGGCCTTCCTTTTCTGGGGGATCGGCGGCAGCGGTTTTGACTACCTCTCTCTTAAGGCCAACGCCCATCTACTGCAACCGGGTCTGATCTCACTCGTTTGCCTGCTTTTCTTCATCGGCGCTACCGGCAAATCGGCCCAGATCCCTCTCTATGTCTGGCTGCCCGATGCGATGGCCGGCCCCACCCCGGTCTCGGCCCTGATCCACGCCGCCACCATGGTCACCGCCGGTGTGTACATGGTGGCCCGCTTCAGCTTTCTCTATTCCCTGGTGCCTACTGTCGGCCTGATCGTGGCCTGGACCGGTATCCTCACAGCCCTCGTCTCGGCGATCTACGGGATGTACCAAGACGATATCAAAAAAGTCCTGGCCTACTCCACCGTGAGTCAGCTCGGCTATATGTTCGCAGGTGTCGGACTCGCAGCCTATTCGGCCGGTATCTTTCATGTCTTCACCCACGCCTTTTTCAAGGCCCTGCTCTTCCTTGGCGCCGGTTCAGTGATCTACGCCCTGCACCACGAACAGAATATCTGGAAGATGGGCGGTCTCAGAACCAAGATGCCGACAACCTACTGGACAATGGTGATCGGCTCCCTGGCCCTGGCCGGTTGCCCACCGTTTGCCGGATTTTTTAGCAAGGACGAGATCCTCTATTCGGCCCTGGCGAGCGGTCATACCGGTATCTGGCTGGTCGGTGTGCTGGTGGCGGCGATGACGGCCTACTATACCTTCCGCATGATCTTCGTAGTCTTTCACGGCAGCCCCCGCGATCAGAAGCTCCATGATCATGCCCATGAATCTCCGGCGGTCATGACCCTGCCGCTGATCATCCTGGCAGCCGGTGCCCTGTTTGCCGGATTTCTCAACCTGCCCGCCATCTTTGGCGGTGGCCAGACGGTCTCGCACTGGCTGGCTCCTAGCCTTGCCGAGCATCATATCAAGGCCAGCCACGGGACGGAGATGCTGGCCATCGGTGCAAGTGTTGTGGCGTTTATCATCGGTATAACAGTCGCCTACCGGAAATTCGGTAGAGGAGCGGAGGCACCTCTCTTAACCGGATTTGCCAGCTTCGCCTACCATACCTTCCGCATCAACGAACTCTACGACCTGCTGCTGGTTCGGCCCTACAAGGCAATCGGCTCTGCCATCGGCAATATCTTTGAGCCCCAGGTGACCGATGGTCCCGTACAGTTGACCGCCTGGTTCTACCGGATGGCAGGGACAGTCTTCAAATTGCTACAGGCTGGCTATGTCCGTATTTATGCGATCTATATGGTTATCGGGCTGAGTATTATGAGCCTGTTGCTCTCTCAATCCCTGAAATAGCTAAGGAGCAAGAATGTTTGAACATGTTCTTTCCACCATGATCTTCCTGCCTATCGTGGCAGGCCTGGTGCTCCTGCTGCTGCCCGTGAGTCAAGGTGCGGCCCGACGTACGGGCCTTGTGGCCTCGGGTATTATTCTGATCCTTGGCATCAGGCTCTACTTAGGCTTTTCCGGGGCTGGCGGCATGGAATACAGCGAAACCCGCCTTCTCCTGCCCTCTTTGGGTATCAATTACAATCTGGGAGTTGACGGCATCAGCCTCTTCGTCCTGTTGACCGGGGCCATCCTCTTTCCCCTGGTCTTTCTGGTCATGACTAGCCAGTCGAAGGGCTGCTACGCCAACCTCCTCATCGCCCAGGGAACAATGGCGGGGGCCATATGTGCCGGTGATCTGGTGCTCTTTTATATCTTCTGGGAGTTGATGCTTCTGCCGATCTTCTTCATGATCGGTATCTATGGTGGCCCGAAAAGGTTGCCAGCCACCATCAAGATTATGCTCTACACTGTTGCCGGATCGCTTTTGATGCTGGCGGCGATCATCTACCTCGGTGTGGTCTATCATGCCCAGTTCGGCGAGTGGTCCTTTTCTGCGGCGAAACTGGCCGGGCTCGAACTGCAAGGTGGCGCGGCCGTTCTGGCTTTTACCGGGTTCATGTTGGCCTTCGCCATTAAGATCCCGCTCTTTCCGCTGCACACCTGGCTGCCCGATGCCTATACCGAGGCACCGCCCGCCACAACCTTTGTCCTTTCGGCGATCATGGCCAAGATCGGCGTCTATGCCGTCATACGCTTCGTCATTCCGACCTTCGAGACGGAGTTTGCCAGGTACGCTCTTCTCCTGGCCTGTTCAGGTGTAATCGGTATGATCTACTGCGGGATCGCCGCTATCGGCCAGAAGGATATCAAAAGGTTGTTAGCTTTTTCATCGGCTTCGCATATGGGCATCCTAGCCCTCGGGGTGTTCTGCCTGAATATCCAGGCCCTTACCGGCACGCTTTTTCAAATCGTCGCCCATGCCACAAGCACCGGGGTCCTTTTTCTCTTTGTCGGCATGCTGGAAGAGCGAATGAAGACCAGAAATATCGACGAACTCGGCGGCATCGCCCGTCAAGCGCCGATTTTTGCCTTCTTTTTCGCTGTTGCCCTGCTGGCCTCGGTAGGGCTTCCCGGGACCAGCGGCTTCATCGGTGAATTCCTGATTATTCTCGGCGCCGTCAAATTCCATACGGCGATCGGAGTCCTGGCAGGGACCACGCTCATTATCGGAGTCTGCTATATGCTTTGGATGTTTCAACGGGTTTTTTTCGAGAAGAGCAACGAACGGACGGCTGAATTCAAAGATCTCACAACTATTGAGGCCCTGGCCTTTCTGCCGGTGATTCTCCTGATCCTGATCATGGGCATCTATCCGCAGCCGTTTATTGCCAAGATCGAACCAGCGGCGAAAGAACAGATCGCAACCATACGTCCTGCAGTTCAGGTGGCCAACTATCCTGTCCTTGAAAAAGGGCACGTTCCGGAGCAGAAATGAGGCTGGATCAATTATGAACGTTGATATCGTTCCCTTACTCCCTTTAGGCATCGTCGGTATAGGTGCCATCATCCTGATGTTGCTGGCGGCCTTCGAGAAGATACATCTTGAAGTCGCTGCCGTATTCAGTATGGGCATCTTTGCCATGGCCTTTGTCCTGCAGCTTCTCCCGGCAGGTCCCAATGACCTGGCACCCTATACCGCATTATTTCACGGTATGCTGGTCACCAACGGCTTCACCAAGGTGGCGGCCCTCATCATTTTGGCCTGCGGCTTTTTCACAGCGATGAGTTCGACCTCCTATTTCCGCCAGAATTCCTTCTGCACCCTGGAATTCTACTGCCTGATGATCTTTGCCACCTTCGGCATGCTCCTTTTGACCATGGCCCGTGAGCTGATAACCGTCTTTATCTCTCTGGAGATCGTTTCCCTCTCGATCTATGTTCTGGTGGGATACAACCGCAAGAGCGTGACCAGCGCCGAGGCCGTGCTCAAGTACCTGATGCTCGGGGCATTTGCCGGGGCCTTTTTCACTATGGGTACCGCCCTGATCTACGGGGCTGTACAGAGTACCGGCTTTGAGGCCATCGCCGATTTCATCGCCGAAAAGGGTTTTCTGCAGAATCCGGCCCTCGTTGGCGGGGTCTTTTTCGTCCTCTTCGCCTTCCTCTTCAAGTTAGCGGCCTTTCCTTTCCACGCCTGGGTGATTGATGTCTACGACGGAGCCTCGATTCCGGTGACCGGTTTTATGGCCACCGCCCTGAAGACGGCTGTATTTGCGGTAATGGCCAACTTTCTCATGCTCGATGCCGAGCTCAAGGGCGCCTGGCTGGACGCGCTGTTCTATG
>JANOIV010000092.1:0-4914 GCA_031407875.1 Desulfobulbaceae bacterium | reverse complement strand
GTTGAGTTGCACGGCAAATCCAGATCGATCGATTTCGCTCAGTATCGAACCAAAACGCAGCCAACAGAGAGTGGCGATAGTGATCAAGATGAACAGGATTGTGCCGAAAGCAAGCCACAGTTTCGCAGTAATCGAGATATCTTTGAGACGCATAGTGTTCAACCTTTCCTGTTATTCTGGAAAATGACCTAGGCACAGTGAGCTGAAGGTCAAACCGAAATGGTGCGAGCTACAGTATACGATCAAGTCGTCAGTACGGTAGCATAGAAAAATATGAAAAAAAAGGTCAGCAACATCTTTTCCATACCTTCAATGTACCTTTTCGTCTCATTGGGTTCCGTGGGTAGCGCAGCCGATTGGCGCAAGCAATGAGAAAAAAGTTCCCTGCCTGATTGGTATAGCCGGGATAGCCGTCGTAACCGGGAAGGCGAGCGATGACCCGGTCGAGGTCTTCAAGGTTTTTCCACCGGAAGCGATTAAGGACCTGTAAATAATTTTGTGTAAACGGCTTTGGGTTATCTTGTTTTCAATAAGCCGGCGTTCTGTCGCCAAACAAGATGGAAAAACGGTTCAAGGCCGCCTTCCGGTCCCTGATCGGCATAGTCCATTTCCGCCTGCAGTGCCCGTTCCAGAATGGCCTTGGTGAGTTGCTTGAGCAGCCCGTTTTCTCCGATCAGATCTTCCGGTTTTTGGTAATTGTAGTCGGCAAACAAATTGTCGAGCAGTTCTTTGTCAATGGCCATATAATCTCCTTGGTGAGGGTGGGGTCTTCAACTACCCCTGAATGGCCATTTACATAAACTATTTTACACCCTCAATATTGGGATATTACCGCGTATCCTGCGTATCGATAAACCCTTTTACATCACAGAACATCATGCTTTTTTTCAAAATACGTTCACTCTTCTGCATTATGCCGACCATTGTTTTCGCGTTTATCCCCTTCTCCGCCAGTAGAGGGGAAATCATTAATAGCAAAATAGCAACACTGATTGATACAGCTGAGGCATTTCATAGTGTTACGCAAAAAGCCAAACCTGCCGTTGTCTATGTGTATGTAAAAAAAGTGGCAGAAGACAGCACCACAAAGGGAAGATCTGCGAATAAATTCTTCGACGATCCGCTTCTTAAGAACTTTTTTGGAGAGCAAAATAACAGCAAGGGCCATGATTCCGGCGATGAACAAATTACCTTTGGCCATGGCTCCGGATTTATCATAAACAAAACCGGCTACATTCTTACCAACTCGCATGTTGTCAACAACGCGCGGGGAATATCCGTCCGTCTGGTTGATAAGCGAGAGTTCAGCGCCAGAATAATCGGCCAGGATCAAAAATCCGATGTGGCATTGCTAAAAATCGAGGCAGAGAACCTTCCGGTTATAGCCATGGGCGACTCATCGTCGCTTAAGGTCGGAGAATGGGCGATAGCCATAGGATCACCTTTTGAGATGATGCAAACAGTTACCGCCGGGATAATCAGCGCAACGGGACGAAGCAGTGTCGGTATCAGCGAATACGAAGATTTTATCCAAACCGATGCAGCAATCAACCCCGGTAATTCAGGCGGCCCGCTTCTGAACATTCATGGCCAGGTTATCGGCATTAACACTGCTTTTCTTACTGAAACAGGTGGTTATATGGGGATTGGGTTTGCCATTCCGATCAATATGGCAAAAGTGATTGCGGAACGGTTGCAAAAAGATGGCAAAATGACACGGGCATGGTTGGGAATTGCGCTCAAGGACGTTTCTCCTGATGTGCTCAGTGCGAATAATCTGCACACCGCTACGGCCAATGCTGCACTTGTGAGCAAAATAGAGGCAAATTCTCCGGTTTCGAAATCTTCTCTGCAAAAGGGAGATTTGATTGTGGCCATGGATGATGTCGGTGTTGCGGGAGCGGCCGACCTTCGCAACCGTATTGCTCTGAGCGCGCCTGGAGCAACCATCACGCTACAGTTTTTGCGCAAGGGTCAAAAACTGTCAACAACTGTGGTGTTAGGCGCAAAAGAAGATCATGCAGTAAAGAACTGAAGCTAAAGCAGATGCCGGCGGCGGGCTAGGATCATTTCTCCGACCCGACAAAAACCTTCACTTCCAACGGCTGAAGGTCAAGATGCAAAGTCGAATTCACCACCATGGCCTTGCTGCCATCATAAAATTCCTGCCAGATAGCCTTCCCCCCCTCCGGAAGAGAGATAGAAGCCTGAGTGGAGGTTGGAAGTGTATTCACACACAGCAACATGTGCTCGGATTCTTTTTTCTTTGCTGCACAATGGACAGCCGCGTTCCCTTTGGGGTCGTACCTGTTTGCAGAGAGCATTGTAAGCGTAACAGGTTCAGGGCTGTTGACTTTTTCCAACCAGGGAAGAAGTTTTTGCAAACGTCCAACTACTTGCTGGAAATCCTTTTTTCCCTGTTCATTGACGGTGATAACTGGAAATGTATAAAAATATACCCCTCTGCTGCCATGGATGACGGACAGAAAAGCGAGACAATTCATTTCTGCAAACGTTGGCAGTCTTGGCCAACCGGAAGAGCTCCACTCACTCCCGCCAAAAGCCTGTATAACAGCTTGAAGACGATTTCTGCCGACATAACCGGCCGCCTGATCAATTGACTCAGACAACCAGGTCATGGGCATGTAAGGCACGGGATACTGATCAAGCATAAAGAAATCCGAACTTTCAGCGTAGTCCGGAATGCCCTGAGGCCGCACTATAGCCATGGATGTTGGAATCCCGGGGAATCGATCATGCAATATCTTCTGAATATCACTGGCTTTCCAGCGAGGAAAAGAATGAATCTCCGGCTCATCGTTCACATAAAAGCTGAACTTCCCTCTATGAATACGTTCTGCCATCGTGTCGATGGCCATGAGCAGCTCTTCAGTGTCCCGCGGTACGGAGAGAAGGCAATGCATGTCATTTTGGCGGCATGCATCGATGGCTTTTTCGTTCATCGGCATAACAGCGCTGGTCAATCCCATTTCTCGCATGAGTGATATATTTTCGACACTCGCTCCGTACGCGCCAATCGGGAAAAAGCCGATGTCTGCTCTCATCTCTTTCTTATTCTGCCGGGATATCTCTTCAACCAATTCAGGATTACGTAACCAGAAAGTAGCCACGGGAAAGCTGTTTTTGAAAGCAAAAGAACGCTCGGGTTCCGGCAAAGATTCAGGGCACTGGACAGATACGCGAAGAGATTGAAATTGACCGGAGACTCGATGGGTATTCAGTAAATATTCCTGTCCCCATACTTCAATCTCCGGATAAGCAGATCCGTCCATATTTTCCCGGAAAAAATCTGCAGAAAAACGGTAGGTTTTCCGGGGATCGCATGGTGAAACAGTTGTCTTCCACCTTCCCTGCCGATCAAGACCGGCAGTAATCCCCAGCATCCCATTTTTGCTATCCGTCCCAGGTTGAAATATATATTTTGTATCACGAACAATGCCACCATTTCCCCTTTGCCAAAAAACCGGCGATTGCTGGTCTTTTTTGGCAATCGCCTTGAATGATGGATTCGGCAGAAAATTCTTCTTCGCATTGAAGCCCTTCAGCAACGGCCAGAAGTTCTCTTTCATATCGGGATAGGTATAGACAAAAATACCTTCTGCGCCAGTTTGGTATACTGATCCTACTGCTTTTGCAAACTCTTCAGCCGTAACACTGTCTGACTGAAGAATTGGCCAGACAGGTTTATGAGTCATATCGAGAAAGTATTCGCTGATATCCCTGACCCATTCAACAGGTTGACCTACCATTTTATGATAGACCATGGGCGACAACACATCCGCATATCGAGCAATCTGGGTTGCATCCTGGGCTAACTGCAGTAAAACAGCACCCTGTCGTTCACCTTGGGTCCACGGAACAAGAAAAACACCGAGTTTGAGCCTTTGCGTTGTTTGTGCTTGCTCCACCACGGAACGCGCAGCACGCATAAAAGAACTAATCTGTTCCTTTTTCCATTGCCGCCATTGTAATTCCGCATGCTTATGAATCCACTCAGCCGCCTCGGCTGTATGCAGACCATCCGGAATGGCAACTTCCTTTTCTACCTGGAAAAGCTCAAGACAACGTGGGCAATAACAGGTATCCGGGATTTTTGCTTGTGCTACCTCCCAACGTCCGGGATATCTGATGAAATCAAGCCACACACCGTCAATACCTTCAGCCTTGGCGAATTGTTTCAACCAGGAAGCAAGAAGAGCCAGTCGTTCTTCACGCCAGGCAAAATGCGTCGGGCAAACGCCTCCATACTCAGATGATATTGCCTCGCCGGCAGCCGTGATCGGTACTGAGTCAGGATATTTTGCCCAGGCTTCCGCCCCTCCGAAGACATTCAAGGTCAGATACGCCTGAAATCCAGCTTTTTTAAACTGTTCAATGGTCTGCAGATGAGGGGGGACAAAAACACTGGTAACGTGCGCATCCAGAAGCTGTTGAATGGCTTTTTCGTGGTCGGCGGAAGGTATCCCGTACATGCCACGAACAGTTTCAGCTCTTCCAGAAACAACAGCACAGCACAGAACGAGGAAGAGAGTCGATATCGCCACGTAGCCAGACAATTTGGGATATATCGGCACCAAAGACTGTCTTTGATTTCCGTATTTCGATTTGATCAAATTGCAACTTAGCAACAATTTTATCCCCTCTCAGATGAGGTTGTTTAGACCGTTTGACTGTAGTCTTTTAGACATAATGGCTGTCAGTAGAAAAGAAGCGACCTGCCCCTTGCCAACGTGGGTTATGTTGTGAGCGAAAGTTGATGGCGTCGTAAAAAGCCCGATCTCCTTCGTTGTAGGTTTTTGTCAGGCCCTCGACATACTATGTGTATTGTCGAGAACCTGACAAAACTCTACGCCTTGTATATCGAACTTTTTATCTAGCCATCTGTGATCTTTG
>JANOIV010000087.1:0-52310 GCA_031407875.1 Desulfobulbaceae bacterium | reverse complement strand
TTCATGTTGTCTCTCTGCGGTTATATTGAGGGGCTTTTGACCTCACTCAATGAAAGCTCTTGACCAAGGAGCCGACGACGAGACTCCAGCCGTCAACGAGCACAAAGAGGAGGATCTTGAAGGGCAAAGAGATGATGATTGGCGGCAGCATCATCATGCCCATCGACATGAGGATTGATGCAACAATCATGTCAATCACCAAAAAAGGCACAGAGATCATGAATCCCATGGTGAAGGCCAGCTTGAGCTCTGAGAGCATAAAGGCGGGGATCAGGGTCATGGTGGGGATCTCGTCCTGATCGAGGGGCTTGTTGTCCAGGGTGATGCCCGAGAGCAGGGACAGCTCTTCCTCCTTAACCTGGCTGAACATGAACTTGCGCATTGGTTCGACTGCATTCTCAAGGGCCTCGTTCTGGCTGATCTTCTCATTCATATAAGGCTGCAGGGCCTTGTCGTTGATCTCGCTGAGGGTCGGCGACATGATGAAGAACGAGAGGAAGAGCGAAAGACCGATGATGATCTGGGTCGGCGGCGTGTTCTGGGTGCCGAGGGCCACACGGATAAAGCCGAGGACGATGACGATGCGGGTGAAGCAGGTGGTCATCAGCAGGATTCCCGGGGCCACCGACAGGATGGTCAGGACAAAAAGGACCTGCAGGGCGGTTGAGACCTGCTTGGGGGCCTCGGCGTCTTCAACTCCGAATGTGATGGTCGGCAGACCGACCGCCGAGGCCGCCGCGGGTATCAGGAGGCAGAGGGCGAACAGCAGGACTGTCGCCGCGGCTCGATTGCGGCCGGATGTCATGGGCCGCGGGTTCATGAGGCGATTTTGGCGGCGGATTTCTCTAGTGCCGCGGCAAAGGATGGCTCGGCCGAGACAGCGAGGTCGGCGATCAGCGAGATGTTGTCCGCGCTGATGCCGATCAGGTATTCCCGACCTTTGACCTCAACGAGACAGAGAGATTTCTTCGGCATGAGATGGCGCATCTCCACTACCTTTATGGCGCTCTTTTCAGAAGAGTGCAGCAGCGAAAACCGTTTCCGGACGAGGGCGTAGAGAATGAGGATAATTCCCAGGACCACGAGGAGTCCCCAGGTCAGCCGGAAATAGGCCGCCGTATCGCTCATTATCGTCGTCGCCGCCGTTGCCGGTTGCGGGGTGAAGAGAACCAGGATGGCGGCAGGCGGCAGTGTGTCTGAGAGGGTTGGTTTCAGCATTGGCCTTATCCCAGATTCTCAATACGGTCACTGGTGCTGATAACATCGGTGAGTCTGATGCCGAATTTGTCTCCGACCATCACCGCCTCACCCCGGGCGATGAGTTTGGAGTTGACATAGAGATCGAGCGGTTCGCCCGCCAGTTTATCCAGTTCAATGACATAGCCTTCTCCCATCTTCAGGAGATCGCGCAGGCGGATCTTGCTGCGGCCGACTTCAACTGAAACCTGAAGGGGTACATCGTAGAGAAAGTCCAAGCCTCTTTCGGAACCCTGCCCGACCTTGTGGCTGGAAGACGTCCGCTGTTCCGAGGCCCCCTGACCGCTGTCGAGGAGTTCTTTTATCTCTTCAGGGGCGGGTCGCGCACTCGCCTGGGTGTATTTGTCGATTGCCATGAGTAACTCCTTATTCGTATACGCCGGTCAGGCTGATCGCCTTTTTGCCGTTATGGGTCCCTGGCCTGGCGAAAAATTTCAGTGTATCCTCAACAAGGACCTTGAGGGGGGTGTTCGGATCATAATCTAAATCGATAATATCACCCTTTTTCAGGGACAGCAGTCTGTTGAGCGGGATATTGATGACCCCGGACTGGGCGATAATTGTCGTCGTCATATCTTTCAAATCCTCTTCGATCTTATCTCTCCAGCTGCTCTTCTTGTTGGCGTTGATGTTCACCAGCTCCTTGAGCGGCACCTTCAGCGGCTCAAGGGATGAAATCGGGAATACGAGCTGGAATTCACCGGAAAATTCGCCGATTTTCATGACGAAGGCCACAACGAGAATCTCCGCCTCGGGTTCGGTGATAGAGACCAGGCGGGCGTTGTTTTCCACCTTCAACAGAGAAGACTCCAGATGCAGGATCGGGATGAAGGCCCGATTGAGGTCGCTGCAGGCGCCGGAAAACGCGGTTTTGAGGATATTCAGTTCAATGGTGGTCAAATCCCGGTCAATCTTCAAGGAGTCGAGATCAGGGGAAGCCCCGAGCATGATCTCGATCAGGGAGAAGGACAGCTTGGAATTGAAGATCATCAGCGCCCCGTGTTTGAGGGGTGTGAGATCGAGAATGCCGATGGCGGCCGGCTTGCTCTTCTCCGTGAGATACTGTTGAAAGTGAAAGATATCGAGCGATTTCCGGGTGACGGTAAAGGTGCGTTGCAGCAGGTTGGTCAGGGAGATCGAGTAATTTCGAGAAAAGGCATCGAGGATAATGTCAAAGTTGGGAAACCTGCCCTGATCCGTGGTCGAACGGGCGAGCTGAAACAGGTTTACCGGGGTGCTGTCAAGAAATTGACTGCCAACAGCTTCGCGATCAAGATCGATGGAAATCCTGCCATCCCTGATAGCAATGAGCAGGTCCGCAATTTCCTGTTTGGAGAGAATCGGTTCCAAGGTCTTCCTCTGCTGTTCTATTGAACGACAAAATCAGTGAAATAGATCGACTTTATCTGTCCTGTCTGCAAAAACGAGTTGATTTTGCTGGTTATCTCGGCCTTCAGCTGTTTTTTGCCCTGGAGGTCCTGCAGCTCCTCGAAGGTCTTGTTACCGATCAGAAGAAGGACGGCGTCGCGTATCTGGGGCATACGGCTGGTTGTCTCTTCCACGACCGCCGCGTTGTTCATCTCAATCGACATGGAGGTTTTGACATAGTGACTGCCCTCTTCGCTGATGATATTGACAATAAATTCATCGATCTTGACCATCGGTCCGATATCGGGTTTGGGCACGGCCCCGGGAACCGCTGCTTCCTGGCCCGCCGGCTGCTCTGCGGCAGAATGATCTTTTTTCAGTAAAAAGAAACCTGCCACTCCTCCGAGAATCAGCACGACAAGCACTGCGGCGCCGATAATAATAAAGAGTTTTTTCTTGCTCTTGCCGCCTTCTACTTTCGGTTCTTCTTTTTTGTCTGCCATCTTCCTTCCCGCGGTAAATGGAATTGGTTTTTATGTCACTTTTTACCCTGATCCGATCGTTCCTTGGAGATCGGGCAGGATGCAATCTCAAGGAATGCAAAAAGTATTCCACGGCAATGATGATAATCAGGATATCGCAGGAATCGTAGAAAGAGAAGGACTGCATAAAGAAAGGGGCCGATCGGTTATCCCGATCGGCCCCTTGACGGAGGAGTGTCGTGTCAAAAATGTGGCTTAACGCTTGAGGTTAATCAGCTCCCCGAGCAGTTCGTCGACGGTGGTGATGATTTTGGAGTTGGCCTGAAAACCGCGCTGGACCGTGATCATTTTGACGAATTCCGCCCCCATATCGACGTTGGATTGCTCAAGAGAGTTGGTGAAAACCTTGCCGAGTTCGGCCCCGGGAAGACCGGTACGGGGGGTACCGGAAGCGGTGGTTGCCAAATACAGATTACTGCCCGCCAGTTCGAGGCCATTACGGTTGCCAAATTTGGCCAGGACCAGATTGGCTATTTTGGTCTGCTCACCATTGGAATACGAGGCGATAACTATGCCGTCTGCGTCAATATTTACACCGGTCAGATTGCCGGCACCAAAACCATTCTGCTCCTGGGAGATGACCACCGAATCGCTGTTGAACTGGGTCGTATCAAAGGTTAAGTCCAAGGGGGTGGGCGTGGTGCCGTTGGCCCAGTTAATAGCCGCGAGAGTTGTTCCTGTCGGCGGCACAAGGGGATTCATGATGCCTTCGGGAGTAAAGGAAATTGTCCCGGCCGGGGCGGCGCCTACGGTTCCCTGACCCAAAATATTTGCCACTGGCAGAGTAGAGTCCTCTGCCGTCCAGTACCAGTTCCAGGTGTTGGCGGTCACCGGATCCTTTCTGAAATAGGTGGTCAGCAGATGGGGGTTGCCCAGGGTATCGAAGACCTGCGTTGAAGAGGAGTAGTTAAAAGTCGTGGTATCACTGTAACTAAAGGGGGTGGCCGCTGGAATGATAGTTGAGCTGGCGTCGAGGTTGGTGTTTAAGGTCATCGTGGTAGTGACATTACCCGGAATAAGCCCGGTGTTGCCTACCTGGATATCGGTGGGATCGCCGGCAATCAAATCACCGTTAAGGTCGTATCCTTTACCCTGCACGCGCAGTCCCTCCGGGTTGACCAGGAAACCTCCATCGTCAAAGCGGAAGGCCCCGGCCCGCGAGTAATAGACAGTTTCGTCGCCTGGTTCTTTCAGCAGAAAAAAGCCCTCTCCTTCAATGGCCACATCGAGACCGGACTCGGTCGACTCAAAGGTGCCCTGGCTGAAGATATTGTCGACCTTCGACATGCCCACACCTCGCCCGACCTGGGAGGAACCGCCGGAGCCGTTGATTCTGCCGGACAGAAGGTCGGCGAAGACGGTTCTCGCCCCTTTAAAACCCAGGGTGTTGGTGTTGGCCAGATTGTTGCCGATGACGCTCATGGCCTGCGAGTTGGTGTTCAGGCCGCTGACTCCGCTGTATAAAGCACTTGAAATACCCATAATTAATCCTCCGCTAAAGAGCCAGTTTGTTGCTCAACAACCTGTCTTGTAGATGTATTCCTTGAAAGAGGTTTCTCTTTGTCGATTAGTTCGTAGTCGAACCAGTGCCCGAATCCCCTGTCGGGTCGCTGCTATCGTTTGATGCAGGGTTTTCCGAAGAGGTCTGATCGTCCGTCAGTAATGTATCCACCGCTGCCATGGCGGTATCCGTTACAGCAGCGGAGGTCGTAGTATTTTCTGTAGCAGTTTTTTCATAAACCCCGAGAATGGTGTTGAATTCAACCTTTCCCGCCTTGGTGATCAAAATACCGCCGAATTCTCCATCAAGATCGACTCCAGTGACCTCCGACCTGATCAATGGGTTGGCGGCGACGCTTTCCCCTTCACCGGCCTTGGCCTGGATGACGATTTTATACGCGCCATGGGCTGCCGCCTGGCCATTGGTAGCAAGGCCGTCCCAGGTGAGAAAATGGTTGCCGACAGAAAGATCAGTGCCTTTGAGGGTGGCCACGGTTGCCCCGTTCAACTGCAGGGCCAGGGTGACCTCCTTGGCCTGACCGTCGAGTTTGTAGCCCAGGGTAACCGGCTCGCCGCTGAAGTTAAAACTGCCGTCCTGGTAGACCACTTCCTTGCCGATGGTGTTAAGGGTCGAAAGTTTATCCGAATTGGCGTTTGAGGTTACCAGGTTGTCCATGCTGTCATTGAGGTTGTGAAGCTGTTCCAGAGAACTGAACTGGGCCAGTTGCGCGGTGAATTCCGTGGGGTCGTCAGGGTTCAGCGGATCTTGATTCTTCAACTGGGCCACCAGTAGAGTGAGAAAATCCTCTTTTCCCATCACATCGTCTGTTGCCGCTGCCGTAGATTTCTTGGCGGCGGCGGCTGAGGCGGTGGAGGCCTGATTTATTGAATCTATAAAGTTGCTCATTTTCCTGCTCCTAGGCTCGTATGTTGACGCCGGATTCCGGAATGATTGCCTGAATCATCGAACTATCCAGCGTTGCTGCAAATGTTGCGGCTGGAGATGTCTCGTTGTGCGAGGGTGCTAAGGTCTGCCGATTGGGCAGCTGTCCCCCGAAAAAATCAAAATTTCCAACAGCTTCAGATTTTGAGGTGACCACGATTTCCTCAATGACAAAGCCCTGCTGCTCAAGGGCGGTTCGCAGTTTGGGCATATTTTTCTCCAGTAGCTCTTGCACATGCTGGCTCTGGGCGTAGACATTGGCTCTGATGGAGCCCTCTTTGAGGGTGATATCAATTTTAAGTTCGCCAAGTTCTGCAGGATGCAGTTTCAGGTTGATCCGGGTACTCTGCATGCGGTTTGTCTGATGAAAACGCTGGACGATCTGATTGAAAATTTCCTGTTCCGTGACCATTGTCCCTGATGGCAGGGTGAGTGTCTTGCCGTGCTGGGCTACCTGCTGGCTGGAACCGGCTTCTTGAGGGGGGAGACTGAAAAATGGCGAATTTCCGGTCTGCTCACCCTGGAGGGAAGAGAGGCCACTGGCGGGCTGGGAGGTCTGTCGGTTGTTGGTGTTGTCCTGCTGGCCCGTCTGCCCGTTGCCCTCTTTTTTTGTCTGGTCTTCTTTGAGGTTAATTGTTCCATCAAGATATTGATGTTGAATATCCTGTCGCAGGGCATGAGTCCTGCTGGCGGCAGGTTGAATCGTTGCATCAGAGAGGACTTTGTTCTGACTGTTTGCTGCAGTGATTGCTGCAGTCGCAGACATACCGACCGAGCCCGAGGATGCCGGTACGGTCTGGACGACCTGAGGAGTTAGGTTGGTCAGTTCAGCAAGAGAGATGGCGGCATGCGGTTGCTGTTGAACGACTATTCCCTTGGTTTCGCTGGTCTTGATAATATCCTGCAACTGGGACAACAACAGAGTAAGGTCCTGTTTTTGAGAGGTAATCCCTGCCGGCATGGTTTGCAGTGGTTGTCCGGTAGCCATCTGACCCTGTAAAAGTTCAGGGGCGTCAGGAAGCGCTGCGATCAAAGGGGAGAGAGTGCTCTCTGCGGAATTTTCCCGGGTGGGTGTGACCATAACCTGAGAAAAGAGAGGATTGGTCTTTGCCTGTTCTGCGCGTACAACCAGCATTCCCTTGATATCTGGGGAGACTTCTCCTTCTGTCTGCCCGATATTGAGCAGGAGATCAACGGCCGAGAAGGTATTGAGTGTACCGGGGTCGGCGTCGAGAAAAATATCGATTTGCTCCGATTCGCCGTTGGCAGGAGGGGCTTGCAGGTTGAGAGATGGATGGGTTAAAATTAGGGATCCGACGACACCTACGGAGGAGTCGGACGATGATGCTTTATCGGTCGCACTTTCTTTTTCGGATATGGCCTGCGTGAGAAGGGGGGCAAAGGGAGAATCGCCCTCACCCATGGCAGAATCGGTCTGGCTGACTGTTGTTGTGGCGGGTGGGGGCGTCGAGGCAAGAACGATTGCTTCCATGGTTGGTTCACTCTATTTTCGGTTTTGAAAAGGTTGTACTCAGGTCGGTTGTCTTCGGTTTGGACATCTGGTCCAGTAGTTTAGCAGCGGCCTTGACCTTCATGTTTGCCAGGAGATCCGCCGCCAGTTGCTGATTCAGACCGGCCAGGGCCAGGGCAGCTTTTGCCGGGTCCATTTTGTCATAAATCTTGGCGAGACTCTGAATCTTTTTCAGCTCTTGCGCTGATTTTTCAGCGAGCAGCACTTCAATTTTCTTCTGCAGGCTTTTCAGTTCAACGAGCTTCTTGTCTATCTCGGCAAGTTTCTTATCGACACCATCCTCCAGGGTCTTTAGCTCCTTCTGTTTTAAGGCAAAGTCTTTTTTCTCATCCTGAAGGCGTTTGTTTTCCTTCATTATATCTTCATACAGGCGCCTCTCTTCGACAGATTGGAAATTTTCCGGTTGCTCTTTCTCGGCCCCATAGGTGCCGGCAGTAAAGAGAAAAGAGGCTAACATGACCAGGGCGAAAAGGAGATACAGAGCTTTTTCTCGGAAGAGACGGCAGGTATTCATGGCAGAACCTTTGTATGTTGGGGGGAATCTAACTCAGGTTGTCGAGTCTGTAGGGGTTGAGCTAACAGTCTAAAAAAACTACAGACTATCCACCTTCTCTCTATCATAGCGTAAGGAACGTTACGGGTAAAATAAAGGCCGGGGCACCCCGGTTGGGAGGCTGAGTCGTTATTTGTCATGGAAGATGATCGCTATTTCATCAAGCAGGGCCGCCTCTTTTTTATTGAGATGCTCCTGCCAGCTCTGGTTCTGTTTTTCTTTTAATTTTTCCATTATCTTCCGTTCCTTACTCCGTTGAATGAGCTGTTCCCTCTCAACGACCACCCGGGCGGTTTTTTCAGAGAGGGTCTTTTTTATGGCGATGATCCTGTTCTTGGTAAATTGGATTTGGTCCTCGTAGCGGATCAAATCGAGAATTTCTATACCTTCGGTCTGGCGGCGGTCCAGGGTCTCTATGAGATGGGTATAGCCGGTTTGCTCTTGGCTCAATTTATCCTGGACCTGCTGTTTTTCGGTCTGGGCCTTGAAAAGCCGGTTTTTGGCGATATCCTCCAGACGTTTCCGGTATCCGAGGACGGTTTCAAGCGAAAATGGCTTCATCGGCAGTTCATGGCGAGGTTATCCGGGATGGCTTGATTCACACGTCGTTCATGCGTCGGTTTTTTGGCGCTGCTTCTTCGTCCTTGCGTTCCGTCAAGAGACCGCCGAGCTGTTCGAGGGTCTGCTTGAGCGAGGAAGTTTCGTCAAAATTTTGACGGAGGAAGGAGTTGATCGCCTCGATCTTGCTGATGGCGAAATCAATTTTTGGATTTGAGCCCTTGGCATAGGCCCCGATATTGATCAGATCCTCAGCCTCGGTAAAGGTTGCCAGGACATTTCTGGCCTTGCCGGCCAGTTCCAGGTGGCGGGGTGAGATGATGTCGCGCATGACACGACTGGTCGAATTGAGGATGTCAATGGCTGGATAGTGGTTTCTTGCGGCTATGGCGCGGGACAGGACGATGTGGCCATCAAGTATGGAACGGACGGAATCGGCCACCGGTTCGGTCATATCATCACCTTCGACAAGGACCGTATAGAGACCGGTAATGGAACCCTGGCCGCGGAAACGGCCCGCCCGTTCGAGTAGCTTTGGCAGGGTGGCAAAGACGGAGGGGGTGTAGCCTTTGGTGGTGGGCGGCTCGCCGATGGCCAGGCCGATCTCCCGCATGGCCATGGCGAAACGGGTGATGGAATCCATCATGAGCAGCACGTTTTTGCCCTGCCGGCAGAAGTATTCAGCAATGGCAGTGGCGACGAAGGCCCCGCGCATCCGCAGAAGGGGTGATTGGTCGGAGGTGACCACCACGATCACTGAGCGGTCGAGGCCTTCCTTGCCGAGATCACGTTCGATGAACTCACGCACCTCTCTGCCACGTTCGCCGATCAGGGCGATGACGTTTACATCAGCCTTGGCGTATCGTGCCATCATGCCGAGCAGAACACTTTTACCTACGCCGGAACCGGCCATAATGCCCATGCGCTGGCCCATGCCGCAGGTGATGAGTCCGTTGATGGCGCGGATTCCGAGATCGAGGGTCTCGGTGATGTTCTGGCGCTGCATAGGCCCGGGTGGCAGGGCGTAGAGCGGTATTTCTTCCGTCAGCGAAGGAGGGGGGAGGCCATCATGGGGAACTTCCATGGCGTCGATAACCCGGCCGAGGAGATTGACGCCGACCTTGATCGTGGCACTGTCGCGGATCACCCGGATAAGACTGCCGGGACCAAGTCCCCGCAGGTCTCCGAGTGGCATAAGCAGGGCCTTGTTGTCTCGGAAGCCGACTATCTCGGCATAGACCTGCGTTTTCCTCTGCAGGGCGGTGATCTGGCAGAGTGAACCGATGGAGGCGTCGGGGCAATAGCCCTCAACGACAAGACCGATTATGCGGGTCACCTTGCCCCATACCTTAAGGGTACTGAGAGTGTTGAGATGTGCTGTGGTGAGGGACATGGGCTGGTTGAGTTACTCCTGCTCTAAAAAAAACGTGAGACGGGCTGCCGCTGACGAAAAGGGCGGCCTCGCTCCTGCAGATTAGGGAATCGACAGCCGATTCTTGATCTGTTCCCGGATTATCTCGAATTGACTGGCAATGGTGGCATCCACGATGCAGTTATCCGATTCGACTCTACACCCGCCCCGTTCGACTGTCGGATCTTTCTTGATGACGATATTATTGAGACCGTTCATCCCGTTAACCAGCTCTGCTGATTTTTCCTGGACGGTGGCCAAGTCTTCAGGGTTGACATAAATATAGAACTCGTCTGATTTCACGGCGCTGTGAATGGCCTCCTCAATAGTTGCCAGAAGCGTTGTATCCTGTTTGAGCACAGAGGACCGGATGATTTTCTCGGCAATAGCGAGGACCAGATCCTGCATTTCGCCGGCGCTGTTTTTGAGCAGGGTTTCCCGTATTCGGTCCAGTTGCCGGCAGAGTTCCAGGAGGGCGGCGGCGGCAGAGCCGAAATCCGTTTCGGCTCGCTTCAGCCCTTCTGCAATACCGCGGCCAAAGGCCTCATCGACCATCTGCTCAACTACGAGTGGATCAAGCCCTGATGCGGCCTCTTCCTCCTGTGCGCCGACTTCTGCCGAGGGCTCTCCTGTTCTCTTTGTATCTCCAGGCGAAGAGCCGGTGCCGTGAGGAGGAACTGCGGGTTGGGCAGGGAGAGGTTTTGGCGTCGGAGAGATCTCGTGGTCCTGCCGGAATGCCTGTCCAGAGGAGGTTTTCTCCGGAGGTGTCTCTATGAAAGCAGGTTTTGGCTGAGCAGGATCAGGCCGGGAAGAGTCCTTTTTATCCGGCCGCGGGAGAATTTCCTCAGGGTGAAAGTGTTGAGATTCCTTATAAACTTTAGACAAGCTCATCGCCACCTCCGCCCGCGCCAAGAATGAGTTTACCTTCTTCCTCCAGTTTCATGGCAATCTTAACAATGGTCTGTTGCATGAGTTCGACTTCGGAGAGGCGCACCGGTCCCATGGCCTCAAGATCATCTCTGATCATGTCAGCGGCGCGGGAGGACATGTTAGCAAAGATCTTTTCTTTCATCTCTTCCGAGGCGGTCTTGAGGGCCATGGTCAGTGAGTCGTTGTTGATTTCCCGCAGGACCATCTGCAGGGAGCGGCCGTCGAGGGCAATGAGGTTTTCGAAGGTAAACATCTTCTTGCGGATCTCTTCGGCCATATCCGGATCAGTCTCCTCCATGGTCTCGAGTATCTCGGAGCTGAGGCTCTTGTTCAGATAATCAAATATTTCAACAACTTTATCGATACCGCCGATCTGTTTCTGCTCCTTGCCGCCAACAAGCCCTATCTCAAGGTTCAGGGCATCTTCGATCCTTGAGATGACCTCGGGGGAGACTCTTTCGATTTTGGCGATTCTGTAGACCACATCCGCTCGGATATCTTCCGGGATATGGCCGAGAATTTCGCTCACATGTTCAACATGCTGGGTGGAAAGGACGAGGGCGATGGTCTGGGGATGTTCTTTTTCAAGAAGGGCGGCTACCATGCGCGGCTGCATCAGGGCGATGGTCTCGAGTGAACGGGTTTCTGTGCCGGAAATGAACTGTTCCATCAGAGAATTGGCCCGGGCCTTGCCCTCCCTGCCGGTCGCTTCGAAGGCCTTTTTGACGAATTCAGAGCCCTTGATAAAAAGGCCGGCATGTTTGCTCTGTGATTCTCGATAGCTATCAAATACCTTCTGTTTGATATGCTTGGGTATATGCTCAACATTCGCCATGGTCCTGGTCACTTGACGTACTTCATCGTCGGTCAGTTCCTCAAATATCCTGGCGGTCGCTTCTTCGCCGAGGCAGATAAGCAGGACTGCCGCCTTGTTCAGCCCCGTGAGTGTCTCAATAGCCATGGATTATCCTTCCTGGATCCAGTTTTTGATGATATAGGCGGTGGGAACCTGATTGCGCATGACCTCCCGGCGCAGAGTGGATACGGCATCATCAACGGGGATAATTATCTCCTCTTCCTTTTCGCGCTCGGCAGCATTCTCCCGCTCGAGTTCCTCCACCGTCTTGTAGTGTTGGCTCACTTCGCCTTTCATCGTCTTGATGATCGGCCGTATAAGGAGAAAATACAACAGGAGTGCGCCGATGGAAATGAGAACTAGCTTGATGAGTGGAATAGAGTCATAGAGAAGATTGATTGGTGCCGCTTCGGCGAGTGCCGCGTCAGCCGGATGGTCGATAAAGGGCATGGACAACACACTGATCTGGTCTCCCCTGGTGGGCAGGAGTCCCAAGGCGGTTGAGACCATATTCTCTAGTGATTTCAGTTCTTCAGGGCTACGCGGCGTGATTTTTGGCTGATTGCCACCCTCAGCTGTCTGTTCTTTGTCGGCGACAAGGACCGAGACCGAAAGTTTGGTTATGGCACCTACTGGGTTGACAATCTTGCTGATCGTTTTACTGATCTCATAATTGGTCGTGCGTGAATTTTTGCTGGCTCCGGGCGTTGCGGTGGTCTGGCCGCCGCTGTTACCCTGGAGGTTCGATTGTACTCCCGGAACCCCGCCTGTCGTCTGGGCTCCGCTATTTTCCTGACTGACCTGCTCACTGCGGATAACCGGCTCTTCACCGTCAAAAAGTTCCTGGGTCTTTTCCACTTTTGCGAAATCGAGGGTGGCGGTGACCCTGACCATCGCCTTGTCTTTACCCATAGTCTTGTCGAGCAGGTCCTGGGCCCGTATCTCAAGGCGCTGCTCAACCTCCTGTTGGAAGGCAAGCATATCGGCCGAAAGGAACTTGTCCTGATCACCGGTTTCGTTTGACTCAAGCACAACCCCATTCGAGTCGATGATCTTGACGTTTTCCGGATTCAAGTCCGGAACCGATCCGGCCACCAGGTGGATAATGCCCTGGACCTGTTTTTTATCAAGGGTTTTGCCGGGTACAAGGGTCACTATGACCGAGGCGGTGGCATTGGCCTGTTGATTTTTAAAAAGGCGTTTTTCCGGTATCGCCAGATGCACCCGGGTGGATTCAACGGGAGCCAGTGTGGTTATAGTCCTGGCCAGTTCACCTTGCAGGGCCCTGGTGAGATTGACCTTTTGGACATAGTCGGTAATGGCGAAACTTTGTTTGTCAAAAATCTCAAACCCCACACCTCCACCTGATGGCAGACCGTTGGCTGCAAGTTCCAGGCGCGTTTCATAGAGTTTATCGGAGGGGACCCAGATATTTTTTCCACCGTTTTTCAAGTCATAGGAGATGCGTTGGGTTTTCAGCCAGTTGACCACTGAGGCAGCGTCCGCTTCTTCGAGATTGGCATAGAGGAGCTGGTAATCGGCCGTCCGGCCCTGGATGATAAGAAAGGCGAAGAGAGCGGCACTGATGAGTACCACAGCCCCCATGGCGATCTTTCTCGAAAAAGGCAGTCCGGTGATAAGGGTGAGCAGATTTTTCCTCTTCCCGGGGGGATTGGTTCCGTTATCCGTTCGTTCGCCTGGAGGGCGTTCTTCAACTGCCATGGCTGCAATCCTTTTCTTGCGTGTTGTTCAATTCGCTCAGTTTATCTCTGGCGTTGTGTTCCAAGCATGTCGTTAAGCCGTTGTAACGGCTCCTAAGCCGTCGTTAATAAATAACTGTTACAATGAAATATCGTAATCGGCATAAGGGGCCGTAACGAAATCAGTAGAAGTGTAATGGTTATTTCGCAACGGCCCCTAAATCTGCATACGCAGGATTTCATTGTAGGCATCCAGGGCCTTGTTCCGCATCTGCACCAGCATCCGGAGGGAGACATCGGCCTCCTCGACCGCGATCATGACCTCGTGCAGATGTTCGGCGTCACCGCTCTGCAGCTTTTGGATCGCCAGATCTCCGCCGATCTGATCCTTGTTGACCTGATCAATTGTCGAGGTAAGGATATCGCCGAAACCTTTTTTCGCTTTGGAGATATCGCTGGTATCCGGAGCTCTCAGTGGAAGCGGCGCGGCCGAACCGATTGAAGATAAAACGTCCATACACTGTTACCTCCCTATCTCAAGGGCCTTCAGGGCCATTCGTTTGGCTGACTTAATGACAGTGACATTGGCCTGATAGGCCCTTGTCGCCGACATCATATCCACCGTTTCTTCTAATACGCTGATGTTTGGCATCTCGACATAGCCCTCTGTTCCGGCATCGGGATGGGAGGGGTTATAGACCTTGCGTGCCGGCTCCTGATCCTCAATAATTTTCGTCACCTCAACCCCTTGCACCGAATTTTTGAGGTTGCTGTTGAGCTGCTCCTGGAAGGAGACCGGTTTGCTCTCGAAATACACCGACTTCTTTTTATAGGGGCCTCCCTCGGGTGTTGAGGTGGTCTCGATATTGGCGAGATTCGAGCTGATGGTGTTGAGCCTGATGCTGTTCGCCTTAAGCGCTGAGGCACTCACCTTGATGGTAGTGAGAATATCCATAGTACTATCCTTATTGTAGAAGGTTGAGAAAGATGCCGGTCATCGTCTGCTGGTCCGGGTCTTATACACCTCCGGAAATCACAAATTTCATGACGCTGAGTTTCTTATTCAGCAGTTGTACCGCTGTTTCATAGAGCAGTTCATTTTCTGAGAGAGCAAGCATTTCCTCTTCGACATTGACGCCGTTCTCATCTCCAATGCCGGTCTGGTCGGGTTCCCTGGAGAGCGTTCCGCTGATTGAGCTGATATCTCTCGTGCCAATGGCAATGTGGCCGGGATGTGAGGTTGTAAGAGAGACGCCTTTTCTGTTGATCGCCTGGCTCAGTTCCTGTTCAAATTCAAAGCGGGCCGGAGCGTACCCCGGTGTTTCAGCATTTGCAATATTTGAGCCGATAACCTTCTGATTTTCAGCTCGAAGGTCCAGTACCTTGCTGAGCATCTGAATATTGGCATCAAAGGGTCTGAGTGGATTCATCTCGTACTCCGTATTTGAACGTCGGTTTTTCTGAAATTGTGAGAATTAGGGAAAATATGGCTAATTCTCCAACTTTCGTTGCAGGCGATCGGTAGTCTCGACATATTCCAGTTCTTTTTCCGCATAGCGTTTCCACAGGTCGCTTTCTCCTTTGTCGACAATTATCCGAAAGAGTTTTAGGGCCTTTTCAGTATTGCCCTTACCACGTTCGATCTGGGCCAGACGGTAATGGACCTGTTCAAAATGGTATTTTTTTTCTTGAAGGGCGGCAAAGGCCTTTTCGGAGCCCATCATATCCCCGGTCTGAAACAGGCTTTCCCCTTCCATGAAGAGGATTTCCGGAGTTGATGATCTTTTTTCTTCGTTGATATTTTGGATATATTTCAACGTGTCGGCATATTTGTCGGTTTGAAACGAGAGGGAAGCGGCAATGGTCTGAAGTTGATCTTTCTTTGGCACAGGTGAGGGAAGTAAGGCCAGCGCCTGGGGCAACTGGCCCTCGACGATGAGGGCGTTCAGGCGAAGGATGAGAATTTCGTCGCGATTATTTCCCTGCAGATATGTATTGAAATAGCGGCTTGCCAGTTGTTCGACCAGCTTACTGTCGCCCTGTTCGTAGACGGTTGCCAAAAGGGGCAGGAAATATTGCTCTCTCTGGTCGATCTTGACGATATCCATAATATAGAGATACATCTCCTTGGCGTGATTATAGAGCCCGATCTGCCGATAGGAAAAGGCGATCTCTTCGAGAATATTGATGTCAAGCCAGTTTTTCTGGAAGACTTCCTTGTTCTCCTTGGCCAGGACGAGTGCTTCCGGGAATTTACGGGCCTGCACCAGACGTTTGATTTCTCCCGGCAGGATATCGAGGAGCAGGGCCTGGGCTGTCGGTCGGAGTTCTCCGGTCTGAAACTCTCTGAGAAACTGCATGAGCAGGGCAAGGGCCCGATCATTTCTGCCAAGCAGTCTGTTGACAAGTGCCTCTTTGAATAAGGCCTCGGCCACGAGGGGGCGCAGAACGGCCTTTTCGGCGAGGGCGTGGTAGGTGCGCAGTGCCTCTTCAACCCAGTTTTCGTCTGTCAGGTATTTCAGGTCGGTTTTCTTGAGGGCTGCCCGATTTCCGGCTTCCGTGCCAGGGAAGGCATCTTCAACAAGAGAAAAGATTTCAACGTTAGGTGATTCGAGGGCGGTTCTCATTTCGGCCATCGCCTTTCTAAAATTGATAAAGCTGGAGGCCTCCTTATCTTCGACCAGAGGGATAAGGCGCGTGTAGCATTCGCCCGCTTCTTTATATTTTTTGTGAAAATAGAGTGTTCCACAGTAGCCTTTCAGAGAATCTAGGTAGGCGTTGAGAAGCGCTGTATCCTTGAGCAGCTGATAGGCTACATAGGCCTGCAACGGTTGTTGCAGGCCAACAAAAGTGTCCGCCTGGCGCAACTCTTTGATTTTTTGTGTTTCGGCAGGGTAGGCGACGTCTGGGCGATCCAGTAGTTGTTGCGCCTTTTTGAACTGTTTCGCTGCCAGAGCGCTTTCAATTTCAAACAAGACAAGATGCGGCAAGAGAGAGTTCGTCGGGCCAAGGGTCTTTTCCATCTCCTGAAATTCTGAGTTGGCCGAGAAATCAGCCAAATTTTTGGCTTGCAGCAGGATCAGAAGAAATCTGGCAAAAAGCCCTACAGGTTCCTCCTTGTATTCCTTGGTCAGAAGGGAAAGTTGTTGGTGGGCCTCTGCAAAATTATCATTTCGCAGGAGAATCTCTCCCAGGGTAAGCGCGATTTTTTTCTGTTGCTCAAGATCTGTTGTAGCCTTCAGCAGATCAAGAAGAAGAGGCTGCATTTTTTTCCAGGAACCCTGATTGGCCAGTTCGATGATTTCAGGCGGCAAAAGCTGGCTCTTGTTTTCGTTGGCGGGGGGGAGAAGGTTGATAAGGGGAAATGAGGGAATGGTATAATGAACCGGGACCGAAAAGGACAGTTCAGATTCATAATCCGTGAAAAACCTGGGCCAGTTTTGGGCATAGAGAGAGTTCTTCAGGGGATTGGCTGAAGCTTCAGATTTTCCTTCGAGGGATGTTATGTCTTTGAGTTGTTTCTTGATAATACGATCCACCTGGTTAAGCCGGCTGCCTATCAGTATCTCGACAATCAATTTTCCCTCTTTGATTATCTCCGTCTTGATGCTCTGTGGTTTATGGCGGAAGAAGAGGGAGATGACCGTTCTGTCGGCATTGGTTATGGGCAGTATCTTGATAATCCGGGTATCGGCGGCAAAATATTCCAGATTCTTTGCCGGACGTGTTTTTTCCAGGGTGATCTCCAGTCGTTTCTCACGAATATTGACGGAATGGACAGGAAGATTGTCAAAGGTGAAATAAATCTGGGTACTCTCCCGAGTGTGTGTCCTGGCAACCTGCAGAAGACTGGAGGCGGCCAGGGCAGAGTGGCAGGGGAATATCAGAAAAAGCAGTATGCAGAGCAGGGGGTTTTTCATCTTTGCGCCGGGTGGAGGTTATTTCAAAGATATCTGCAAATAATATACCAAGGATCTGTGGGCAGAATTTCAAAATATATACAGGCGTAAGATTGTGTAAATACATATTATATTACTGCTGACTAATCCTTTGCGGCGAGTGTCATTGTTTTGACACAAGTTAGGGGGATGCCAATGGAGAACTTCCTTTCAATTTGCTTATACCTTTTCGCTGCATATATAACTCAGTAAGGGCTGGGCCTGAAAACCGGAGAGTGGGTTTTCGCTCAGAGAAAACAACTCTATCACCTCACACTACCGGCCAGCGATCCAGAGCCGTGCACGTGGGACGATTGGATTGAGGAGAAGGGTTGCAACCAGATGCCTCATTTGGCGGCAACTGAAAAAGAGAGAGGTGATTTGATTTTTTTTCATTAGTTATTTGATTTTTCTCCCTCCATGCTGCTATTATCATAGAAGAGATGGGCATCGGCATCTTTGGCAAAAAAGCAAGGGCTGCTTGGCCTTACAATAACAGAATATCAAGTTGTTATGAATTGAATCTCAAGTGAAGTGTTCAATTTGCACGACACCTTTCAGACAGGAGATCAGAATGGGTAAGAATGTACTATTGATTGACGACTCAAGTACTATGCGAAAGATTGTCGGCAGGTCTTTGCGGCAGGCCGGTATTGAATTCGACAACATATTTGAAGCGGGTGACGGCCTTGAGGCCCTTGCTTTGCTCGAAAAAGAGCATGTCGATATTATATTGAGCGACATTAATATGCCGAACATGGACGGCATCGCCTTTTTACGGGAGAAGGCCAATCGCCCGGCGATCAAGGACATCCCGGTGCTGATGATTTCAACCGAGACGGGCGAGGATATCATCGGTGAGGCGAAGTCACTGGGGGCTCTCGGGGCCATCAAGAAACCCTTTACTCCTGATAAGGTGAACGAAATTCTCGGACCGCTTCTCTAATCGGCAAATTTAATAACAGGTGAGCCAGTGGACATACGAGACAAGATTGTTGAAACGGCGCAGGAGATTTTCTCATCGATGGTGATGATGGAGGTAATCGCCTCCGCTGAACCTGTCACAGAAGGAAGCGTTCACACTGAAAGTATCACAGGCCTTATCGGGCTTGCAGGGACCTATAAGGGTGTCCTGGCGATTCACATGCCCAATAAGGTTGCTCTGGCTGTCACGAGCAGTTTTCTGGGCATGGACGTGGAGGAGATCAATGCCGACGTCGAAGATGCCATTGGTGAACTGGCCAACATGCTTGGCGGCAATGTGAAGACCATCCTCTCGGAAAGCGGCAGGGATATCAACCTGTCACTGCCGTCGACTATTTCAGGACGCGAATATAATTTTCAACTGGCAAGCGAATCGGCCGTGAGGACTGTTATCTGCTTTGAGACAGAAGCCGGTCGTTTCCATGTTGAACTGCAACTTGAGAAATGATTTGCCGGTGTACAATATTATAGAGGCGGGACCTGCGATGGGTTCCGCCTTTTTTTATCCTTTCACCTTTACATGCACTGTGAGTTATGACTTTTGACTTGGATCTGAAAAACGAGATCTCTCTGGCCGCCAAGGATGTCTTCAGTACTATGCTGATGATTGATCTCGAGGATGTACAGACTGCCGGCGGAACAGAGGCGGCAATTCAGTCGAATGTGACGAGCATGATCGGTCTTGGCGGCGGTCTGCGCGGTATGTTGGCGGTGCACTGTCCGGCGGATGTCGCAAAAGAGATCACCGGTGCCCTCATAGGCATGGAGGTGGAGGAACTGGGCGACGATGTGAAAGACGCCATTGGCGAAATTGCCAATATGGTGGTTGGAAATCTGAAAACCTCCTTCGCCGGGGTCGGTGTCGATGTCGATCTTGCCATTCCCACCTCGGTTATCGGCGAATCGTTTCGGATCTGTGGTCTTTCCGGTGCCAGTCGGGTCGTGGCCGAATTCGCCATGCCTGCCGGTTCACTCTGGATAGAACTCCTGTACATTTTGAACACCTGAAAAACACTTTGATTCCTTAAAGAAAATGTATTCCCTGCCGATATGGAGATATCAACATCTCACGCGTAGATAATGCGTCCAATACTCATCTTCACTGACCTTGACCTTATTGCATGGAAGCCCAGAAACGAATCGACAAGGTGCTGACGGCGGCACAAAAAAAAGTAGAGAGCGAGGTCGGTGCTCTCCTGGGTGTCCCGCTTGTTCTATCCGGAGCGCTCTTTCAGCCGGTATCTAAAGAAGATTTCTTTACCAACCTCTCCGGCAGACAGGTTGTCGCCAAGCTGGATGTCACCGGCGAGATTGTCGGCGACGGTTGCCTGGTGTTGAGCCTCAAGGATGCCATACGTCTCGGCGGTACTCTTATCATGTTGCCCCCTTCAGAGCTGGAAGAGGTGGTCATTCGTGATGAATACAATGAAGATACCGAGGATTCCTTCGGTGAGATCGCCAATATCATCGCCGGTTCCTATACCAAGGTCTTCGAGGAAATGTATCCTCAGAACTGCCGATTTGTCAGGAAGGAACAGGAAAACATACTCCCGCTAAAGGTCGTTGTCGATTCCTCTGAACCTGTACCGAACCAGATATATTACCAGGTTTCCGCCACCATGAGCCTTGGCGGCAAGCAGATGGGCGATATGTATATGCTTCTTCCTGCCGCCAGTTTCGGTTTGGTATGGGAGGAGGCCACTGTGGCACCTGCTGACACGGCCACTGGCTGGCCGGAGAATAAACCTGCTGTCCAGAAAGCTCCACCACTGTCGATTGTGCAAGAGACTCCATCGGAACCTACGGCAGAAGAAGCTTCACAACAGCCTGCCGAGGTAGAGGGGCCTGCTGCACCGCAGGAGATCCAGAAGGAAAAACAGGAAGAGCCGCCCCTCGATAGAGAAAAGCACCGGAAACGAGTGGACCGACTGCTGAAAAATTGCCAGGAGAAGATGGAGGAAGAGGTCGGGGCTCTTCTTGGTTGTGATGTAAAGCTGCAGAATCAGGAAAATCGCCTGATCTCCAAGGAAGAGTTCTTTTTCGAGGAGGTTATGGGAAAACAGGTCGTCGCCAATATGGATGTCGTCGGCGAACTGGAGGGTGCAAGTTATCTCTTCGTCGGCCTGAAAGATGCGATATATATCGGCGGTACGCTGATCATGCTGCCGCAGAGCGAGTTGGAATCGGTGGTCGGCGAAGAGGCATTCGGTGAGGACACGAAAGATGCCTACGGCGAGATCGCCAATATCATCTCCGGGGCGTATTCGGCGATCTTTGAGGAGCAGTATATTAAGAAAATACGCTTTGTGAAGACCGGCCTCGAGCTGATTGTGCCAATGAAAGTGAATCTCGACTCGGACAGCCCGGTACCGAACCAACAGTATTATATGAGTTCCATGGCGCTTTATATTGGCGGGAAGAAGCTGGGCAAGGTGCGGATGCTCTTTCCCGGTCGGATGCTGCAGCTCGAACAGGTTGCCCGGAGCGAGGCGCCTGCTCCGGTACAGGTAGAAGCGAAGAAGCCCCCTGTTATACCCCCCGGAATAGAGGGGGCCGAGTATGATATCCTGATTATCAGCGATGACGACAATGAGGCCGAAAAACTCGCCGGGGTCCTTGAAGACCGCGGCTATAGTGTCTGCAGTCTTTCCTACAAGGACAGTGTCCACAACTCTATTTCAAGAGAACTCAGGGCCGTGTATCTGGTCATGCGGGAGGTGAATGAACAGGCCTTCGGTATGGCCATCAAGGTGAGTTCCACTTGCTCTGTGCCCCTCATTGCCGCAGGACCGGCCTGGACAAAGAGCAAGGTTTTCAAAGCGGTGAAGTACGGGGTCCGTGATATCCTTCTTACCCCGGCATCGCGGCAGGATATTGAAGAGAATGTGGCAAAGAATCTGGTAAAACTTGCAGCCTGACCAGTGAGCTCCTAAGCCGATAATGGCATTTCAAGAGTCGAGTATTTTTGCAAGACGGCACACCCTCAGTTTTCCCAGAGCCCGGCCAGTTCTTTTTTTTTGATTTTTTCCAGCAGGGTGGTGCGCTTGAGGCCGAGAATCCTGGCCGCTTCCTTTTTATTACCCTGCGCCAGTTTAAGTGCCTGCAGTATCAGTTGCGTTTCAAAGTCATCAATGACTGCATTGAAGTCTATCTGTCCGTTCTCCCACCTGATCGCCGCATGCGGTGACAGTGCTCCTGGTGTGCCGGTTTGATCTTCCGGGTGCTGTTCCAGGGCCGGGGCGGGCGTCTCTAACACCGGTTCGCTTGCGAGGTCATGAAATCTTTCCGGCAGATCCGCGAGCTCTAAATACTTGCCGCTGTAGAGGACGGACATGTGCTGGATCAGGTTTTCAAGTTCCCGCACGTTTCCCCTCCACTCATAGTTGATCAGGGCTGAAGTGGCCTGCGGGGAAAGGGAAAACATTTCTCTGCCCCGTTTTTCGGTATGGGTTTCGACAAAGGCCTTGATGAGCAGTGGAATGTCCTCTTTCCTCTCCTTGAGAGGCGAGATGGTGATGGGGATAACGCTTAGGCGGTAATAGAGGTCTTCCCTGAATTTCCCTTCTTTTACCAGTTGTTCGAGGTCGCAATGGGTGGCCGCAAGGATGCGGGTGTCGACAGGGATGGCCTTGAAGGCCCCAACCGGTTCGAACTCTTTTTCCTGCAGGACCCGTAGGAGTTTGGCCTGCAGTGATGACTTCATGTCACCGATTTCATCGAGAAAGAGGGTCCCGCCATCGGCATACTGTATTCTGCCGGGCTTATTGGCGGTGGCCCCGGTAAAAGCCCCTTTGGTATAGCCGAACAGTTCACTTTCCAGAAGATCATCGGGGATGGCGGCACAGTTGACGGGGACGAAATTCTTGCTGCTCCTGCGGCTTTGGGCATGGATCGCCTTGGCCACAAGTTCTTTTCCGGTACCCGATTCCCCGCGGATCAGGATGGTCGAGTAATCATCTTCCGCTACCTTGGTTATGAGTTCAAAGAGTCTTTTCATGGAAGTGCTGTGGCCGATAATCCCATGAAAAAAAGAGGATGTCTGCTGGACCTGGGCTGGGGGGGGAGGTTGGCCGGGGGCCAAGGCGTCTTTTGTCCTTTTCAGGGCCAGGGATATTTCAAGGGGCTCAAAGGGTTTGTGCAGATAGAAAAATACATCCCGGGCGATGACTTTTTTAAGCAGATCCCGGCGTCCTTCGGGGATAGCGGGAAGAATGATCATGTCCGGAAAGCTCTTTTGCAGGCTGTCGAGCAGGGGGAAAACCTGTTCCGGTGTGGGAAAACACAGATCTATTACCAGGATCTGGATGTGACTGTCTTTGAGAATGCTCTGCAGCGCCGCTTTATGGGTGGCTTGGAGAAGTGTGCAGTCGAGGGTTTGGGAAATATGATCTGCTATGAAAGCCAGTTCCTGGGGATCGGCGAAGGCGAGAAGAATTTTCGGCAGTAATTGCATGGATCTTTCAGAACTTCCAAACAGGTTCAAAGGTAGATGATCGAGGAAGAGAATGGCCGCTTATTTTTTTGTCTGCATAAGGTCGGCAAGCCTACTGGAGGTTCTCCGCATATTCAGACTGAGCAGTCTGGCAATCTTCTGGATGACCTTGACCCCGAGGGCCGGTGATTTTTCCATGAGGAGATCAAATCCTTTGTCGGTAAGGGTTATAAGA
Source organism: Desulfobulbaceae bacterium (assembly GCA_031407875.1). Lineage (GTDB taxonomy): Bacteria > Desulfobacterota > Desulfobulbia > Desulfobulbales > Desulfocapsaceae > Desulfoprunum. The sequence goes on along the minus strand of JANOIV010000087.1, from coordinate 29,572 downwards.
GTCGTAGGCTGCTTGGCAAGCACTGACGCCGATCTGGGCGATTTGTCAATCAGGGCCATCTCTCCGATCGGACTGCCCTTTGTCAGTCTGGCGATAACTACAGATTGTCCGGCTTCGGTGGACTTGAAGACTTCGAGCAATCCCCTGAGCACAAAGCCCATAAAGTTTCCCTTATCTCCCTCGACAAACAGAAACTCGCCTTGGTTGAGCTGAACATAACTCATGTGTCTGGCGAGAAGTGTGAGTTCATCTTCATCGAAACTGCTGAAAACCGGCAAGTTGGTAAGGAATGTTCGAGTGTTTCCTTCAGTTTCTGTCAGAGAGCTCTGTGTCATAGGATAGTATGGTTTGAAAACGTTGCAGACGTGGTTGCCCTTAATATTTCAGCCTTTTTGGGGCACTGGCTCTCGATAGGGCGATGGCCGGCCGGCTGGCTGACAGCGCCTGCGTCAGGTGATATGCTGTCAGCATCTTTAAGATATCATATTCAAAGAAAAAATAACAATAGTGTTGTGTTTTTATTTCGTACTCTCCAGTGCGTAACGGCTATTTTGCTCGGGATGCTACTCTGAAATTCAAGGAGATTTCGTGAAAACTTTACTAACGGCGGTGCTGTGCAGCAGCCTTCTTCTGCATGTGGGAACGGGCCTTGCCTTCTCGGCGGGCGAGAGCGCTGTGGCCCGGGTATCTCATGTTATTGATGGTGATTCCCTGGCGGTAGAAAGCAAGGGGAGGTCATATCAGGTGCGGCTGTGGGGCATTGATTCACCAGAATGGGGGCAGTCTTTCTCCGGTGAGGCAAAGGCGCTTTGCCGGGATATGGTTGAAGGGAGGACAATCGAAATCCAGGAGAAATACCGTGACAGGTATGGCAGAGTTGTGGCCCTTGTCAAGGTCGATGGCAGGGTGTTGAACGAGGAAATGATCAGTCGGGGAATGGCCTGGGTTCATATTCGCTATTGCGACGAAGAAATTTGTGCCGTCTGGCGGGTAAGAGAGCATGAGGCCAGGAGTCTGGGCAAGGGACTCTGGGCTGATCGTCGGCCCCTTGCACCATGGAAATGGAAAAGCATGCAGCGTACTCGGCGAGAGAACTCTGGTCTGTAACCATTGCCATCCTCCAACGGCTCACAGGCAGCCTGTTCCTTTTCTCCGGGCCATCTTTGCGCGAATTGAGCCTGTAAGGGATTGGTGGTAAATTTTCTGTAAATACTATATGCTCATTCTCTCTGAGAAGGCCACTATGGAGTGGGGTTGAGGCTGGAAACCAGACAGCAGAGAGTTGCGGAAATTATATCAAAAGAGAGGTTGTTATGAAAATACGAAGGGCAGCGGTTGTTTTATTCACGTGTTCCATACTTTTCTGGTCGGCATCAGGTCAGGCCGCAGATGATCCTGCAGACAGCAGTATCATCCGGGATAATAAAGAGAAACTTCTAAAAACAAAAAGTTGCCCTGGATGCAATCTGGCGGGAGCCAATCTGAACAGGGCGGATCTCGCGGGAGCTGATCTCCAGGGCGCGGATCTCTCGCGGGCCAAGTTATTTTTGACGAACCTTGCCGGAGCCAATCTCCGCAAAGCGAAACTGCAGAAGGCCGGCTTTGGTGGCGCAGACTTGGCAAATGCCGATCTGCGCGAAGCCGATCTGCGTGGAGCCTCTCTTGACGGGGCCTACCTGCAAGGTGCGCAATTTGACAAGGAGTTTGCTGCTTCTTTGCAGGCAGATGAGCAGAGTGCCGGCGAAGCTGAAGCAGAATCCACTGTTGTAGCAGCACCTGAGCCTGAAGTGGAAAAAACCCCAAAACCCAAGCAGAAAACGGCAAAGGCCCCTGCTCGGGCAGATCAGGTAAAGAAGGCTGCTGTGCCACCGCCTGCTACTCTTGTGGCCAAGACTGCCGCAGATCAACCGTCTGCAACGCAGGTTGCTGAAATTGCCGTGGAGACTCAAAAGATTGCTATGTCTCCCCCTGATCCGGGTCGGAAAGGTGTGGAGCAGGAGCAGGCAGGGCCTCCTCCCGAAACTGCAGTCGTAGTCCAGGCGGCGCCTCCGGTCAAGGCTGTGCAGCCTATGGGCGAACCGGTAATCTCCGAGACAACTGCACAAGAGAACAGCACACCGGTGCAGTCTCCGAAAGCTGCAAATGAACAGAATACTGCTGCCGCTGATCCCGGAGGAGTGCAGGCTCCTGTGGCCGGTGCAGAAGATGCGGCCACACAGGAAAAACTGGCTGGACTTTTCAAGTCAAAGAGTTGCTACGGATGTGATCTTGCCGGGCTTGATCTTGCCGGCAGAAATCTTCAGGGTGCCGATCTGGAAAAGGCTGATCTCACAGGTTGCAACCTGGAAAGAGCAGATCTTGATGCCGCAAATCTGAAAGGGGCCATACTGGTGCGTGCCAACCTGAAAAAGGCCAGCCTGAAGGGAGCCGATCTCTATAAGGCGGATTTCACAGGCGCCGATCTCACCGGCGCGAATATGCGGAAGGCGCTCGTTGATGAGGCCCAGTTCACCGATGCGATTGGGGTGAGCGAAGAGGTCCTGAAACAGAAAAAATAGAAGAGCTGGAGTGACCCTGGCAACTACCGGTTGAGGTTGCAGTATCTCTTGGTGATCGTGGATGGCAAGGGATACTGCAGTGGCTGGGATTCTGGTCTTTATCTTTCAGCGAGTAGGGTGAGTGTCTTTGCTATCCTGATATCTTCATCCTCATTGGTGTCCAGTAAAATCGTTTCAATCGCGTCAAGTCGGCTCTGAAGTCCCGTCACCCGCATCTCAAGATCCTGGATGGTCTGGCCGGCGACATTTTCGGTAGTGTCCATGGCCTGCTGAAGGTCCTGGGCGCTTCGCAGTATCGTCTTAAGATTGGATATCTTGTCCAGTTTCAGAAAAAGTTCATCGAAATTAATCGGTTTTTCCAGATAATCCGTAGCACCCTTCTTCATCGCTTGGACTGCGGTATCCACCGAAGAATGGGCTGTGATCAGCACAACCTCAATGGTGCTGTACAAGGATTTGGCTATTTCCAAAACCTCAATGCCACCTATGCCGCCCGGCATCATAAGGTCTGTAAGGACCACGTCAAAGAATTGGGCACTGAGCATCTCGCTGGCTTCGTGTCCATCTTTGGCTATCTGAACCTGATAGTTTGCCCTCTGTAATCTTTGCTGCAAAAGACGCCGTATGACAGGATCATCATCAACAACGAGAATGGAAAGGTTTTTCATGGAGGGCCTCTTCTAATTGTTTTTCTGGTAAAAAATTGCCCTAAGATGTCGTTTTGGTACAAAGCGCGGGCAGACGCCGGAAAGTGACTCAGTTGAGCCGATAACCAGGAAACCATCATCGGCGAGACTGTCGGCAATCTTATTGAACAGTTTTTTGCGGTCTTCCAGCGTGAAATAGATGGCGACATTTCGGCAGAAAATGATGTCGAATTTGCCAAGTGCCGAAAATGGCAGCATGAGATTGAGTTTGCGGAAATTGACCATGGCCCGGATCTCGTCCTTGATCTTCCAGGAGTCGCCAAAGAGGGTGAAATAGCGTTGCAGATAGCGTTGGTCAAGCCCCCGCTCTATCTCGAATTTGTTGTATTTTCCGTAACTTGCCTGGGCAACAGCGGTATCTGAGATATCGGTTCCCAGGAGCTTGAGGTTATAGCGTGAGGTATCTTTAAGCAATTCAGTGAGGATGATGGCGATGGAATAGAGTTCCTGGCCTGTCGAAGAAGCGGCACTCCAGATCTTAATATTGGTCTTGAGGGCAGGGGTGTTCGGCGTTCTGGCGTCAATGAGTTCCGGCAGGAGCTTGTGCTGGAGGAGTTCAAAAGGGCCTTTATCCCTGAAGAACAGTGTCTCGTTGGTAGAGATGGCATCGATGATCTGGCGCTCGATATTTTTTGTCAGATCCTTTTTGGCCTTGTTGAGGAATTCCTGATACGATTTGCAGCCCTGCCCTTCAAGAAGGGAGCCCAGCCGTGTTTCAAAGAGATAGGTTTTGCTCTGATCGAGGAATATCCCTGAGATTTCGTGGATATACTGGGCGATCATATTGAGTTCGCTGGGGGTGATTTTGATCATGTTGTGCCGGTATGCAAACGTTGATTAAAGAAACATTTCATCAGCATGTTTCTATCTGACACTTTTAACGATTTCATCAGCAATCTTATTCAGTGGTGCGACAACATGAACATATCCGAGATCCGCAGGGGCCTTCGGCATGCCGTAGACCACGCAGGTCGCCTCGTCCTGGCCTATGATATGGGCGCCTTTGTCCTTCAGGGCGGCAAGCCCTTTGGTGCCGTCTGAACCCATTCCGGTCATAATCACCGCCGTAGTCCGTCCTACGTAATAATCCCCCACGGATCTGAAGAGGTAATCCACCGAGGGCTTGCATGAATTCTCCGGTGGATCATTGGTGAGTTTAATGCAACGGTTTTTCCCGTCGGCACTGGCCACCAGCTTCATTTGTTTTCCTCCCGGCGCGATATACACAACATTGGCTTGGATGGCTTCACCTTCCTCAGCCTCTTTGACGGTCAGTGCACATTTCTTATCAAGGCTTGCAGCAAGCGACTTGGTGAAGACCGGTGGCATATGCTGGACAATCACGACGGGGACGCCCAGATCTCCCGGCAGTCTCGGCAGCATCTGGGTGAGCGCATTGGGACCACCGGTGGAAATGCCGATAGTCACGATCTCTGACTTACCTCTTTTAAGGCCGGAGCCAAGTGTCTTGAGCGGCGTGAGGCCCTTTTTTTCTGTAACTCCCTGACCGAGACCACGTGAGCGCAGCATCGGTTGTGGTCTGGCTGGAAGAACCTTTTTGCTCAGTAGATTCGAGGCCGTCGTTGATTTAGCGAAGGCCTCAAGCATCGGCTGGAGACTCCGTTTAATCTCCAGCTTCCCTTCGGCAGCCGACGTGCTCTGCGGTTTCAGGATGAAATCAAAGGCGCCGAGTTCCAAGGCCCGCATGGTCATCTCGCTGCCATCGGCCGTCAGCGTTGACAGCATGATCGCCCCGACGCCGGGGTGGTTTTTTTGGATTTCGGCGAGGACCTCAAGTCCATTCATGACTGGCATTTCGATATCCAGTGTCAGGATATCCGGCTTGAGGGTCTCAATCTTTGACAGGGCGATTTTCCCGTTGTGGGCCACGCCCACCAGCTCAACACCTGGTATTTCTTTAATGATATCAGATATTGCAGCACGATAGACTATTGTGTCATCAACGACGAGAACACGCAGAATTTTTTTGCTGATCATAGTGTCCTTCTCAATCGTCGATGCTCAAGACTTTATCCACATCCAACAGACCGATGAGATGTGCGTCTGTCTTGTACACGCCGGTAAAAAATTCACCCTGGATGCCGCTCATGTTGGCCGGAGCCCTCTCCCGACGATTCATGTCCGCTTCCACAACATCGCTTATCCGGCGGACCAGCAGACCAACATGGCCGCCTGTCGAGTTGACAATGATATTGCGCGGATCCTGGGTGAGATCGGTTTCACCGAGTCCCAATTTCTTGCTGAGATCGATGATTGTCACAATCTGTCCCCGGAGATTGAGGATACCCAATACATATTCCGGGGCTTGGGGGACCTTGGTCATCTGGGTGAGTTTATTGATTTCCTGAATTTTCAGGATATCCATCCCGCACAGGGCATCACCCACATAAAAGGTGGCGAGCTCTATGATGTTCGTCGTCGCTGTTCGTGTAGTCTCTTTCATACATTCCTGAATAGGGAAAGCACGTTGTCGGTTGAGGCTCTGGCAGCCAGGCCTTGAGGTTATTGCCGTATTTCTAATTCCGGAGAGGATTGTGATCCACTATCGGTACTTCAACCAGATCCATTCTCAATACAAAACATTGTCTACTGGAATCATCCCTGTTGAAAGATAGAACAGCTTTCAGTGAAGACGTTTCATATAGGTGTGGACCGATGCCATGAGCCGTTCCTTGTCCAGTTTGATATGATATTCATCAATGCCAACAGCCTTGCCTTTTGCTACGTCTTCTTCTCCCGCCAGGGTTGTGAGGGCGATAATGGGCAGCTTTGAGAAACGGGGATCACTCCTGATGGTCTGGGTGAGTTCGAATCCGTTCATATTCGGCATCTCGATGTCGGTGACGAGCATGGAAATTTTATTCTTGTTCTCCTGCAGGACATCCCAGGCTATCCTGCCGTCTTCTCCCTCAAGGACATTGTAGCCCGCCTCAGTCATATAGCCCCTGACCTGGTTGCGGAAAAACTTGGAGTCCTCGGCGATGAGGATGGTCGGTGCCTCACCTGTTCCGACTGATTCAACAGTAAAGACCTTCTGTTGCTCGAACCAATGGGGAAAGAGCGTTTGTACGAGTTCAAATACATTGACCAGCATGGTCGTATGTTTATCGATGATGACCGAGCCCATGATTCCCGTCTGTCTCAGGGTGACATCATCTATATCCACCCCGATTTCCAGGGCATCGATTGGACCGATAGCGAGGAGTCCCACGGACTGGGAGGCAATATTGAAGACGATGACGAGCAGGTTGTCATAGCTGGCCAGGGGATGAACGATCGCAACATCCTCGATGCAGATGAGCGAGAGGCTGCCGCCACGATACTGCATGACACGCTTGCCGCCGAGCTCCTCGATATCAGAACGGTGGATTTTTTCGATACGCTCGACCTGATTGAGTGGCACGGCGAAATGCTCGGTCTCGGAACTCCTGAAGATGAGCAGGGCCTGTTTATCTTTCTGGGCCCGGAGGGCTTCTTCTGCCGCCAGCGCCACCTCTGAGGCCCGGTCTGAGCCGTCAAGGGAGGTGAGATTGGCCATGCGGGCGAGATTGCTGACATCGAGAATGAGGGCAATCTTGCCGTCACCCATGATTGTCGCCCCCGCATAGCCCTTGCAATGCTGCAGGTGTCGGCCCAGGGGTTTGATGACGATCTCTTCAGAATCCTGCAGCCGATCGACTATAAGTCCATATTTCATGGCTCCTGTTGAGACGACAACAATATTGAGGGCGCTTGAGGCCGAATACCGTCTGTCGAGCACCGACCGACTGGCCTGATCCTCGCTTCCGGAAGAGTGGCTTTCTTGAGCTGTATCGCTGTTTTTGAAGAGCGGCGACTGTTTGCCGCGGCGGTCGGATATCTGTTCCCTGCGGTCGGATGCGACGGTTTTTTCTTCGGCATTCCAGAAGGTGCGCTCAATCCCCAAAATATCGGCAAGACGGATGAGCGGCAGGAGGTTGCCACGTAGCCGCACCACCTCAGCGTTACCCACCCTCTCAACCCTGGTCTTGACCTGACTGGCCGGAATTCTGAGCAACTCTTCGAGATTGACCTGGGGGATGGCGTAGCGCTCCCCGCCGGTCATAATGATCTGGCAGGGGATGATGGCGAGAGTGAGGGGAAGTTTGATGGAGATCGTTGTGCCGTGCCCAACTTCCGAGATGATGTCGACATGGCCGCCCAGTTGATCCAGATTGGTTTTGACGACGTCCATACCAACGCCTCTGCCCGAGACGTCGGTCACCTGTTTGGCCATAGAAAAGCCCGGCAGAAAGATCAGGTTGACCTTTTCCTTTTCCGACATCACCTGGGCCTGTTCAAGGGTGAGCAGACCTTTATTGACGGCGCTTGCCGCCAAGGCGTTGCCATCGAGACCTTTGCCGTCGTCGCTGATTTCGATGACGACCTGACCCGCCTCATGATAGGCCTTGAGAATGATAAGTCCGACATCCGGCTTGCCCAGCCGTTTTCTCTCTGCCGGCATCTCAATACCATGATCCACAGAATTGCGGATCAAATGGGTCAGAGGATCGTTGATTGCCTCGATGATGGTCTTGTCAAGTTCTACATCTTTACCGACGATGGTCAGATCAATAGTTTTTTTGAGTTGTTTTGAGAGGTCACGGACAACGCGGGGGAATTTGCTAAAGACGTTGCCGATAGGTTGCATGCGGGTCAGCATGATTGCTTCCTGCAATTCCGAGGTGATGAGATCGATACGTTGACCAACGGTCTCGGCATTGCGGTAATCCTCAGAGGCGATGGTCTGCAGCAACTGGTTGCGGCTCAACACCAACTCTCCAGCCAGGGTCATCAGTGAATCGAGCAGACTCACATGGACCCGGATGGAGGTCTCACCCTTCGACTGGGCCACCTTGGTGACATCGGTCGCTGACATGGCCGAGGTCAGGGAAGAGGAGGGGCGTGATATCCGGCGGCCGCTGGTGCTGTCGGAATCGTCTGCATAAGTCGCATCTACTGCCACATCCACCTCATCCTCATAGGTAGAATCGACTTCGTCCTCGGGCAGGACAATGGACTCAGGCTCGGAGACGAGTGGTTCGGCTTCCAGGTGCTGCTCGGGAGGCTTTTCTGTCGGCGGTTTTGCTGCAGGCGCCGGGGCGGTCTTGGCGGGGCGGGGGGCTGCCGCCGGTTGTTTGGAGAAGTTTCCTTCAGCAATAGCATTCAGAGGGCCAAGGTTTGCTGAAATATCCACCTCGTTGCTGGCATGCACATCTTCTATCATGCTTTGCAGCTGGTCGGCCGCCAACAGCAGGACATTGATGATCTCTGGAGTAGGGATCAGCTTTTTACTGCGGATCATGCCAAGGATGTTCTCGGCGGCATGAGACAGTTCCTGGATTGTCGTGAGACCCATGAAGCCGGCGCCACCCTTGATAGAGTGAGCCGCCCGGAAGACTTTATTGACCAGATCTTCATCGATATTCTCAGCTGCTTCCTCAATTGCCAGAAGATCATTTTCAATATCCGCAAGATGTTCCAGTGATTCTTCGATGAATCCCTGCAATATTTCGTCGTCTTCAATTTGCATAAACCACCCCTACAATAGAAGTAATATTGGAGTTTAACATACTTAATTAATGCATAAGGACCAGCTAATGTACAGGGCTTTTTGAAAATAATTTACAGGCAAGGGTCAGGACAGACACCATCGACCAAGGCCGGTTTTTGGTTTGGGGTTTAAAAGTCGGGACCGTTTCCCGGGCTGGTCCCTCGCTCGATATTCAGGACAGTGACGGCGTAGGTGAGGTGGTGCCCGGCCAGAGGATGGTTGTAATCGACCTGGACTTCAGAGTCGGTGACGGAAATGACGGTTGCCGGGACGGAATGTTCTTCTCCGTCCTTGGCGACTTTCAATGAAAGAATCATCCCCCGTTGAGGTTTGATCTCTTGGACCATTTCCGGATTGGTGATGGTCTGTACCAGTTCTTTTTGCCGCGGCCCGTAGCCTTCGTCCGGCGACACCCTGATCGTTTTTCTGTCTCCGATTTTCATGCCGAGTAAGGCCTCCTCCAGGGTGGGCGGGATCTCCAGATTACCTATTTTGACAATCATTGGCTGGTCTTCGGTGGCGGCACTGAAGACCTCTCCATTGTCAAGTTTTCCAGTATAGATAAGGGTAACGGTATCGTCTTTTTGTATTACGGTCATGTGTTTGTTCGCTCCTTGCATGTCGTTTGTTCAGGGCTATCGGTGAATATTTCCGGTTTATTGACAGTGCCGGCTGAGGGCTGAGGATACAGCTCGTGTCTCTGGTCGTCGAGATCCGCCAATAGTAACTTTTCTCTTGGCGGTTTGGCAAGGTTTAAGGTCCGGTTGTCGGACAGATGGCTCTCCAGTTCTTGACAAATGAGGAAGACCCGCATAAACTGACTGTTTTTATGCGAAAGAAGCCTGCAAAGATTCTCACTGCGCTCTACTTCGACCGATTCTCATGGAGACATCGAATCGATTACCCATAAAAATATCCCCATGATACAGCTCAATTTTGCTAAATCAGCCGAAGGACTTCTCCCGGCTATTGTCCAGGAGTACAGTAGTGGCCAGGTGTTGATGCTAGCCTATATCAACACATTGGCCTGGCAGAAGACCCTTGAGACGGGTAAGGCGCATTACTGGAGCCGCTCCCGCCAATCTCTGTGGCTCAAGGGTGAATCTTCGGGGCATGTTCAACTCATCCGAGAGATCCTTGTCGACTGTGATGAGGATACGGTGATCTTCCAGGTCGAGCAGCTTGGCGGTGCGGCCTGCCATACCGGCCATAAATCCTGCTTTTTTCGCCGTATCCAGGGGGAGAGCCTTCTGGTTGAAGGAGAGCGGATCTTTGACCCTGAGAAAGTGTACGGCAAATAAATAGAATTAAATAGAGTTTTTAACGGAAATGATCGTCACGGCAAGTGACGTGGTATTTTTGATGGAGAATTGGTAATGAAGCAATTGAAACTCGGTTTACCCAAAGGCAGCTTGGAAAATGCAACCATCAGTCTCTTTGAAAAAGCGGGTTGGCTGATCAAACCGGCGGCACGTAACTACTTTCCGGAGATAGATGATCCCGATCTCGCCTGTTCCATCTGCAGGCCTCAAGAGATGTCCCGCTATGTCGAGAGTGGCATGCTCGATGCCGGCATAACAGGAAAGGACTGGACCATGGAAAATCTTTCAGACACCGTGTTGGTCTGTGATCTGGTGTATTCCAAGGTCAGTCGGAGGCCGACGCGCTGGATCATCGCGGTGGCCGGGAATTCCGAGATACGGACCCTCGAAGATCTTGAAGGGAAAAAAATCTCGACGGAGCTGGTGAATGTGACCCGCAGGTTTTTTGCCGAAAAGAAGATCAATGTCGAAATTGAATTCTCCTGGGGCGCGACCGAGGCCAAGGTCGTCTCGGGCCTGGTCGATGCGATCGTTGAGGTGACGGAAACCGAGAGCACTATCCGGGCCCATGGCCTGCGTATCATCCACGAGCTTATGACCTCCAACACCCAGTTCATCGCCAATAAAGTGGCCTGGGAAGATCCCTGGAAAAGAGAGAAGATCGAAAACATTGCCATGATGCTCCAGGGTGCCCTGCGCGCCGACCGGATTGTCGGGCTGAAAATGAATGTCGCAAAGGAAAACCTCGATGCAGTGGTCAATCTGCTGCCGAGTCTCAATGGCCCGACCATTGCCGGTCTCTATAATAAGGAATGGTTTTCGGTCGAGACAGTGATTTCAGAAGATGTCGTCCGGGACCTTATTCCCCGGTTGAGAAAACAGGGTGCTGAAGGTATCATCGAATATTCACTCAATAAAGTGATATAGCAGGAAAAAAGTGACAAGTTCTTGAAAAATGGAACCTGCAAAGACTGCCGATGCTGAAGATGTATTTGCCCGAAATTGATAATAACAACAGGAGAAAGTGATGAATTTTTCAGAGATTGAGTTTCTCCTCAGTGCGCACAGCCTCAAACAGCTCCCCGAAGCGACTCTGCCGGAAATCGCCTTTGCCGGTCGCTCAAACGTCGGTAAATCAAGCCTCATAAACCGGCTTATCGATCGGAAAGCCCTGGTCAAGGTCAGCGGTAAGCCCGGAAAGACCCAAGGCCTGAATTATTTCAAGGTTGCGGATGCGATGTATCTCGTTGACCTCCCCGGCTACGGATTTGCCAAGGTTTCGAAGACCCTGCAGGATTCCTGGCAGGGCTTGATCTCCAGCTATCTTGAGACGCGGGAAACCTTAAAATGCGTGGTAGTCATAATAGACCTCCGGCATCCTCCCAAAGATTATGATACCCAGCTTCTGGCCTGGTTGAAGTCGCAGGGGATTCCTTTTCTGCCGGTGTACACCAAGATGGATAAGTTGTCGGGTAATGAACGGACGAAAAATGCCGGACTGCTCGATAGCGGACATGATATAAAGGCAGACAGTCGGGTGCTGTTTTCGGCAAAGACCGGGCAGGGGCGCGAGGAGTTGATTCAGGCTCTCGCGGCCTTCTTGCAGCCCGGATAAAGTCGCGCATCCATCAATCATTCCTCCCCTCCAAGACGAGGGATAACCCTGAAGGGACGGCTCATGACTCTTATTTCAGACTGGCGATGCTGGCAGATAATGCAATGCGAACCGGAGGCCCGATGTTCTGCAAAAGAGCGACCGGCCGAGGAGTGCTGGGAAGTAATCGGTTCCCATGATCCGTGCTCATTCAACATCTGCAGGGATTGTCTGGTCTATGTGGCGAAAAAAAAGGATGCAGCCCTGAGTCCGGCAGAGATACGCAGTATCCTGATGCATAAAGGTATCAAACTGGCAGAGCATCCCGCCGCGGCACAGATCGAACAGGCCGATCAGGAAAATGTCTGCACGGAGCAGGAATCCAAGGGGTAACGGCAGAAGTCCCGCATCGTCCGGGAGAGGTTTGCAAGATCCGCAAGTGGTTTGAGAAAACCATATCCTCGGTGAGACCTCTATCTCCGAGGAATGCCGGCAACTGATAGTCCGTTGAACTGTAAGGGTGAGGAACCGGAGCGAGGGCTGCAGTTCGTGTGCCTTGACAATGGATTCGTTGCCGTCGATTCCGGGAGGCGCATGTCGATGATGACGGCATCCATCAGCACGTTCTCCAGACGTTCAAGCCGCTCCTCCCCTGATGACTCCCCCGCACCGAGAATTCTTCATCCTTGAAAAAGGCTACCAAACCCTTCAAAAGGCTGATCTCGTCATCTATGATCAATATCCTGCAGTCTGACTCATCCATGACAAAACCTGGTAAGAATAATACAATAATTGTATCTGTGCTGTCCTGACCTTTGAACGTGCTCTGTGAAACGGCAAGGTGGTGCGGTGAGAACAACCGTTGGTCAGGTTCACTCTTCTTAACCCACGTTTACAGTACATAATAAATTACCTGTAAAAGCGGTATATTCTGTACTTGAAAAATCCCAGCGGCACTACACTCGTGTATTTTGCCCTCAGTTCACCAGCTTTCGGGTGCCGACTGGCGAGGCATGGGCCGGAAAAGTAATTGTTGGGACAATTCTGGGGCTGAGAGTTTTTTGGCCACTTGCTAACTGAGCGAGTATTTTTCACAAACTCTATACGACTCGAGGTGAGGCCAGAAAGTTGAGGGCTTCGGCATGATCCCGTTGGGCTCCGCGGATAGCTTTTATTCCTTTCCGGAGCTGTCTTCTTTGCCGCGAGAACAGCTATTGTGCCTGCACTGTGCATCGGCCAGAGATCTCTTTGAAATCTGGTTCGATACCAAGAATTGAGGTGGAGTCGACGATTACTTCATGGTCGAAAGGGATAGCCGGAGGGTTGCGAGATTGGGAACCGGTGGCTATTATGATTCGCTCGCCCCCCGCATCCGGATTTCTTGGTTTGTTCCCAGCAGGTCGATTATAACGGTGTTACTGTCAAAAAAGCGGGCGTTGCCACGGATGATATCAATCCCGCTGCGCTCCAGCTGGCAGTTGATGATAAGTTGTTCTTCCGTCCGGACGTGATGCAGACGCTGTTTCAGCTTTGCCATGGATATTTCTGCATCCTGGGTAGAGCAGAAATCATCCTCGAACAATTTCGTTTCAGATGGTCGGTCAAATGGAGAACCGCTTTCCGTAAAGTCTTGCTCGGAAAGGTGCCGGTATTGACACACACTCCTCCAAGGGAGCCTTCCTTTTCGATGACCAGAACCTTCTTTTCGGCTTTAGCAGCCGTCATCGCTGCGGCCAGTCCGGCGAGACCCGTTCCGATAACGATGAAGTCGTATCATTCACTTGTCATTGGGAGTTGATCGTTGTCTGAAGTCGTAAGCGTTGCCATATCACTCTGGTTCATATCCATATCATGTAAATTTCCGGGCCGCCGTTGATTCATGTTGTAAGTGCAAAATTTGGATGCAGGCCAAAGAATAGCTCATTCACCAGATGAAAGAAACATGGTCAAAAAATATCTTTTGCCTGAAATAGCGTCCGGATATTGAGACGGCCAGTCGGTCCGTTGTTAATGCTGAAACCTTTCGTCTGGTTATCGCGCCTCATTTGGTGTCCATTCATATCATGCCACCTCAAGCAAGCGTGGCGGATCATCAATGGACATTTTTTGGACTGCCGGCCTAGCCAGCACTACGAGGTGATTTTTGAATTTTTCACCGAGAACCCCGGCAAGAAATTTTTTTCAAAAACCGTAAACAATTTCAGCAGAATAGTTGCCCTGATTGAAGTATCTTACAAAGGAAAACACCCTGTTTTACCAGCGATTCTCGAAGCTTGACAGTTCTGGGAGATGGCTCTTTTGAGGGAATCGTCATTCTTGGCGAGCGAAGGATAGACGTGGAATCCAGTGAAAAACAGCCCACCCGCCTGTTCGTGCACAAGGTCGTCTACTCTTCCTGACGTGGCCCCAACAGTGGTTCGCCCTGCTCTCCGGCACTGGACAGAATAACCACGTCAACCCTACGGTTTTTCTGTCTGCCTTCCGTCGTGACGTTATCGGCGATGGGACGAAATTCGCCATAGCCGATTGCCGACAATTTTCCCGGGGTAAAGGAATGGGTACTGATCAGATACTGGACAATATTGGTGGCCCGAGCTGTCGAAAGCTCCCAGTTTGAAGGGAAGGCGAAGGTCTTGATCGGTACATTATCCGTATGACCTTCAATGCGGATCGCATTGGTATAGTTATCGATTGCCGTGGCGATATCGTTGAGAAGAGGCACGGATTGCGGGCGAACCATGGCGCTGCCGGAGTCGAAGAACTCGGTCTCTTTCAGGCTGATGACCAGACCTCGGGAGTTAATCGTCAGTTTCACCTTCTGCTCAGCGCCTCTTTCATCAAGAAAAGAGCTGATTTTTTCTTTGATTTTCTTGAATTCCTGGTCGCCGGCCCTGGTTTTTGCCTCAGTCTCTTGCTGGGCGGCAAGATTTGGGTCAGGTAGGGGGATGTCGTCGACTGCTCCGGTTTTCAGTTTCTCTTTTTCTTCTCGGATTTTCTTCTCTTCCTCAGCCTTTTTCTTTTCTTTTTCCTGCTTGCCCAATTCTCCGGTTTCCGGTGTGGTCATTTTTTTCTTCTTTTCAGTAACAAGGCCTGGTACAGGCATGATATCACTGGATTTAATGACATTGAAGGCCGGAGTCGCATTGCTCTTGGTGAGGCCGAAGGCCGCATTGGTCGAGGCGACGACCTGATCGACCTTCTGTTTATCGACGTAGGACATGGCATAAAGCGTCACGAATACCGCGAAAAGCAGGGTGATGAAATCGGCGTAGGATACCAGCCAGCGTTCATGATTCGCTTCTTTCTCGTGTTCCTGCTTTCTCTTGGCCATGACGCTCAACCCTCGGAAGCGGATTTTTTCTTATCCGGCGGCAGAAATCCCTGAAGTTTCATGGTCATGAGTCTTGGGTTCATGCCCGACTGGATATCGAGAAGACCTTCTATCATGAGTGTCTTCAGGAGTATCTGGGTCTTCAGGCGTTTTTTTAGCTTGGAACTGATAGGAATACAGAAGATATTTGCAATAACAAGTCCATAGATGGTAGCAACGAAGGCCACAGCAATACCCGTTCCCAGCTTGGAAGGATCGGACAGGTTCTGCATGACATGAATAAGTCCGAGAACCGCACCGATAATGCCGATGGTCGGGGCGAATCCACCCGCAGTCTCAAAGACTTCAACGCCTATTTTTTCACTTGTTTCGAAGGCGGAGAGCTCAATTTCCATAAAGGTACTGAACTGCTGAGGATCTGTACCGTCAACTATGAGTTGCAGAGCCTTGGCCTTGAAAGAGTCATTACTTGCTTCCTGGACCATGGGCTGCAGGGCCAGCAAGCCATTATGACGGGCCATATTACCGTAGGAGGCCAGGTCCGTAATGATCTGATCCATATCTTCTTTCGGCGGGAGTATGACCTTTTTCACATCTTTTAAGGCCTTGATGAGATCTCCCAGAGGGAAGGAGACAAAGGTGGCGCCAAGGGTTCCACCGGCCACGATCAGGGCGGCGGTAGGCTGTATCAGGGAACTGGTGTGGCCGCCTTCAAGTACATTTCCACCGAGAATGGCGACAAAGGCAAACACGATGCCCAGAATTGTTGCTATGTCCATAAAATTCCTTAAATTTTCTGCCTGTAAAGAGTCAATATCAGCAATGGAAGGGGCTTATGCCGCTGGTGGTTTTTCAAACGGGGCGATACCTGCCCGCTGCAGGATCTCAACATGGAAGGCGATAATTTTTTCTCTGACCTCCTCGCCGGATTCAAGAACCAGATAGCGGTTACCGTTATTCAAGGTTATGCAGGTATCGGGGGACTCCTCTATAATCTCAATAAGCAAGTGATTGAGGAGGCAGTCATGGCCATTCATTTTGGTCAGTTTTATCATAAACCAGTAAAACGTGCGTTGAGAGGAATGAGCGTAAAAGGCTTTCCCTGAGGTGTTTCACTTGTAACTCTTTCAGTTTAGCGTGGAAGTTTAGCCCAGGCAAGAGATTTCAAGTTATTATTTTTCTCACAGCTTTTCTGTTGGTCGATGCCTCTGCCAATACAATGACCATGCTTCAGGGTATTTGTCTTTCGGAGTGTCTTCGCCAAAAAATTTTGCGAAAAATCCCGGCAAACTGGTACAATATGAAGAGAAAACACTCCCGGGCAGTTTTTTTTCGCGCAAAGGTTCTCAAGGTGGGAGAATATGCCGCCGATGGAGTTCCCTGTGGTGCGAGACGTTTGATTCTCGCCTGAAAACATGCAAGGAGCAGAGAAAACATCTATGCAGGAACTGTCAAAATCCCAGAAGGCCAGAAATGCTATACGCACCTTCAAGACATTGGCTGATGCCCTCACCCTTCAGGGAGTATACAAACCTTCAGGGAAGGCCGGTGAAAAACTGGCGGAGGCTTTGAAGATGTTCAGCCCTGAAATATATGGTTCGATGCCTGATCCCAGGATAGTCGAGCTCAAAGGCCTCGAATATGTGATAGACAGGATGCCGAGGGGGATTGAGAAGTGCAACCGTATCATCCTCACTGCCCAGGAGGATTTTCAAGACACCTCCTTCGAGGAGATTGTCCCGCTGAAACGCCGCCGGGTGTCCTATGCCGTGTCGGAAAAGGAAATATGTTTTGTCATCACCCACGGTCAGAGTGAGATCTACGATATCCTGACACACATCACCTTTCTCACCATTGAATCGCATAAGATTTACCAGCAGGCCTGCAACAAGGTTGACGGCACCAGCAGCGAATGGCTCGAGCTGGAAAAAATTGTCTCAAGAGAGAAAGATCTGCAGGGCGAGGAGCTTGATCAGGCGATTTGGAATCTTTCAATAATTCTCGGCAGAACCTACAAAGAAACCCGCAACACCTATGAATATCTCGAAGAAAATAGAAGGATTAATCATTCAAATAACGGCCTGTTCAATATCATCTATAGTCTTGGGAAAAGGACGATCGAAGAACAGCTATCGGAAAAAGAAGAGTTGACCCTGTATTTCACCCCGTCTCTCCTTGATATGATCGGGCTTCACAAATATGCCTCTCTCTGGGCTCAGTCCATCAAGGAGCGCCTCTATCAATTCGGCTTTCAGGAGAGGCCCCTGCATGTCATCAGCGCCAATATGCATTCGGTGCGCAATATTATCTATGGGTTCGGCATGCTGGCGGAAAAAGGCGAGAAAGTTCCCGAGAATATCTACGATATGGTGCGACAGATCCGCAGCCAGGGCAAGAAAATAAGTGAATACGCAGAGAGACATGGCTATTTTTTCCATAAAGATCTCTCGGGATCCAATATTGATGTGAATATCATCGACACCACTCTGATCGATATGGCCACCCTGCATCCGGCCATGCAGTGCAGCGCCCGGTTGGTACAGGAACTGCAGCCGGTTCTGGTGGTCATGGACTATGCCTTCGGCACCCAGGCCTTCGAGTTGATGGATGAGCTTCTCTGTCCCTGCCAGATAGAGGACAAGGTCATCGCCTTCAGTATTGAATCGATCTCCATCATGGGCAAAGCCGGCATACTGCCCGGCAAGAAAGGCGACATCATGCTGGCGACAGCCCATGTCATGGAAGGTACGCCGCACAACTATATCGTCAACAATGATCTGTCCGTAGGAGATTTTGATCCCGGTGTCAATGTCTACTCCGGTCCCATGGTCACGGTTCTCGGCACCTCGCTGCAGAACCGGGATGTTCTGGAACGTTTTCACTCCTCAAGCTGGAAGGCCGTTGGGCTCGAGATGGAAGGCGGGCATTACCAGAGGGCGATCAGCGCCGCCATCATCCAGGGGCATATTCCCATGAGCATGAAGACCCGCTATGCTTATTATGCCTCGGATAATCCCCTGCTCAGCGGCCAGACCCTCGCTTCCGGGCCGATGGGAGAGGAGGGGATCGAGCCGACCTATATGATCACCAAGGTCATTCTGCAGAAAATCCTCAACTCGCAGAACTAGCGCCCAACGCCCATGAAAGTCCGTCTTGCCAATGTCTCTCCCTGGATTCTCGCGGCAGCCTGCTCCCTGCTGGCGATTATCATCGGTGTCTTTGCCACGAACAACTATCGTCGTGAGAAACAGCTGATGACCGAAGTCCTGCTGCAGAAAGGAATCACCATCATACGCTTTGTCAATGCCGGTTCAAGGGCCAAATTTCGTGAGAACAACCGCAGCTTTGATGATGCCGGTTGGCGATGGAGCGAATATGTCCAACAGGTTATCGAACAGACGGCGGAACAGCCGGGTATCCATTTTGTCCTGCTTGCAGATCGCCAGGGCAATATCCTTGCCGGTTCCGAGAGCAAAAGTATCGGTGGCAAACTCACCCCCCGGACTGCGGCCTTTCTCAAGGATCTGGAAGACCAAACGCCCGGCAATGCCATATTTCGTTTTAATTCACTGAACGAGGAAGGTCGTGATGGTTTCCAGGTCGCGGCCATCTATGCACCTTTGAGCCCCCGTGGCGCCATGGCGAGAATGCCAATGCACCAGGGTTGGGGGATGCCGATGATGGGGCAGAGACGCGGGCCGCAGCAGGGGAATCAGAAATTGCGCGACGAGCTTGAGCGGGTTCAGGCGGAGAAATACATACTGCTGGTGGAGCTCGACCCCGAGCAGCTCAATACGGCTGTCAAACGCCAGCTGCTGCAGATCATCATTCTCTCTGTGGTGCTTCTCCTGGTGGGCATCGGCGGCTGGCTCTCCCTGTTGACTCTGCAGGGCTACAAAGGCTCTCAGACCCGCCTCAGGCGTATGCGGGCCTTTACCGATCTCCTCGTTTCCTCCTTGCCGGTAGGCCTTGTTGCCACGGATAATGCCGGCAATATTCAGATCTTCAATCTGATCGCCGAAGAAATCCTGGGGGTCAGAGAGTTCCAGGCGGTTGGACGTGCACCGGCTGCGGTCCTGCCGGCACAACTTGTAGAAATCACCGGGCAATCGGCTACGAGAGGCAAAGATCCGTATCGCCACGAACTCAGTCTTCGGGGAGCGGACGGCCGGATTCGCTCTCTGCTGCTGGCCGCTCTCTCCATAGTGGATGGTGAAGACCGGCATGTTGGTACCATGTTGCTTATCCAGGATGTGAGTGAGGTAAAAAAGCTCGAGGAGGAACTGAAGAGAAGTGAGCGACTTGCGGCACTGGGTGAAATGGCGGCAGGAGTTGCCCACGAACTGAGAAATCCTCTCAGTTCGATCAAGGGCCTGGCGGTCCTCCTGAAATCGAGGTTTGCCGATGCCAGTCCGGACAGGGAAACGGCCGATATTCTGGTGCGGGAGGTGGAAAGGCTGAACCGCAGCATCAGTGAACTCCTTGATTACGCGCGGCCAGGCGGCTTGGAGAAGAAGAAAATTTCTCTTATCGAAGTCCTGCACAAGGCCATCTCCCTCATCCGCGTTGATACCGATGCCGCCGGGGTGTCCATCTCGACGGCATTTGCCGCAGACCCCGATTTTGTCAACGCTGACCAGGATAAACTCAATGGGGTTTTTCTCAACCTCTTCCTCAATGCCATTCAGGCCATGCAGGACGGCGGGGAGCTGAATATCTCCACCTCTCTTGGGGAAGGATCGGTCATCTGCCTCGTGGAAGACACTGGCTGCGGTATTGATGCAAGGCTGTTACCGCGGGTTTTTGATCCCTATGTCACCAGCAAAAACGATGGGACCGGACTAGGGCTTGCGATGTCTGCAAAAATCATTGAAGAACACGACGGCAAGATTGAAATCAAGAGTATCAGCGGTCAGGGGACAACGGTCAAGGTTTCTCTACCGCAATGGCGAGCTGAATCCTGAATATGAAAATTGTGCAATTCATGGCCTCGGAGGGATTCGGCGGGGCGGAAAAGGTCTTTGTCGAGCTGGCCAACGCCCTGGCAAGCGATCATGAAGTGACCGCCCTGCTTCTCCGTAACGCCACGATTGCAAAAAGATTTTCTCCAGATGTCCGGCCGGTGCGCCTCAACTCCCATCCCACGAGCAACAATCCTTTTCTGCATCTTGAGCTTTATTCCCGACTCAAGGGACTGAACCCCGATATCATGCATACCCATGCCGCCAAGGGTACAACCCTGGTTGCCAGGGTCAACCGGCTGCTCGGTTTCAATCATCTGGGAACCAAGCACAATGACCGGAAAGGCCGGATCTTCAATAGTCTGCCCTGGGTCAGCACTGTCTCGGAAAAGGCCAAGAGATCGGTAATCCCGGCAAGAGGAGCAGACATTCGGGTCATCCATAATGGTGTTGTGCCGGAGGATATCGGGACTGTCGACAAGGAGGAGATCTTTACGATGGTTGCGGTCGGCCGTCTTGACCGGATCAAAGGATTTGACCTGCTGATAGATCAGGTTAGCCGTCTGCCCTTTGATTATCGCCTGCAGATCGTCGGTGAAGGCCCGGAAAAGGACCGCCTTGAAAAGAAAATTCGAGATCTTGCCCTCACCGGGAAAATCTCGCTGCTCGGCTTCCGCGACGACATCCCCTTGCTCATGAAAAAGGCCCACCTTGTCGTGGTGGCATCGCATCAGGAAGGGGGCCCCAAGGTAATGATCGAAGCCCTGTTCTATGCCGATATGCTGATTGCCACGCCGGTGGGGGCCGTACCGGAAGTCCTGCCGGAGATGTTCCAGAGCAGCCAGGAGCAGCTCGGCCGCAAGATCATCCAGGTGCACGGCCAATATGATGAGTATCTGCAGGAATTTCAAAAAATGAGCGAGAGAAAACGGCAGGATTTTGCCTTTCCCCGCATCGTTGGCAAATATCTTGACCTCTACCGGGAGATCGTCGAAGGCAAAGATCAGGTCTTGAAAAGGTGGTAGGGCTTTGATGAGGCAAAAAACAGGGCTGGGAGAAAGGCAAAGAAATGGCCTTGATGGGAGTCAAAGAGGAAGGAATTCATGAGGCAGCCGGTTGCCATGGTCAGCACGATCCCCTGGACCAGATATTTTCTGTGCGGTGCAAAACTGCGGGCGCAAAGCCATTGGCTTACCATGAGAGCGATAAAGAGTGCCATCCCTGAGATGCCAAGTTGGACCCCGATAAAGAGATATTCATTATGAGGATTGTCCGAAGGCTTGGTTTTGCTGCCCTTGACCAATTCCCCCTGTTTTATGGCAAATGAGCCGGTCCCGTGGCCGAACAGCGGTTTTTCGCCGATGAGATCCAGGCTGTTGCCCCACCAGTCGAGCCGCATCCCGAGAGATGTACGGGAAACGCCCTGTTCATAGTGGATAATGTCCTGCAGGGCTTGCTGAACCCGGGAGGAAATATTGGCTGAGGTGAAAAATCCGACAGGGATCAGCAGGCAGAAAAAGAGACAGCCCGCCAGTCTGCCTTTCCAGGAGAGACGCTGCATGAGGGCCAGCAGCATGAGGATGGCATAGGTGAACATGCCGGTTCGGCCCGGCGTGATGAAGATGATGTTGCTGGTTGCCGCAAGAAAGATCAGGAGCCAGAAATACCGATACCGCGCCGAATCCAGAGCCCGCTGCAGAGCCCAGAAGGACAGCAGCGCCATGAAAAAACTGTGGGTGATGTGAAAGAGCAGGGAATAGCCGTACTTGGCGGCGGGGATGAGGGAAAAGGCCATGCCGTAGGAAATAATGAGCAGCAGTATCGCCCCCAGCAAAAAGCTGTTTTCCGCCCTGCGCACCGCGATATCGTCATCCATGACAAGCGATATGACCATAGGCAGCAGAAGCAGCTCCCGGTATTTCATCAGAACGGCAAAGGAATCTTTGAGCGTTGCCGGCGTAGAGATGAGTCCTGCCAGAAATAACAGAAAAAGAACGGTGGCCAGACAGGCTATCGGATTGTGTCGAACAAGGCGCGGCAAGAGCAGGGCCTTGCCGGAAAGAAGCCAAAACAGGATGACCAGGGCGGAACAGAGATCCATCAACGAGGTTGAGAGCGGGATGCTGAAACAGGTGCCGATAACGGCCCATACCCCCATCTGTGCGCATGCGGCCTGTATCTTGTTCAATTGAGCCATCCGTCATCCCTCAGGAACAAATGCGTATTCCTCACACAGCACGGGTCCACAAAATATCCCACCTTATCCGGTTCCCATGCGCCGCATCCAGACTCAGTTAAAAGGAACGGTACTCTTAAAATAGAGGCCGCCCCTCGGTTGTATTGCTGAGGAGTTACTCAGATCTAACGATACTGCATGGTGTAGAGCAGTTCGTACTCTTTGCCCAGCGTCAGCAGTTCAGCATGGGTTCCCTCCTCGACGATGACTCCGTCTTTAACGACAATTATCCGGTCGGCATTGACGATGGTCGATAAACGGTGGGCGATGACAAAGGTGGTTTTATCTTTCATCAGGTTTTCCAGGGCCTTCTGGACCTCTCTTTCCGATTCGGTGTCGAGGGCCGAGGTCGCCTCATCAAGAATGAGGATCGGGGCGTTTTTCAGTATGGCCCTGGCAATCGACACACGCTGACGTTCGCCTCCGGACAGCCGGCTTCCGCCTTCGCCGATGACCGTATCAAAGCCCTGCGGCAGATTGTTGATGAAATCGAGGGCATGGGCCGCCTCCGCTGCTTTTTTGATCTCTTCCTCGGTGCTTTCCAGGTCGCCATAGGCGATGTTGTTGCGTACGGTATCGTTAAAGAGAATCGTCTGCTGGGTGACCATGGCGATCTGGCTGCGCAGAGATTGCATGGTAACATCCCGGATATCGGTGCCGTCGATCAGGATGGCCCCCTCTTCGAGATCAAGAAATCGGGGGATAAGATTAGTGAGGGTGGTCTTGCCGCCGCCGCTTGGGCCGACGATGGCCAGGGCCTGCCCCGACGGCACGGTGAGTGTGATATTTTTGAGGACCGCTGCCTCCTTGTCGTAACTAAACGTGAGGTCCTTGAATTGGATCGATTTCTTAAAAGGTGGTAGGGGCGTTGCACCCTCTTTGTCGCGGATTTCAGGCTGCACGTCAAGTAGAGAAAAAACCCGGGTGGCGGCCGCCAGACCCTGCTGGATGGTCGAATTGATCTTGCTTACGCCTTTGATCGGTTCGTAGGCGGCCATCATGCCGGCGAGAAAGGCGATGAATGTACCTGCTGTGGCTGTACCGTGGATGACCTCATTGCCACCGAACCAGATGATCAGGGCGATGGCTACACCCCCTATGAACTCCATGAGGGGATGCTGCATACTGCGGAAACGGGCATCCTGAATAACGACGGAAAACAGGGTGTTGATCTGCTCACGAAAGCGTCTGCCTTCATATTTTTCCCGGCCGAAGGCCTTGACGATGCGGTTGCCGGTAATCGTTTCGTAGAGAATGTTGGTGACGTTGGCGGTCTCCTCCTGGGTCTTGGTGCTCAGTTTGCGGAAGATCCGGCCGAATTTGACTATAGGGAACGCGGCTATCGGCAGAATAATAAAGGAAAACATGGCAAGTTTCCAGTTCATGCTAAAGACCACACCGAGGAGGAAGATAACCTGAAAGAAATCCCTGATGGTCCCGACCAGGGCATTGGAAACCGCCTGCTGCATCAGGGCGATGTCTGAAATGATCCGGGAAATCAGGGTACCGGTCGGCATTTGGTGGAAAAACGATAGGGGCTGGCTGTGGATATGCTCGAAGACCTGGATGCGCAGATCGCGGATGATGGATTGCCCGACTTTTTCCAATAAAAAGTAATAGATATAATAGAAGGCACTTTTCAGGAAAAAAACCAGGACGACGACAAGCGGCAGTACCTTGAGTAAAAAGACATCTTTTTCAATGAAAATCTTGTCGAGGAGATCTTTGATCAGCCAGATTTGGAAGCTTGTCAGGGCCGCGACCAGAATCATGGCGATCATGGCGATGACCAGTCTGTTCTGGTAGGGTTTTATGACCTGATAGAGCCTGCGGAGGATTTCTTTATCTTTAATTGTCATGCAGAGTTTGAAGGGTTTTCTTTGAGGAGATTATCTGATCATGAAACCGTGGCAATGCGGCAGAAAATTTGCGACTATTAATACACCACTCGGATTGAATACTAAAGCTCTATTTTCCTCCGTATCGGCCCTTTGTGGCCTCGATTTATTCTCTCTGTATAGATAGGTGCCGGCAGCCTTTCGCTGGAAGAGCAGAAGGTTGAGTCTTTCTTTTTAAGGAGAAAAATTCTTCCCGGACGAAGGGGTTTGTGTTGTCGACGGGCTGATGCTATATTCTGCAGTTTTCCCGGTAAACGGTCTCAGGTTTCACGTTCTGGTCATTCCGGCCATCTGACTGAAAGCAAGAAGACCCACTACACAGCACAGAGAGAGACGATGATTCATGAGCTGCCCTTTCTTGGTAAAGCCAAGGATGGCTTTATCACTGAAGGAATTGAGGAATACGGCAAACGCCTCCGCCATTACACGACACTCTCAGTCATTCTTTTGAAGGAGAAGGGCAAGAAGAAGGGCCGGTCGCTTGATCCGGCCGAACAGGAGGCAGAGATGCTGCTGCAGTCTGTGCCCGGTGGGGCGCTCATCGTTGCTCTCGATGCCGGCGGGGAGCAGTATTCCTCGGAAAAATTCGCCTTTCTGATAAGCGAATGGGAACAGCGGGGGCTCAAACAGGTGAGTTACCTGATCGGCGGGCCTACCGGGCTGTGTCGCTCTGTTCTGGACAGTGCCGATGTGTTGCTCTCCTTATCGAAAATGACCTTCACCCACGATATGGCTCGGCTCCTCCTCCTGGAGCAACTCTATCGCGCCTACACCATTAAGGCCGGCGAAAAATATCACAAATGATGGCGTCGTAAAAAATCTCCATATGCTTCGTTGCTGCAAAGTTCTCATCGTTCCGACGTACACCTGGTACGCCAAAACGATGAGAACTTTTTGCGCCTCGCCTCTGGAGCTTTTTACTTAGCCATCCTGAAATCCCAGGTTTTTACGAAGTTATCACAAATGACGGCGGAGGTAGACATCATACCGGCTGTTTTTCATGACGATTTCATGTGTTGGCGATTTGCCGGCAACGAGAGGTGCGCCTTTGGGTCGCTTGACGACAACCCGGTTGGTTGCCACCTCGAGGGCCTCCTCCAGCAGGGCAGGGCTATCATCGTCATCACCGACGATGAGGCGGAGCAGGCGCATCTCTAGGCTGTTGAGGGCGGATTTCCGGCGGTGGGGATACATGGGATCCATATAGATTGTATGGGGAGGTTCAATAAGGCTCAACATTGTCCGACGGGCATCACCGACCACAAGAGAAAGTCTGTCGCCTATGGCATGGGCCGTCTTCGGATGCTCGAGGGCCCGCTCAAGTGCATCCTGCAGCAGGGCCGCGATGATCGCCGAGCGCTCGCTCATGAAAACCGTGCAGCCGAGCGAGGCCAGGACAAAGGCATCACCTCCCATACCTGCCGTGGCGTCGAAGACAGTAGGCCGGAAACCGGGTTTGATGCCGATTGCCCGGGCCAGGGGTTGGTTGATCGTGCAATTGTGGGCGTGACGATACCCGGCCTTGCCATGCAGAAAATCGATAAAGAGGATGTTGGCCGCTCGAGAAGCGGGACCTTCTTCGGCGATGTGAAGCTCAAGCCGTTCGTCCGTGTAGACCAGGGCCATAGCGGCTGATGAGGGGAACTCCGTGCGGGAGAGATGCAGTTTTTTGGCCAGCTCTGAGGCTTTTTGTAGCATTGTTGCAGAGCGTGCAGTACATGAAACGGTGAGTGAGTGTGCTGTTGCCATAGGTTTCTCTTGAGGCGCTCAGCGCAGTCCGTAACACACTGATCTCAATACTATTTAAAAGAGTGGAAGGGTACTATGCAGAACCAGAAAACAGAAGTCGTTGCCATCATCCCCGCCCGCTATGAGTCCAATCGCTTCAGGGGCAAGCCTCTGGCCAAGATCGCCGGAAAACCCATGATCCAGCATGTGGTTGAGCGGGCCGGGCAGGTTGAGCTGCTCTCACGAGTGGTGGTCGCAACGGATGATAAACGAATTTGCGATTGTGTTCAATCTTTCGGGGGTGAATATGTCCTGACGAGAGGCGATCATGTCTCGGGTTCCGACCGGTTGGCCGAGGCCGCAGAACTGCTCGGCATATCCGAGCAGGATGTGGTGGTGAATATCCAGGGCGATCAGCCACTCTTCCCGCTGGAGGTGGTCGAGCAGGTCGCACGGCCGCTGCTCGAAGATCCGGCCCTGCCGATGTCCACCCTGATCTATAAGATCATCAGGCCTGAGGAGATCCATGACCCCAACCATGTAAAAACGGTCTTCGACAGAAATAATCATGCCCTCTATTTCTCCAGATCGCCCATTCCTTTTCAGCGCAATCCCGAGGAGGCTGTTGCACCAACATATTATAAACACCTGGGATTTTATGCCTATCGCAAAGGATTTCTGCTGACTTTTGTGGCTTTGCCCGAGGGTGAATGGGAGCGTTTTGAAAAACTCGAGCAACTGAGAGCCCTTGAATATGGCTATAGAATTAAAGTAATATTAACAGAGCATGATTCCATTGAGGTGGATACCCCGGAGGACCTGCAGAGGGTGGAAGAATATCTCAGGTCCGTGGCGTAACAAAGGCGGATCGGAGAAACTTGATGGCGTCGTAAAAAGCCCGATCTCCTTCGTTGTAGGTTTTTGACAGGCTCTCGACATACTATGTGTATTGTCGAGAACCTGCCAAAAACACTACGCCTTGGATATCGAACTTTTTATCTAGCCATCCATGATCTTCGTAGCGGCTTTTTACGAGTTTATCAAACTTGCCACAAGGAAATGCTTCTTTTTCGATCTTTCTTGAGGAGAAGAGGACAGGAATGGATGGTTCAAGGACACAGGTCGGTGCAGCAGAGGAATCGATAACCGCACGTCTGGCCCAGCTCTCGGCAAAGAAGGTTTCTCTGCTTGATATGCTGCCCCAGGAAGATCTCCGGGAAAAACTCGTAGATCTGGTATTGAACGGACAGCCGCGTGGTACGGATCGTGAGACATCGGCCTTGTTCGGCACCCTGCGTGCCTCGCTTATCAGTCGCCAAGTCGATGCCACCAGGGTGGTCGTCTTTGGTGGCGGTTCGGGACTGTCCAATGTGATCGGCGGCGACAACCGGCGAGAAAGTTGGCTGCGGCAGCCCTTCAGCGGTCTGAAGGAGATCTTCCCGCATACCCGCTCGATCGTCTGCGTCACCGATGATGGCGGCTCAACCGGAGAGATGCAAAAGGATCTGCCACTGGTGGCCCTTGGTGATCTCCGCCATGTCCTGATCTCTTCGATCCAGCTGGAAAAACTGCAAAAAGGCTATGGACTCTCGGTCTATGAAGCCAAAGAGGTAGCGGCATCGCTTGCCAGGATCTTTAATTTCCGCTTCAAGATATGTCCGGACGGTCCTGTCGCCATGCTGGACGGCAGCGGCGCCCGGCTTGATGGTCTCCCGCCTGCCTTGAGAGACTATCTCCATGCTCTGCTTGAGCACCTTTTTAGAGATTCCCGCCTGGCAAAAACTCTCACCCGCCCGCACTGTCTGGGCAATGTCCTCCTTGCCGCGGCGGTCTATAAAGAAATAGATCCCCGTCTTGATAATGACATGCTCGCCCGGCAGCAGGAGCTTTTGCATCGCGCCCTCTTTTCCGGCCTCACTTCTCTGGCCGAATTCCTCGGGGCGGAGAAGCGGGCTGTCCTGCCCTGCACCTCCACCCCGGCCCAGCTGCGGGTGCTGTACGCCAACGGTGTGCAGATAACGGGAGAGAGTAAGTCGAGCTTTGCCAAGCGCGGTGTCCCTGTTGACCGGGTGTATGTCGATTTTCATGATGAGCCAAGGGTCTATGCCGAGATCCTCGCAGATATCCGCCGGGCCGATATCCTGATCCTGGCGCCCGGCAGTCTCTACAGCTCGATCATTCCAATTTTCCGGGTGCCGGGGCTGGCCGACTGCGTCAGGGAAAACGTCCATGCCCTGAAGGTTCTGGTGTCCAATCTCTGGGTCCAGGCCGGTGAGACCGATCTCAGCATCGCCGATCCTGAACGCAAGTTTCATGTATCCGACGTGATCAGGGCCTATGAGCGCAATATTCCGGGTGGCACCACCGGGTTGTTTCATGAAGTCCTCTGTCTTTCCTTAAGAGACGTGCCGGCCTCGGT
Source organism: Desulfobulbaceae bacterium (assembly GCA_031407875.1). Classification (GTDB taxonomy): domain Bacteria; phylum Desulfobacterota; class Desulfobulbia; order Desulfobulbales; family Desulfocapsaceae; genus Desulfoprunum. The sequence continues at coordinate 1,225 of JANOIV010000087.1, read as the reverse complement.
ACTGCAGCGCTACGCGGTGGAGGGCAAGATCCCCATCTATCTTGATCGGCATGTCGTCCAGAAACAAGGATATATCCCTTTGGAATGCGGGATTTTTTCTAGAGAAGCCCTGGCGGAGAGAGGGGTTATTCACCATGATCCGACCATCCTGGCCCAGGCCATCAAAACCCTGTTCATTGCTGAAGAATGTTTTCCGGGGAAAAAAAGACAGATCACTGCTGTCAGAAGAGCTGCCTTTGATGATGAAAATTTAACGATTCAGCCGCTGCTGCCCTGTCAAAAGTACCTGAAGATAGCCGGGATTCTGGACCGCCTGGAGATCAGGTCCGGGGATCATAGCGGCTGTACCCTCGATGCCGCCAAGATCCGGGCTGAGATCCGTGATATAATCTGGAAACACCATGACATACCCCTGGCCCACCTGGGCTATGTCCGTGGCATCCGCTGTATTGATCTGGAAGATTGGCGGCGTGACCAGCGATGGGACAATGTCTTCTCCTTCTTTGATCCCGAAGAATGCTGCATTATCATCAGGCGCGATCAGTTCGAGGTCCCCGTAAAACTCGAAGTCGCTTTCCTCATTGCCCTGGGTGAGTCGCTGCTTGGTGATTATGCCGTAAGCAAGGAGGTCGATTCTGTTGAGGTGGCTGGTCTGCATCTGGGCAAGGTCTATCATCTTCGACTCAAGAGACAAGGGGAGAGGACCTGCTATTTCAGCGAAGCCGAGCTGCGTCAATACCTCAAACTGGCCCGTATGCTGCCGACCTCTGATCCCTGTCATTACACCCGGCTTATCAATGGTGATGAGGGATTCACACCTCCCGGCCTGTTTATGGGGCTGATGTACGCCTGGTATCTGGAAAATCAGCTTGCCAGCCATATTGAATACAAGATGACGGTTCTCAAGATTCGTCAGTCGGATCTCATACCGGAACAGTTGAAGATACTTGCCAGACGGAAAAAGCTCATAGGCTTTTTCCGGAGCGTTGTTTTTTCTGCAAGAGACGGAGAAGGGAGGGGGGGAACGATGTGATCCGTCGAGACAATGTGACACAAAGTTGATGGCGTCGTAAAAAGCCCGATTTCCTTCGTTGTAGGTTTTTGGCAGGCCCTCGACATACTATGTGTATAGTCGAGAACCTACCAAAAACTCTACGCCTTGTATATCGAACTTTTTATCTAGCCATCTGTGATCTTTGTGGCAACTTTTTACGAGTTTATCAAC
>JANOIV010000022.1:0-14998 GCA_031407875.1 Desulfobulbaceae bacterium | reverse complement strand
AAGCATTGACTTGAACGAAACCGGTACTGTTATCTCTGTCGGTGACGGTATTGCCCGCGTCTATGGTGTCAAGAATTGTATGGCCATGGAGCTTCTTGAGTTTCCTGGCGGTATCATGGGACTGGCCCTCAACCTTGAGGCGGATAACGTTGGTTGCGCCGTTCTGGGAAATGTCTCCAATATCAAAGAAGGCGATATCGTCAAAAGAACCGGCAAAATTGCCGAGGTTCCCGTCGGACCGGCGATGCTGGGTAGGGTAGTCGACGGTATCGGTCAGCCTATCGACGGCCAGGGACCGATCAAATCTGACCTTTCAGCCAAGATCGAGGTTCTTGCACCCGGCGTTATCGCTAGAAAGGGTGTCCATGAGCCCTGTTATACCGGTGCGAAAGCTGTTGATGCTATGACTCCAGTTGGTCGTGGGCAACGTGAGTTGGTTATTGGTGATCGCCAGATCGGCAAAACGGCGCTCTGTGTCGATGCAATTATCGCCCAGAAAAATACGGATGTCTACTGCATTTATGTCGCTGTTGGTCAGAAGAAATCCACCGTAGCCCTCGTCGTTGAGGCCCTGAGAAAGCATGGTGCGATGGAATACACCACGGTTGTCGCCGCCTGTGCCTCCGACCCTGCGCCAATGCAATACATTGCCCCTTTTGCCGGATGTTCCATGGGTGAATACTACCGGGATAATGGCAAGCATGCTCTGATTATCTACGACGATCTTTCCAAACAGGCTGTCGCCTATCGTGAGCTTTCCCTGCTCCTCAGGCGCCCACCGGGACGTGAGGCCTATCCAGGCGATATCTTCTTCAACCATTCTCGCCTACTTGAGCGTGCCGCCAAAGTCAACGATGCCCTTGGCGCCGGTTCTCTGACCGCCTTGCCGATCATTGAGACACAGGCAGGAGACGTTTCAGCCTTCATTCCGACAAACGTTATTTCCATCACCGATGGCCAGGTGTACCTTGAGCCCAACCTGTTCTTCTCCGGTGTTCGTCCGGCCATCAACGTTGGTCTCTCTGTATCACGCGTAGGTGGGGCAGCCCAGGTGAAGGCCATGAAGCAGGTAGCAGGCACCCTGCGTCTTGACCTGGCTCAGTATCGCGAACTTGCTGCCTTTGCGGCCTTCGGCTCCGATCTTGACGCAGGGACCCAGGCTAAGCTGACCCGCGGCGAGCGGCTTGTTGAGATTCTCAAACAACCACAGTATCAGCCATTGCCAATGGAGAAGCAGGTAACCATCATTTATGCCGGATCAAATGGTTATCTTGACAAACTCCCGGTCAACACCTTGGCGAGTTACGAGCGTGAACTATACTCCTATATTGATTCGAATGAGCCTTCTATCTTTACCGACCTTCAGGAAAAGAAGGAATTCACCCCGGAAATCAAAGAGAAACTCAATAAAGCACTGACCAGCTTTGGTGATACTTTCAAGGCAACCAACGGTCTTAACTAACTAGAGGTAGGTCCACGATATGCCGAACTTGAAAGAAGTTAAATTAAAGATCTCAGGTGTTAAAAAGACATCGCAGATCACCAAAGCCATGAATATGGTGGCGGCGGCGAGACTCCGCGGCGCTCAGGAAAAAATGGAAGCATTTCGACCGTACACCGCAAAGTTCAATGTAACAATGTCCAATCTCTCCGGAGGTGCGACGACAAATCAGTTCCCTCTGATGGAGAATCGTGACGTTAAATCCGTTGAGCTTGTAGTTGTGACCTCCGACCGCGGGCTCTGCGGATCCTACAATGCCAATATTGTCAAACTTGCCCTCAATAAGATCAAATCGTATGAGAAGGAAGGTAAGCAGGTCAGTTTGGTTTGTGTTGGTAAGAAAGGTTTCCAGTTGTTGAATAAAAAAACCAAGGTCCGGAAAAAATATACAGACATTATGGGCACTTTCCAGATGTTTAATGCCAGAGAAGTTGCCACGGATCTCGCTGATAATTTTCTAAAAGGTAACAGCGATAAAGTTGAAGTCCTCTTTGGCAGATTCCGGTCAGTTGCATCACAGGTCCCAACCGCCGTGCCTTTTCTACCCGTCCAGCCTCTAGAAAATAGTGCTGGCAAAGAAAATGAAAATAAAATTTCCGGAGATTACATCTACGAACCATCAACAGAAGAGATTATGGACGTTCTTCAGCCTCTTTACCTGAATGTCATTGTCTACCAGGCAATGCTTGAGGTGGGAGCGAGCGAACATGCTGCGCGTATGACCGCAATGGATAACGCCACTAATGCATGCAAGGACATAGTTTCCAGTCTGACAGTTGTATACAACAAGGCTCGCCAGGCCGCCGTTACCAATGAACTTATGGATATCGTTGGCGGTGCCGAGGCCCTTAAATAATAATTGACACACGATAATCTAAGACCTCTGAGGAGGGGTAAAGCCCTATGAGTGAGCAAAAGATAGGAAAAATTACACAGGTCATCGGCCCTGTCGTCGACGTTGAATTTGAGGCAGGAAATTTGCCCAACATCTTGAGCGCGTGTTATGTCAGCAATGCCGGTATATCTGATGTCCCGGACAACCTTGTCGTGGAGGTTGCACTTCACCTTGGCGACAATGTCTGCCGTTGCATCGCTATGGATCAGACTGACGGGCTTGTCCGCGGGCAAGAGGTCCGGGATACCGGCCTTCCGATCACAATTCCGGTTGGCACGCCGTCCCTTGGCCGTATTATGAATGTTGTCGGGCGCCCTGTTGACGGATTGGGACCGATCAACTCCGACAAAACAATGCCCATTCACCGCGATGCGCCACTGTTCACCGAGCAGGACACTGAGGTGCGTGTTCTTGAGACCGGCATCAAAGTTATCGATCTGCTTGTCCCTTTCCCGCAGGGTGGCAAGATGGGACTGTTCGGCGGTGCCGGTTGTGGTAAGACCGTTATTATGATGGAGATGGTCAATAACATAGCCATGCACCATGGTGGTATTTCAGTATTCTGTGGCGTAGGTGAGCGGACTCGTGAAGGTAACGACTTGTACCACGAGATGAAAGAATCCGGTGTTCTGCCGAAAGCCGCGCTGGTTTACGGCCAGATGACCGAACCCCCAGGAGCTCGTGCCCGTGTTGCTTTGACAGGGCTCACGGCTGCTGAGTATTTCCGTGATGTTGAGGGACAGGACGTCCTCTTCTTTGTTGACAACATCTTCCGTTTCACCCAGGCAGGATCTGAGGTTTCGGCTCTCCTTGGACGTATTCCTTCCGCGGTAGGTTATCAACCGACCCTTGCAACTGATCTTGGTGCCCTGCAGGAACGAATTACCTCAACTACCAAAGGTTCCATCACGGCGGTTCAGTGCGTTTACGTTCCGGCAGACGACTTGACTGACCCGGCGCCCGCGACGACCTTTGCCCATCTTGATGGAACGGTTGTACTTTCACGTCAGATCTCGGAGCTCGGAATCTATCCTGCGGTTGATCCGCTCGATTCAACCTCACGTATTCTGGACCCTAATGTTATCGGTGAAGAACATTATCTGGTTGCCCGTGGTGTCCAAGTTTCCTTGCAGAAATATAAAGATCTTCAGGATATTATCGCAATTCTCGGAATGGATGAGCTTTCTGAAGAAGATCAGTTGCTTGTTACACGTGCTCGCAAGATTCAGAGATATCTTTCCCAGCCGTTTACTGTAGCTGAGGTATTTACCGGTATGGCTGGAAAATTCGTCAAGGTTGCAGATACTGTCCAGGGATTTAAAGAAATCCTTGAAGGTAAACATGACGAATTGAATGAAAACTCTTTCTATATGGTTGGTTCCATAGATGAAGCCGTTGCCAAAGATGCCAAAGCGAAGGCACAATCTTAATTTCATCTGAGGGGGTATTTCAATGGCACAACAGATTAGATTAGAAGTAGTGACTCCCAAAGGTGCGGTTGTTAACGAGGACGTAGATATCGTTAATGCCCCTGGTTATGGAGGTGATTTTGGTGTGCTTGCAAACCATGCTCCCTTTCTTTCGACGATCAAGATAGGATCCTTGACCTACGAACAGGGAAGAAAGCGTGTGACTCTCATGGTGAGTGGAGGGTTTTGTGAGGTATCAAATAACAAGATTACCTTTCTCGTGGAAAGTGCTGAATTTGGCAGTGAAATAGATGTTGACAGGGCGATGAGGGCTAAAGAACGGGCAGAGAAGAGGCTTGCCCAAGCAATTCAGCATGATGAAACACTCAATAGAACACGCGCAGAGGCCTCACTCAAGCGCGCTATAGCACGCATCAAGACGGCGAAATCCAGGTAATCTTGAATGCTGATCTATTAAAAAAGGCCACCCGAATCGGGTGGCCTTTTTTTTTCCTAAGCAGGTGCTCTCGGTTTCACTCAGGAGAAAATGTGCACCGCGATAAACTTATTTGGCTACTGAAGTCCGATGATCCGGGAAGAAATCAGAGACTTGCGGTGTTGGTCTGGGTATATGCCTTAATTCCCTGCGCGATTTCTTTGGTTAGTGATTCTAGGTACTTCGGATTCTGAAGATTTTTAACATCATCCTCATTACTGATAAAGGCAATTTCCAACAGGATAGCTGGCATCTCAGCACCTATCAGGACATAAAATGGTGCTTGTTTGACACCGAGATTATTCATTTTTCCAAATATTTTTTGGTCCATTCCTGACAAGATAGAAGTTTGAACATGCTGGGCAAGCTTTGAAGATTCATCAATCTTGGAGTTTTTCATAATACCAGAGAGAATATCTTCAAGATCACTCATCTGGTGCGTTGAAGTTGCATTTTCCATGGCAGCAACACGCATTGCCTCAGCGTTGGTGCTCAGATTGAGGAAATAGGTTTCAGTACCTCTTACTTTGGAAGAAGGATGGGCATTGATATGCAAAGAAATGAAGAGATCGGCTTCCTGAGTATTGGCTATTGCAGTACGCTCCTCTAAAGGTAGGAAGATATCCTTATTGCGAGTGAGAATGACTTCGCAGCCTAGTACTTTCTGTAACACTGGTTTGAGTTTTTGCGCTAGCTTAAGGACAATGTCTTTTTCCTGCATGCTGTTGGAGATCGCACCGGGATCTTTTCCTCCATGTCCTGGATCGAGCACTATCTTTTTCACTCTCAAGCCGAGCTGCTGGGCCAGTGAAATGGCTTGCTTTGCTGAGGGTATACTTGACTCTTCATTGACCGAGACAAGGATTTGAGGGAAAGCACGTTTTTTCTTGTCTCTTCGTATTACAATTGTTTTGGTCTGTTCGGTTGTTTCTTCTTTCTGAGGATCGTTTTGGAGAGCAACTGACTCCTCCGAGTCCGCAACAATCTCAGGAGAGGATATAACCGCTTTTTTTGTGGCGATGGGGATTGTATTTCTTTCTCCCCTAACATCTATAACTATACGAAAAGGATCTGGAAGGCTGAATATCTTGTAGCTGTCGATAGATTCAATATTGAGCTCTACCCTGACGGTGTCAGCACTGTACTGTTCTGTGCGAATATGTTTGAGAAGGCCATTATTAAGGGTAATCGGTGCTCTGTATTGCGGTGCAATATAGCTGTTTTTGAAATCGATATACAAACTGCGTGGCTGATCAGCTTTTTGTTCGAGGAGAGTTTCCTTATAGGTGATGGGGCTTGCCGCCATGATGACAATACGGGTGTAATCCTTAGAGGACCAATATTTGACGGGCAGAATTGTACTTAATTCTTCAGATTGAGTACTATCGATTAATATTTTCGGCAGAGGAATATTAAAATCTTTCGACAGGAGTTTCAGTTTTTTAACAGCTTCGTTCCGCATATCTCCATCCGGGAAGCGGGTGGTCACCGTTTCGAAGGAGTCCGCAGCTTTCTGAGGATCCTGTTTAATCTGCAAATAAATGAGCCCTATCGCCAAGTGTGCATCATCTGCAAGGCGATGACCTGGAAATAACCGGACTAAGTCATTGAAGTAGGACAAGGATTCATCAAGATCCATTCCCAGTTTGAATCTCTCGAACATCTGTCTGTACATCCTGCCGAGCATGAAAAGACATGAAGGCGCAAGTTCGGATTTAGGGCTCAGGAGGTAGATCTTTCTGAAGCTTCTCGTTCCTTTAAGCCAGCTTTCTCTCGATTGAGTAAGCGAATCGCTGGCTTGGACCTGATTGTAATAGAATTTTGCCTGCTCATAGAGTTGATTTGGTGTGGGTTGCTGGCCGTAATCAGTCTGCAAATCGTCGCTATTTGAGCCAGTGGAGTAAGCAAAGGTGCTTCCACAGCAGATGAGGGTTGTGATGCAAAAGAGGATGAGATGGCGTCGGTACATGTACTCGAGTCAGATGGCCGGCATGATGTGGTTGAAATTCTTTGCAACATCAGTCAGATTCAATTTTCTGACATCTGCTGACTATACAAAAAAGCAAACAGGAAGGCAAAAGAATAAGAAATGGCCTGCCTCTGCCGGTTATATGGGCACAGGAGTCATTGCTCGGATATCTGTTTGAGGGTATAGATTGCATCAAGTGCCTGTCGGGGTGAAAGGTCATCGACCGATAAACCGCGCAGAAATTCTCGCAGAGGATCTGTTTTTGGCTGGAACAGTGAAAGTTGATTGGGATGAACCTTGCTCTTTGAATTTCTGCTCTTGCTGCTCTTGGCGATGAAGGGCTCACCCTCAAGGTCGAACTCCCCCTGTTCGATGTTTTTCAATATCTCTTGGGCCCGTTGCACAACATGCTGTGGCACTCCTGCAAGCCCGGCCACCTGGATGCCGTAACTTCGATTAGTGCCTCCTTGCACGAGTTTGTGGAGAAAAATGATGGAATCATTCCATTCGCGGACAGCAACGGAGAAATTTTGCACGCGCTCCTGGGTGAGCGCGAGATCGATCAGTTCGTGGTAGTGGGTGGCAAAGAGAGTTTTAACCCCCTTGCCGTCTTTTTGCACCAGCTCTTCGGCAACGGCCCAGGCAATGGACAGACCGTCATAGGTTGAGGTACCCCTGCCGATCTCATCAAGTATGACAAGACTTCGGGATGTGGCGTTATTGAGAATGTTGGCGGTTTCACTCATCTCCACCATAAATGTCGATTGTCCTCTGCGCAAATCGTCCATGGCCCCGACCCGGGTAAAGATACGGTCAACAATGCCGATACGGGCCTGTTCAGCAGGCACGTAGCTGCCCATCTGAGCCATAAGGACTATCAGGGCGGTCTGGCGCAGGATGGTGGATTTACCGGCCATGTTCGGCCCGGTAATAATCACCACCTCCTGGGTGGATTGGTTGAGAAGGACATCGTTGGGGACAAATTTTCCCGAGGGAAGGGCACGTTCAATTACCGGGTGCCTTCCCTCCTGGATGTAAATTTCTTCAGAGTCAAGAATTTCGGGTCGATGGTAGTTGAAATTCTGAGCAATTTCGGCCAGGGTGCAGAGAAAATCTATCTGGGCGAGACAGTGTGCGGTCTTGAGAAGTCTGCTGCTTTCCCGGGCAAGATGCCTGCGGATGTCACAGAACAACTGGTATTCGAGTTCCAGCCTTCTGTCCTCTGCACCAAGGACCTTGCCTTCAAATTCTTTGAGCTCAGGGGTGATGAAGCGCTCTGCATTCACCAAGGTCTGTTTGCGAATATAGTAGTCGGGTACCCTGTCACAGAGACCTTTGCTGACCTCGAGAAAGTAGCCGAAGACCTTGTTGAAACCGATCTTGAGTTTGGGCAGTCCGCTTATCTCACGCTCTTTTTTCTCAAGATCGAGGATCATCTGTCTACCGTCACGCAAGATGCGGATCAGTTCGTCCAGTTCAGAATTATAACCTTCCCGTATCAGGTTGCCCTCACGCAGAGAGATTGGGGCCTCGGAGTTGATGGAGGTCTGCAGCAGCTCGTGGAGATCGGCGAGAATATCGAAATTTTCCGAGATATCACGCAGTTTTTTGTCCTGGCATTGCTTGAGAAGCGTCCTGATCTCCGGCAGCTGGGCTAAGGATTCCCGGAGGGCCAGAAGGTCGCGGCCATTGCCGGAACCGAGCATGATACGACCGTTGAGCCGTTCGATATCATAGACCGTATTCAGAAGATTCCTAAGGTCCCCTCTGAGGGTACTGTGCTGATGAAAGAAGGTTACTGCATCTTGTCTCCTGATAATCCGGGCTGCATCCTGCAGAGGGAAAAGCAGGTTGTGTTTCAGCAGACGGGCGCCCATGGGAGTACAGGTTCGGTCCATGATAGAGAGAAGTGTTCCCTCACGTTTACTGCCGATGATGGTCTGGGTTAACTCCAGGTTGCGGCGCGAGGCATCATCGATTTGGAGATAGGATGTAATATCAAGAGGAGAAAGCTTTTCGATATGATCGATGGCAGATTTTTGCGTCTCTCTGATATAGTCGAGGAGGACTCCGGCGGCGATGACTGCAGAGGGAAGGTTCGCGCAGCCAAAGCCATCGAGGGTAACTACCTTGAAATGGTCATGCAAGAGCTCCGTGGCCGTTTGAGCCTGAAAGCAATGAGCTTGGCGCTCGGTAATGCAGAGGCCTGAGAGGAGCAGTCCGGCCGTCTGCAGCAGCCTTTCGAGAACGTTTTTTTCCTGGGCATTGATGAGAATCTCAGCGGGGGCCAGACGGGTGAGTTGATCGAGAATGAGGTTACTGTCAGGCGAGTTATCTTCGAACTCCCCGACCAGGCACTCGCCGGTACTGACGTCGAGAAAGCTCAGCCCGAAGGTGATTGTCTTGCCTGACAAATTGCGAGTGATTGCACAGATATAATTGTTGGTCTTGTCATCGAGAATATGGTGATCGGTTACCACACCCGGCGAGAGGATACGGACTACCTCCCGTTTGACGATGCCCTTGGCCAAGGCCGGATCTTCAACTTGCTCACAGATGGCTACGCGGTGGCCGGCCTTCACCAGCTTTGCCAGATAGGTGGTGGCGGCATGATAGGGAATCCCGCACATAGGGACCTTGTTTTCCTCATCCTTACTGCTCCGGGAAGTGAGAGTGATGCCGAGGACCTTAGAGGCGATTTGGGCGTCCTCAAAGAACATCTCATAAAAATCACCCATCCTGTAAAAAAGAATGGCATCTTCATGCTGTCCCTTGATCTCGAAGAACTGTTGAAGCATCGGTGTTATCTTAAGGGGTGTGGTCATGCTGCAGAGGCTGTTGCTGGTTGAATGATGAGTGACCTCGTGGTTCAAAAGAGACATCCCGGTTTTTCCGGAGCCTGCCTCGTGATATGGGCCATGGAGTCCAGAGCTTTTTCATGCATTGGGTGGCAGCTCATGGATTGCGGACGAAATGCCTTTTTTTATCAATTATTTGATGAGCGTGGGTCCCGAATGCGCCATATCGTTCTGTTCCCTGGAAGCTGCCGGGATTGACAAAGAGAATCGATCCGATTTTCCTCCGCTCCGGGCTCAGTCGGCAAAGGCCCAATCAATCTGATGCTCGAATAACGCCGTACAGTTTGTTAAATGGGTATCAGATAGAACACCGATGCGTCGTATTGTAAAACGTCTCGAAAATTTGCATAATCAACTAGGACATTATAACGGGTCGAGGGGTTCAAGCATTGAAAAAAGTGGTGGCAGACTGAAAAAATGAGCAACACTTCAACCGGAGTAGTTCATGCGGTCTATCGAGAGTGGTCAGAAATTGGGCAATAACGGTTGCGAAAGAGGGACGAAGAAAGGTATAATTCTATCCAAGCACGTCTTGTCGATGGAGTTTCTTCGCCCTGATCATCAGAGGGAAAGGAAGTTCACATTCCACTAATAGTCGGCCTGGCCGAAAAGCACGGAGAAAAGTGATGTATACCGCTTCTGATTTACGTAAGGGACTTAAGCTGCAGATTGATGGCAATCCCTTTATCATAATTGATTTTGATTTTTCCAAACCCGGCAAGGGACAGGCCTTATATCGCTGTAAAATGAGGAACATGATCACCGGCAACCAGTTTGTCCAGACCTATAGGTCGGTGGACAAGTTTGAAAGAGCCGCCTTGGAAGAGAGAAAGATGCAGTACCTGTACAACCAGGAAAACGAGTACCATTTCATGGACACTGATAATTACGAACAGTTGTTCATCTCAAAAGAACAGGTAGGCGATAACGTCAATTTCCTGGTGGACAATATGGAGGTGGTGGTGTTGTTTTTTGACGGCAAGGCTATTGATGTCACCCTGCCCATGTTTGTCAATCTCGAGGTGGTCAGGGCCGATCCATGGGCCAAAGGCGATACCTCCGGTACCGACACAAAACCTGTCACCGTGCAGACAGGCTATGTCTTGCAGGTTCCTCCTTTTGTTGTGGAAGGTGATAAAATCCAGATTGATACCCGAACCGGCGCCTATGTGACCCGGGTCAAAGAATAAAGAGAACATGCTTGATATCAAAGGGCTGCACATTCGCGCAGCCCTTTTTTCTGCGATCAGAATGTTCTTTACTGAACGGGATTTTCTGGAGGTGGATACTCCACTTCGCCAGCCTGTCATCATTCCCGAAAACAACATAATCCCTCTGACTTCAGAAGGCCAGTATTTGCAGACTTCACCTGAACTCTGCATGAAGCGCCTTCTGGCAAACGGTTGTGAGAAGATTTTTCAGATCTGTCCCTGTTTTCGTAAGGATGAACGAGGCCGGCTTCATCTCGAAGAATTCACCATGCTGGAATGGTATCGGGCCGGCGCCGATTACAGTCAGCTGATGGATGACTGCGAACAGCTCTTTCGCCATGTTGCCAGGCAACTGGCGGGACTGTTGTACGAGGCCTCCGGTCCGAAAGGATCTACCTCTGTGGCCTGCGATCTTGAGGAGTCGTGGCTGCGCCTGACAGTTGAAGAGGCATTTTGTCGATTCTGTCCGATATCACTTGATCAGGCCCTGGCAGGTAATCGTTTTGAGGAGATGCTGGTCGAGTTCGTCGAGCCCCATCTCGGTAGTCAATCTCCCCTTTTCCTCTATGATTATCCCGTCGAACTGGCCTCTCTTGCCAGGGTAAAAACTGATGATCCCGCACGGGTTGAACGCTTTGAACTGTATTGGCGGAGCATTGAACTGGCAAACGGTTTTTCCGAGTTGGCGGATGCCAATGAACAGCGGGCTCGATTTCTTCAAGAGTTTCATCATATTGAGCAGGCAGGCAGACAACCGGCAGGGATGCCCGAGCGTTTTCTCTACGATCTCGGCAGGTTTCCCTCGGCGGCGGGAATCGCCTTGGGGGTTGATCGTCTGCTTATGCTGCTCATGGGGCGGCAGCAGATACACGAGGTGGTTTCCTTTTCTCCTCAGGATTTTCTCTAGACCCTGTTTCTCTTGCAGTGAGAAAGGATTTGCACGATATAATGCAATATAATAATATGGCTCTATACAATTTTCAGCTCAATTTGCAGGATAGCCCAGCAATATGGGTTTTTAAGAAGCAGCGACTTTTTTCAGCTACAATCAAGTCCAATCCCACTGGAGCCGGTCTCATGCAACATTTCTTGCTGAGAATTCTTCAGCGCCACGTATAATAATGAATTTTTTTTGAAAATTGGCTATCTTGCCTGAGCTCATGAGTAATGCGCTGCAGACTGTAAACCGCTTCTAAATCCTGCCCTCCACGAGCCCTGTACTGAATTATGGATCAACAACAGAACCAACTGCTGAAAAAATATCTCGATCTTTTCCTGCGCTGGAAGGCCTTCGTTCTGGCAAGTATCCTGCTCAGCCTGCCTATAGGCCTTGGTGTGTACCTGAAAACTCCGAAGGTCTATCAGGCCACTTCGCTCCTGAGTTACCAGCAGCAGAAGGTCAGTTCCAACAAAATGTCCCCTGATATGGATGCGGCAAAAGGTGATGTGGTCTCGACCCTGACCCAGATTGTCACCAGCAGGACCAACCTCGAGAACGCGATTACCACATTTGATCTCTACACAACCGCAAGAAAGCGTCTTCCCATGGAGGATGTGGTTGATCTTATGAGATTGGACATCGAGATTCAACCATCCAAAGACGGTGATATTTTCCAGATCACCTTCACGGGCAGTGAGCCTGACAAGGTGGCTAAGGTGACGAACTCCCTGGCTGCCAAGTTCATTGAAGAAAACCTTAAATACCGAGAGGAACGTGCCTCGGAGACCTCATCCTATGCCGGCGACGAACTTTCGATGGCCAAAACCAGCATGGACCAGAAAGACGAAACGATGCGGGACTACAAGCTCAAGCACTATAATGAGCTGCCTGAACAGCGCTTGAGTAATGTCTCTCGCCTCATTTCATTGCAGGAACAGTACCAGGGAAAGCAGCAAAGCATCCAGGAGCAGGAACGGACCTTGATTTTGATTCAGGACCAGATCGCCAACAGGCGCAGGGTTATGGCCTCAGAGACTGCTCTTGGTGTCGACGCTAAGACGGGGACATCATCCCCCGACGCACAATCAAATCTCAGCACATCTGATAAATTGCGGCAACTCCGGGCCATTTTGAACAATCTGCGCATCAAGTACACAGAGAATCACCCTGATGTTAAGAAGACGAAAAAGCTCATTGCCAAACTGGAGAATGATCTCGCCCGGGGTGAGGGGGAGCCTGGACTACCGAAAACAGAGGCCAAACAAAACACCTCGGACCAGATCATTCTGCAGCTTGAGACCCAACTGAAGGGTATTGCCTTAAATATTCAGAATCTTATCGAGGAAAAGGGGCAACTGAAGAAAGCCATATCCCAACATGAACAATGGGTGAATGCCGCCCCGGTGCGGGAGGCTGAGTGGTCGGCCCTGACGCGGGAGTATGGGCAGCTCAAACTGCATTATGATTCCCTCGTTTCTTCAGATCTACAGGCCAAATCCATGTTGAATCTTGAGAAGCGGCAGAAAGGCAGCCAATTCAAGATTGTGGATCCCGCCCGTTTTCCAGAGAAACCTATTAAGCCTAACTTTTTAAAGATACTTGGCCTGGCGCTTCTTGCCGGCCTGGGGCTGGGATTGGCGGTGCCATTTGCCAGGGCTTTTCTTGATTCTTCGTTTCGCGATGTCTATGACCTGGAGAAATATCTCGGCATCCAGGTCGCCTGTTCTATACCCTTGATAGAAACAGGAAGGGAAAAAGTCTGGCGCAAGAGAAAATTTCTGATCGGTCTGCTCTTTGGTATTCTCGCTGCTCTGATGGTTGCCGCCCTCTTCTTCTATTTCTGGCGACGGGGTTTGGTCGTCTTATAGTGCAACCTCCAAGAGGATTCTATGTACCGGCAATATTACGGCCTGCACTCTAAACCGTTTGAGTTGACACCTGATCCACAGGCGCTCTTTCTGAGTGAATCGCACAGAGAGGCGCTAGCTGTTCTCAGGTACGGTGTGATCTCGAACAAGGGGTTCCTGGTGCTGACAGGAGGCATAGGGACAGGGAAAACCACCCTCATTAATGTCCTTGCTAAGAGCCTTGATTGCCCTGGACATCTCTGTGTGCTGTCAAATCCAACGCTTGAGATAGCCGATTTCTATTACTACCTGTCTGTAAAACTAGGGTTGCCGTATGATGGTAGCAAGGCGAAGTTTCTGCTCCACTTTGCCAAATTGATCGAAGAATGCCTCAAGGAGGCAGGCAAGATTCTCCTCATCATCGATGAGGCTCAGGCCCTGCCCGTTGAACTTCTGGAAGAGATACGGTTGCTTGCGAACCTTTCCCCTGAGACCCAGACCGTTCTCAGTATTTTCCTCGTCGGACAACCGGAACTCCTCGACCATCTGGCTATTGATCGTTTGCTGCCCCTGCGACAGCGGATTGCCATCCGTTTCCATATAGAACCCCTCCCCCGGGAAGATACCGGGCAGTATATTCTCATTCGGATGATCAAGGCAGGGTCGCAGAGAAGAAGGATCTTTTCTGAAAAGGCTATGGACCTTATCCATCAAGCCACCGGTGGGAACCCCCGGCTCATTAATATCCTATGTGATAATGCCCTATTGACTGGCTTTGCGAACGATACCTTGCTCATCGATGCGAAAATTATTCAGGAATGCATCAATGAGTTGGTCATCCCAGGTGATAAAAAGACATTCTACTTGTCGGGAAAGGAACGGTATAGGAGCAAATTATGGCTCGGAATATGTATTGTTGTCGTGATAGCAGGGGCCGTAGGCGGATATATTGCCTATAGGAATGATTGGATTCAGAGAGTATGGCAGTATATTATCTAAGGCCTTGGGAAGGGTGAGAAAGCTATGGGTAAGATTTTAAAGGCCCTTGAGAAATCGGGGATCGGCACGAACGAAGAAGGGAGTTTTTCTGGAGAAGTCAGTAAAGATACCGCTGATATAACACCACCGAGGGAAAGCGAACAACGAGAATTGGGCTCGAGAAAAAACGAGAGGGAAAAAGATCTGCAGTCCGGTAGTTGGGACGAGCGTCTCCTCCTTGCCATGAGTAATTCGACAGAAGCCTCTGAGTCATTTCGTGTCCTACGCTCGCGGATTTTACATCCGAACGACGAAACAAAAGCCTACAGGACTATCCTGGTTACATCCGCGGCCCCCAGAGAGGGGAAAAGCTTTGTCTCCGCCAATCTGGGGATTGCTCTGGCGCAAGGGGTGGACCAGCGCTCACTGCTGGTTGATTGTGATCTCCGGCGGCCTGCACTCGCCAAGCTATTTGGACTGTCCGGCGATAGAGGTTTGGCTGATTTTCTTCAGAAAGGCACTGAACTGGCCAGCCTGATTCAAAAGACCCCTGTTGATAAAATGACCCTCCTGGCGAGCGGCAGACCACCCGTCAATCCTTCGGAGTTGCTCGGTTCGGCAAAGATGCATGAACTGGTGCGGGAGCTTTCTGAAAGATATGAGGATCGCTTTATCATCTTCGACGGCCCACCAATCCTTGCCGCTTCCGAAGCCATTGTCCTGTCTCAGAAGGTTGATGGTGTTGTCCTTGTGGTACGGCATGGACATTCAAGCCGGGCACATGTCAAAAAAATAGTCGAACTTATCGGCAAGGATCAGATTATCGGTGTGGTCTTCAATGGCTACGAAAGCAGCTATCTTGAAGCAAAGGTGCTGGGAGAATCCCAGTATTAC
>JANOIV010000253.1:0-6580 GCA_031407875.1 Desulfobulbaceae bacterium | reverse complement strand
TAATCATATAGATGTGTCGGGATTGGATGTTCTCGATGGCACAGTCATTGTTGATCTCAAGAATAAAATGGTCGGGATCTGATCGGCAATGAGTCACTTTGTGAATTATGTATATAAAGTAACTCTAAATAGTGAGTAGGCAAATAGCTAAAAGGAGAAGGACAGTATGAAGGTTATTGGAATTGACGGAAGTCCGAGAAAAGACGGTAATACAGAGAAACTCCTCAGAAAAGTTCTTGTCGGAAGTGAAGAGGTAGGGGCGGCGACTGAATTCATGATACTTGCCGATCTTACCATCAATTACTGCCGAGGATGTGGCACCTGTAGGGCAACCGGAGAATGCGTCATAAAGGATGATATGGATCGTGTCGTTGAATCGATTCAGCAAACTGATGTCGTTGTCCTGGCAACACCAATATATGCACGGCAGGTAAGTGGCAATACCAAAGTTTTCATGGACCGACTCTGCCGTTTGCTGACCCCAAAATATGAAAGCCGGTTGAACGGGCCAAAACCAAATAGCCTTTATTTATACCCAAGGCAACCCGGATGCCGATTTGTTTAAACCCTATTTCGATTACCAGGAAAAGGTTTATCCTTTTCTTGTTTCACCTTAGCGGGCCGCATCCAGGCAACAGGAACAAGGGGCAAAGACGATATTCTCGCACAGGGCGCAACCTTGACCAGAGCGCATTTTTTCGGGCAAAATTTAGGAGCCGTTACAGAATAACCTAGCCGTTTTATCCATGTCGTTACGGCGGCTGGGGACGAAAACACCCAACCGGGTGAAGAACTTACGCTGGAGAACAGAAGGGTCGTGACTTGTAAGCCATCTGGGATTTTACGGAAAAAGGTAAACGCTACACGTTTATATCTTGGAGTGTGTCCAAATGTAATAATTGTGATTCCAACTGACAATTTAATGCATCGACCGATCCCAAGAGAGATCATTGGCCATATTTGTGGATTCATCCGCAGCTGTCTTGATTGGCAGCTTCTCTGTGACAGCAGTGATAGAGTCGATTTGATTGTATCAATAACCAATAAGGTTAGAGGTTTTGAATTATCCGATAGAACTGATCTACGGTCGGACCTCCGGCATCTCCTATGATAGACTTGAGTATCTTAGAATACTCCTCATCGTTGTCCATTTCGGCATCAATTCTCTCGTAGTCAGCCAACGAAGGGTAGCGCGTCTGAATCGTTGCTCGGCCCTTCTGTCCTGCTAAGTTGTACATGAGCTCTACCGAGACTTCAGGATATTTTTGTTCCAGATAGGCCTTGGCCTTAACAAGCGCCTCAAAAAATATCGAGTAATTATGACTATATCCGATTTCTCTCTGGTGGATGACCATTTTATCCTCCGGATGCTATTTCGTTATAAAAAGCGGCAAAATAGAGGCTCCTGTCATTCATCTCAAACTATACAGGAATTTATCTTGCCACAATGTGGTATGTTAAAAATAAGAGTTGGATATGCTTAGTCAAGAGGATCAGGGATGAATGTAAATGCCGCTAAGAGACGAGGAATGGGCAAATGATCTGGTTAATGGTATCAATTGCAAGCTGCCGTATTAAACACAACGGTATGCAATTGACCTCAATAGTTTGTGATGTCCCAGGCAAACCTCTAACAAAACAAAATCTTCCCAAATCATGGATTTCTCCTGTGAATCTCTAGTTTTCAAAACTCAAAATACCTCCTATTGTTGTTAACTCCACCACCACAGGGTCATTTCTCGCATTCGAAGAGATTGATTTTTGCTATGTATACGTCCTGACTATCTCAGGTCCAAGATTATCAATGCCAATGCTTTCAGGATCTTATTATATCATCAGCTGTTGCTGCGCGTTTTCGGGAAAAGCGCGATAATCGGGATGGTGAGCAGGGGAATGCAGGCGATTACTATGAGGACGGGGCGGATGGTATAGATGTCCGCCAGTTTCCCGACAATCGGGGTGATGGCTCCGCCAAGGCCATAGGCGAAGCCCATCATCAGGCTTGCCACCATGGAACGACCTTTGGGGGCCAGGGTCTGGGCCATTGTGACCCCAAGGGGTAGTGGCGCCAGGACGAAACTGCCGGCAAGTGCAGCGCCGAAGTAGACCCAGTTGCCGTTGAGCTGCATGAGCAGCCAGAGGGCCGGAGCCATGAACAGATAGGAGAAAATAAAAACCGGCTTGAAGCCGATGCGGTCGGAGATGAGGCCGGAAAGCAGGCCGCTGATGGTACCCGAAACAATGAAGAGCGCATAAATCGCCCCTGCTGAAACCACGCTGAAACCCTCTTGTACGTAGAGCACCGGCATGAAGGTCAGAAATGACTGGCCCACCACCGCCCGCAGAAACATAACCAGCCATATCAAGGCAATAACCTTCCAGGCGCTGCCCAGACTTTCCTTGAGCGCCCCGATAAAGCCGGAACGCTTCAGCCCTTCGCTTTGCGGCTTTGGTATCACCGTCAGCAGATAAGCCAGGACCAGCAGGCCGCCGATCATGGTGGCAGGCATGGCCGTCAACCCGAAAAAGGCCACATACCAGGTGATGAAAAGGGGGCCGAGGCCGAAGGCCAGAGTCCCGCCGGTGTTGAACAGGGACATGGAAAAGCCGGCCTTCGTCCCGGCGTAAACTGGCACCATGCCGGTGACCGAAGGATGGAACATTGAGGAGCCGACGGAGCCGAGAGCGACACACAACAGCAATACCCAAAAATTGGGAGCGATGCCCGAGAGCGGTATAAACACGATAGTCAGCAACAGACCGATGAAGATGAAGGCCCGCGTCTGGTATCGGTCGGCCAGGTAGCCGACGGTTGGCTGGATGATGAAGGCCAGCAGGCGCATCGTGCCGGCAATGATGCCGACCTGAGTCAGAGTGAGACCGAGTTTGTCGACAAAAACCGGGAAAAGGGGGCTGATGAAGGATGTGTAAAAATCGCCTGTAAAATGAATGAGGGACAGAGCGAAAAGGATTTTCAGATTGGCGGACATATGGCGGGACCTGGGAAGTTGGGCAGGTCAGGCGCTGGCCTGCTCCCTGCGGTTGTTTGTTGCTGGTAGTATTTGGATACAGCAGGTGGCATTTGTAAACACTAAAATTGCCCGCGCACGTGGTTTAATTTCGCGGAAAAAACAGGATGCAGCCCACGAATATATTCCAGTAAACTCAATCTCATCTTCATGGTCGACAGATTATACATTTTCCCTCACGCCCATTCGCCAAATTGCAACAGACAAAAAATGCCTTACCATTATAGGCATGGTCGGCAATAAGCACCTTCATCTCGACACCTGGAGCTGGAAGTATGATTCCTGGCGGGGTCTTGTCTACTCTGCAATTATAGAGTTAGATTACCTGCATGAGTAGAGCCGCCGATACCCGACAGTTGAGGCTGATCAATGGTTTTGGCGTATGTTCGCAGGAGATACTGCCGTGCTGGCCAAATCCATCGGTAGTGTGGGAGTATGCAGATTCAGCGCCCGGAGGATTTCACCTTGAGCAGCAAGGTTCCCAACAGTATCACCCTTACTCACCATTGCAGTAAAATTAAAGACGCGCCACTGACCCCCAACCCTCACTTTCTGTCTGTCGATTGAGGCAGCGCGTCCTTGAACGGTTGGCGCCACGGGAGACCGGATCGGCCCGATCATGTTTCAGTTCGAATATCTCAATAAACAGATCTATTCTAGACAGGCAAGGTGTCCACTTATGAGCCATCATCACAGTCCGACATGAAGAGAAGTGTATGAACCTTTCACCGAACAGGAGTCGTAAATGCAAGCTATGAATAGCAATATCCTTCAACACGTACCAGACAATCCCGACAGCACAAAACGCTATCTTTTTTATCTTCACGGTCTGATCGTGGAAGAGGCTGGAATCCGCCCCAAAAGTGAAGAACACGGATACTATGAATACGAACTGATCCTTGCAGAGCTGGCCCGGGAAGGATTCATCGTGATAAGCGAGGCCCGGAAAAGAGGCACCGAGATTAAACCCTATGCCGAGAATATTGCCTCCCAGATTAAATACCTCCTGGCAAACAGAGTTTTGCCGGGGAACATCACCGTAGTTGGTGCCTCCAAAGGCGGTATCATCAGCGCTTATGTCTCCACTATGCTCCGGGAAAAAGAGATAAACTACGTATTTCTGGCCGGCCTCTTCGAAAAATGTCTGAAAGATGAAAACCTGAAGCTGTATGGGAATGTTCTGTCGATCCACGATCGGTCCG
The DNA here is from genome assembly GCA_031407875.1 of Desulfobulbaceae bacterium. GTDB lineage: Bacteria > Desulfobacterota > Desulfobulbia > Desulfobulbales > Desulfocapsaceae > Desulfoprunum. The sequence continues at coordinate 2,349 of JANOIV010000253.1, read as the reverse complement.
ATAAGCTGTCAATAACTCCGGCATTATACTTTCAGCGTTCGGAAGGGCTTGGGCAATTCGCGGAAATCGTCCTCAGCCTTGATATCGGGCACGGTTTGATTTACAGGCCCTGCCGGGAATGGGTCGACCCGCTTTTGCAATGGCTGAAGACGAGATAGCCTGAGGCCTTCATTCCTGGCTATCATCTCTACTTCCGCCAGGGACGCCTGCTGTTGTTATGCCATCTCCCTGCCCCTCAGAGTATGATTTACGGTTGTCTGTGTTTCTTCGTTTCTTCATTCACGCCGTTTCTTGTTTCTTTATGCTTTCTTCAGCTCGGAGGTTCTGTTTCTTTTTCCCCCCCTGTATCTGCTCTCAGCACACTCAGTTGGCTGCAGTATTTGCTCTCAAGGATCACCCCCGCATCCTGGCAATTTCCTTTTCAATCTCGGGTGCGATTTTTTCGAGGATGAAGGTTGTCATGTTATAGGGTGTATAGTTGGTAATGTGCTTGAGTTTGAGATAAAGGGACTCCGGCATCTTGAGGAGAATCTGTTTCATGACATCCTCCCGGACATAGGGGTCTTCCCAGGGATACACCGTTTCGTTTGCAGGGGTTGCGGGTTGACCGGCACCGGCGGCAAAGGCCTCCAGAGCCGCATCCTTGTCTATAGCCCCCGGTACGCCGCGCAGGGGGTTGCTCTTCTTTTTAGTTACCATAGATCTCCTCGTACAGTTGGTTCATTTCGTTGGCCGCCTTGCTGTCATGACCGTACTCGATCACCGCCAGACCGTCTCTGGCGGCTTTACGAAAGGCGATGCGGTCCCGGGCCATAGACTCGATCAGCGTCAGGTGTTGAAAATTCTCCCCAGTGATGAATTCCCTGGCCTCCCGATCTTCTTTGATAACCGGATTGGTGGCAACCCGATTGAGAACGATAAAGGCGGCAAGGCCTTCATTCAAGCCCTTGGCCATCTCCACCAGGGTATCCATCTGGCGAATAGTCCAGATATCGAACTGGAATGGTTGCATCGGGATATAGAGGCGGTGGGCTACGCCGAGAGCGTAGCGTAATTCCATGGAATCACGGCCACCGGCATCGATGATGATCTCATCGTAGCGTTCAGCCAGATCCCGCACCTGCGCGGGCAGGCCTTTGCCGAATTTCTGGACGCAGGCCACTCGTGGCTCGATGTCTTCCTCTTCCCGGACTGTGGCCCAGAACGAGGCAGTTCCTTGGCGGTCGGTGTCGAGTAACAGCACGTCTTTTCCCTTCAAGGCCAACATGGCCGCGATATTGGTCGCCAATGTTGTCTTACCGGTCCCGCCCTTCTCTCCTCCAAAAACTGTTATGCTCATAGCGAACTCCGTTGAATAGTATATACAGTATATATCATCTATATTAGATATACGATACAGATGATACTGACAAGAGAAAACGGCTGCCCAACCCAAAAGGTTGGAGACAGCCGTTTGGTAATACTGGTTTGGTTCAGCCTATGCCGCTGCCGGCAGAGGCGCTTCGTGACAGTCGGTGCTGCCGGCCTTGTCCAGGACAAAGTCGGCAGCGTTCTGGGCCTTGGCGGCGGCGGTGAAGATCGCCTTGCTTTCCGCTTGCAGGGTCTGCAACCAGGAGTTGATATACTCCGGGTGGCGCATTTCCGCAAAAGGGATGGCGGTGTGGGCACCAAGAAAAGCCGCACCGATCTCCGCCACCAGTACCTCGAAGGCGTAGTCCTGACCGCCGAAACGCTGACCAAAGGTGAGGGTGAGTCGATTCGGGTGTCCGGTCCAAAGGACCACCTCACTTTCTCGAAATGATGGGGCCAGATACTCCTGAATCGTTCCTTTTGTGAGTTCGCCAGAGGTAACATAAAATCACCCTCTACCCCAAGAATACCGACCAAAAACCGTTTTTTGAATAAGCCAACTGCTAGCAGAATGCTACCCGCCTAAAAGGCGGGGGTTGTAACCTTTTACAGAAACAATAAAAGACTCGCTGTGGATGTACTGTTATCATTAAAGAAGCCGGCCTACTCGACCCCGCACCACAGTCAGTATTCGCTCACAAAGGTGACACTGCTCGGAGATAATCAGGAAGAATGTTTGACCTGAATGCTGAGTTTTAAGTCATATTCGATTGAAATATCTTCAGCAAGAGGCTTCCTCCTCACAGAAGGGATAATGACAGAGAGGTTTGACTTCCACCATTAACGACTGCCTTCAATTGTGCTTTTCGAATAAATAAAGAGCTTTTTACTGTCAGTAAATGTATAATAGCTACTTAAATGTGCAGAATATGTTGAAGTAAAAAATGCTAGAAGATTACCGCACAATCCTTGCAGCGAGGAAGTGCGGTTTTTTTGTTT
>JANOIV010000251.1:0-5136 GCA_031407875.1 Desulfobulbaceae bacterium | reverse complement strand
AACGATTATGGAAATCAGTGAAATACGAGCGAGTCTATTTACACGCTGATGACTCAGTCAACGAGGCCCGTCAGTCGATCATGCAGTATCTGGACTGGTACAACCGATCCAGACCACATTCGAAATTAGATAAAAAACACCTGAAGAGGCTTACACCGTGATGCTGCCGACGGTTGAACTGGCAGCATAAAACAAGTAGAGATTCCACTTTAAAACGGCAATTCCTTGTTCAAACAACCGGAGCCACCTCTCTTGGGTCTAGCTCATACGGTTCATTCTCCAATATCAACTGCTCCAGTAATTCATAACAAGCCGCCTCGCGGCATCGCCATTACTGTGGAAAAACCATGCACCGCATCGAAACCTTACCCGTTGCTTGACATGCACGACCCTGTGTTTAATCTTTAAATCAGATTGTCGTACGTCTAGACGATCGGTACTCGTTAATAGGCTATCGGTATAAGTAGACGCATATTATGTGAACAATAATAGAGGTGTATCATGAGTGATGATAAAATCAAAACCCTGTGCGCATATGTTGAAGAGGAGCTTCAGGTCAAAGATCCCAAGGCCTATATTGCGCTGATTCAACCTGCAACCCACTACTGCAATGGCTGTGGCCGGAGCGCAGCAAAGGCCGAAAACGTCTGTAAGCCGCAAAAATTGTCTTAATCCCTCGCACCATCCGCCTCAATTCCCGGTTAATCAGGAAATTAGGCGGTTATGGTGATAAGGTGATGGTTGGTCTCGAAGGTTCAGGGTTACGATCGCAAAAACCAGGCTAACGAGAGTTAAGACAGATCAGGCTGCGAATTGAGTGATGTGATAGACGGCAAGAGAGTTGTATGACGTGCCAAACAATCTGTAAATCTTGTACCCCTCGTCTTATAGCCGAGGGGTACAAGTTTTGTTCATTATCTGGCTGACCTTTCACAGGTTGCAGGCTGCTGAAAGTCTACCGACTTCTCATAACAAACAGCATAAAGCGTGAGACGATTGGATATACACCGGTAAGACCACGCAACTTGCCCGCAAATGTTTCATGCGGCCGGCTGGGTGCACCGGCCAGCGCTGAGCAAAACTGAAACCGACTGGCCGCCAGCCGAAATTCTTCAATATTCCGAATAGGCAAGCCACTAAGCGACGCCAATAGAGACGGCATTGAACAGGCCGGCAGTTCATGACGTTTCCAGCCACCCGGCAGTTTCATGAAAAAATGAATCCCGCTACGCTGTACCCTGTTCCCCATGACCACATTCTGCGCAATGGTTTCCGCGGGAATCTGCGGTCGTGAGAAATCAATTATGGTTGATGTTTCCGGAATTCGCCGATGCAGGTGGCAGTCTATAAAGTCTTTACCTCTGGGAAGAAGGTTAATGACAAAGTCCACCTCATTCAGCAGCCGGTCAGCTTCCTTCTCATCCGTCAGCTTGACATCCCCACTTCTGGTATATCTAACATCAATCATCGACATCAGGTAGCCATCGCCACTAAGATACTGCTCCAGTTGTGCACCCAATTCACCACCACCGAGAATAGCTACTGAAACCTGCCAGGGTTTTTTCTTTGAATTAATTACCAGATGATTGACCGCCTTCTGAATACTGAAAATGTTACCAAAGGTACTGCTGTAAAAGGGCGGCTCCATGGGGATACCGTGACGTTTCTCGAATATCGGACCGAGCTGTCCGGCCAGCCCTATTGTTCGGGCTCCTGAGAGCTTCTGAATCCAGAGCATGCGCCTGATAATAGTCTCGACCGTGGGACGTTCTTTCCTGCGCATCAACTCCAGAGCCTGGTTTGGAATCACAAGATATATGCCCATGGGCCGCCATCCATTCATGATCAGTCCGGCAGGCGTGGGACGGCCTGAAAAAAAATTCCGCAACAATTTAATATCAGGACAAAAATCAAGACATTCGGAACTGTCTGTCGGATAAATGAGAAACAGAGTTTTAAATATTCCACTACGACCGACAATCCAGATCAGCAACCAGATCGGCCACCGTAGTAAAAGAGCGTATACCAAAAAAATCAGCTGCCGCAGGTACTTGTCCATCGTTTCCTCCATTTTCACATTATTTAACCGTAATCATTTCGTCGCGCAGGTGGGGTGAACAGCAAATGCCTTGATTTTTATCGGCAATTCGAAAGATAATAATTAGGCGTTTGCAGTAGTTTGATGTTTTTGCTTGCGTTGCGGAACAACTGATGGGAATAAAAAAGGCCGCGTTATTGAGAGATAACGCGGCCTGAATATAGAAAAAGGATTATTTATTTATTGATTACATCTACCCTGTTAGCACCCTGTGAATTGTCATGGCTATCTCTTCCAGGGTATACGGTTTTCTAATATAGCTGCGCACCCCAAGCTCAATAGCCTTTTTTATCCTTTCGGTCTCCGAATAGCCACTAACGATAATCACCTTCTGGTACGGCCGGATTTCAATAATACGCTGATACGTATCCAAACCATCCATTTCCGGTTCCATGATCATATCGAGAAGAACAAGATCAACAGATTTACCCTTCAGAAGATCTATGGCTTTTTCACCACTGGCAGCCGTCTCTACTTTATATCCAAGAGTGGTCAGAATGCTGTTGCCCAGTAATCGCTGTTCGGAATCGTCATCGACCAGCAGCATTGTTTCCCCATTTCCCAGTTTGACAGTCTGCGGCCAAACCTGTACCTGTGGCATTTTTTGATCATCATCCTGGAGAGCAGGGAGAAAGACTGTAATTGTAGTCCCATTTCCCGGAGAACTCTTCACATCCAGATATCCACCATGATCCTTTACCGTACTCCATACCACCGTCATACCAAGCCCAGTACCGCTGCGGCCCATAACTTTGCTAGAGTAAAACGGTTCAAAAATCATATCCAGTTTTTCCTGGGGAATACCCATACCACTATCACTGATTACCAGTACCACATACTTCCCGGGAGTGGTGGTATCATACCCCCTGATTGAAATATCTACATACCGGTTTTCAGTTTTCACTAAAACAGTGCCCTCTTTCTCTATCGCCTCAAAACTATTGACCAGAAGGTTCATTACCGCCTTTTCCAGATGCACTGGAGATCCGACCAGGATTAGCAGATCAGGAGCAAGACGGACTTCCACCGTCACACCGGGATAATTTTTCTGCAGAGTTATAAACTCAGGACTCTGCAGATGATCCCTGACAATATCATTGAGTTGCACTCTCTCCCTGACAATTATCCCCCGGCGCGCCAATGTCAACAGATCCTGGACAATTACCGCTGCCCGTTTTCCTGCACGACGTATGTTTTGTAGAGGGCTGCGCATATCACTTTCAGGAGGTAACTTGAGAAGGAGCAGGTCGGGATAACTGACGATACCGGACAACACATTGTTCAGGTCATGGGCCACACCACCGGCAAGTCGGCCGAGCAGTTCCATTTTTTCAGCCCTGAGCAATTCTGATTCCAAACGTAAACGTTCTTGTTGCGCCCATTCCCGTTCCTCTATTTCAACCCTCAGTTGTTTGTTGGCTTTCTCCAATTCCGCTGTCCTGAGCTTAACCCTAATCTCAAGCTGGTTCCTAGCCTCTTCAAGTTCCGTCTCTTTCATCTGCAATTCAGCTATGGTTCCGGCCAGGAGTTGCTGTCTGTCCAGTAAAGCATCCCGGGTAGCGGATCGGCTTTTTTCCACAAGAAAAGCCAAAACACAAACAAGCAGATAGGAAGGGATGAACCGGATGGCAAAATCTCTGCTGTACACATTTATGATGTCGGAAGACAAATCAATGACAAGAAACCCCGCACAAAAACAAAAAAGAAAGCCGGTGATCCATGTACCTTGTCGCAATCCAAGCAGATAAAGAGAAAAAAGAGGAAAGGTATAGAGCCACATGAACGCTGTGGCGCGGACTCCTCCGATAAAAAAAAGGCAACAGAAAAAAAAGAGCAAAATTACCACGCCGCAAAGGGAAACAATAGGCTCATTCCCGGTTCGGTGGAGATAGAAAAGGAGAGCGAAAAAGAGGACAGCCATGACAAAATCTGCAATGCCGAGAAACAGAGCATTCTGTATCAGGGCAATACCCCCCATAAGCAATAACAGAATAAAACCAAGAAAAAGAAAAATATTTAACATAATAATTTTTCTCAAGGTTTCACTATTCTGACCTTCGCGGATTCCAGTGTAGATATAAGAACGCATCAGTATTCCCAAAGTTTTCTAGCTAGGCTATTGCATTATAAATCAGCGTATCGCCAAATGGTTACGCCAGCTTGAGCTCTACCTGTATTCTATTCCATACCAGTGCCCCCTGAAATTTTGGCTTGAGATTCGAATATAAAGTTCATGCTCCTTTAAGAATTTGAAAATTCGTACTTTCTTAGAATTGCTTTCTGGCGTTAATGCCTCTTTTGGTCGTGTTTATCACCATTTGAGATAGGTTTTTCCAGGAAGCAAATAGCCTTGCCAAAGATACATCCCAGAGCATGGGGTGTTGTCCTTCCTTCAGTTCGGATCGAATCTAGTCTTTAAATTATCTTGACAAGATACGATCATTATTGACCTTAGTGTTCGTTGTATGCGACAAGAAATGCAAAAACAAGGAAAAAGAGGCGACGGGAAGAGGTCGGCTAGACATCACGGCCAGGTGATGGCGGATTAAAGGTGATATCAATTTGTTATTTAAGGGATTACACAAAGAAAATGATCCCCGCTCGACAAGCTGGCAACAAATTCTTCGCCAGTATCAACAGTATTTTGTTTGACATCCAATGTCGCAGACTTCCAAACCGGCCCTAATCCGGCTTATTTTTAAGTCTGTCCCTTCCTCATCATTCTGCGATTTCGCGATCAGTACTCTTGAAAAGGACGCTTAGCAATCTGTCCATTTTTGCTTGACCACATCAGAATCTCAGAGGTTCAAGGCTTCGCATATGGAACTCTGATAAAAAATACTATCAGTGCATAATGTGTCAGGGCTGTCAAATGTGTAATGAGCTGACGCTGAAAGTGTGCTTTTCGAATAAATAAAGAGCTTTTTACTGTCAGTAAATGTATAATAGCTACTTAAATGTGCAGAATATGTTGAAGTAAAAAATGCTAGAAGATTACCGCACAATCCTTGCAGCGAGGAAGTGCGGTTTTTTTGTTT
>JANOIV010000244.1:0-2476 GCA_031407875.1 Desulfobulbaceae bacterium | reverse complement strand
GAAAAATCGCTTTCCATCAGGACCACGGTTTTTGCTATCAACGCATCCAGGTCCACAGGCTGAAACTGCGGCTCACGAGGTCTGGCGAATTGCAGCAGGCCTGAAACATTCCGGTTCAGACGGTCGACCTCGCTTATCATGAGGTTTGCATAGCTTTTGCTTTCCTTATTTGCTTCTGGTCGGCTACCGAAATAATGCGCAAACCCCCGGAGCGTTCCCAGAGGGTTCCGTATTTCATGGGCAATGCCGGCTGCCATCTTGCCGAGCGCCACCATCCTGCGTGAACGTTCGAGCTGCTGCTCCATCTCCTGGATCGTGCTCATGTCCCGTAAAATCAATACGGTTCCGATAATCCGACCTTCAGTGTTGATCAGACGGGAACCGCTGATTTTGATGGGGATATGTCTGCCGTCATCCGTTATAAACTCATCCGACAGGTCAACATCATTTCTGCAGATATCATGACAATTAAAAGAACATCCGAGCAGGATTTCAGTGATTGTTCTGCCATGGATTTCCTCCTTGGTCCGCCGGAATATCTCTTCGGCCTTCCTATTGCAGGATACCACCCGGTCCTGGGCGTCGAGTGTGATAAGTCCGGCGGGGATACTTTCAATGACGTTATCAGTATACAGCTTCATGTCCGTAAGTGTTGATTTGGCGACTCGTATCTGCTGGTATAAAAACAGGAAATATATACCAACACTGCCAAGGAGGAATAGAATTCCGCCCATGAAGAGGGCATGATGGACATCATATCTACGGGCGATATCGAATTCATCTGTAAAAAGACCGATAGAGATAATTTGCTTGTCAGGGTTGTCGGGTGTTTCTGCCGAAAACATTCGATGACTACCATCCGTCGCTATGCTCCGGTCATGGTTTTTGGGCTGGAACAGGGTGGATACTGTGAAGATCCGGAGGTCATTATGTAATTCGGTAACCGGTATTCCAGTCTGGATGATGCGGTCAATCTGCTGGGCTGAAAGCGCGGGAACTATTGGAGATGCAGTCTGATCGATAACGTGGTTCTTTTCGTTTACGATACGGATATAGGCAATGTCATTTTCCCTTATGTTTTCGCTGATAAGGGTATGCAGGGGATTACCCTCGCTCATAGAATGCATCATCGAGGTTCTGGCACCGGCCTCAATGGAGCGAATGACGGTTTCTCCTTTTTGCATGAGAAAATGTTCCATCAAATCCTGCCCTCGACGGACATTCTTGTATGTGGAAAATCCGGTCAGAGCAGCGAGGAGCACAGTGGCTGCGATAAAGCCCAGTGATGCCGGGGAGAGCCGAAAGGCGACCGGTGATGAAGGTATTTGGTATTTCTGGGGGTCAGGTATTTTCATTCCGGGTGCTTTCGTATGATGGCGGCTGGATTTGCTGGTTGGTGGCGATGGTCTTGTGCATGATTGCCATGTCTGTTCGGTTATCAACCATTGATGAACTAAGGTGCAGATTTTGCGTAACATGATCGAATAAAAGATTTCGATCTTTCAAGGTGTCAATTTCAAGTGAACTGTTTGTTGTTTATTGCTGAGGGTGTAAGAGTGATGGTCGACAACAATATAAATACAATTAGTCGAATAGACAATGAGACGTCACTTTGCGCCTGGTGGTGCGAAAATTGGGATTACCCCAGTTAAGCGACGGTTTGCGTGGAACCGGGCTCGTCTATCAGGTGACTGAGCAGCAGATTGCTCTCATCAACAGGCCCGGGCTTTGGCCGTATGCAGATCGTGGCGCGGAAATTCCTGCCATAATGTACTGCCGGACCACGGCATGCTGATCCCTGACTTTTTTAAGCCAGTTGAGTTCCATCTTCAATTTGCCAATCTCGCAGTACAGCCGTTCCGGCTCCTTGTTTGCGGCAAATGGTTTAGGGCTTTGTTTACCTCCAATTAGCGTTTTTGGCCTGCTCCCGTCTTCTCACCGGCCAGGAACAAGGACTGGAAGTCAGCCCTTGTTCCTGGCCGAGTCGAAAAGCTTGTCCTGAAGAACGCAGCAACACAGTGGCTGGGCCGTATGTCCCATGAATAGGAATCTTTGGCCAGAGAGGACATCGCAAAATCCATGCCCCGAAAACCAATGCTCAATATTCATGAGATAGTCTATTCTCTGATTCCACATCATGTTTTTCCTTTATGAGATTTAAAAAAATTGGTCTTATAAAGGATAGTTATCGAAGGACTCGGCTAGTCCAAGGTTACATTCTGCCGCCACCCATGCCGCCGCCTGAGCCACTACCCATGCCACCGCCTGAGCCGTTGCCTGAACCACTGCCCATGCCACCGCCTGAGCCGCTGCCTGAACCACTGCCCATGCCGCCGCCTGAGCCGTTGCCTGAACCACTGCCCATGCCGCCGCCTGAGCCGCTGCCTGAACCACTGCCCATGCCACCGCCTGAGCCGTTGCCTGAACCACTGCCCATGCCACCGCCTGAGCCGTTGCCTGAACCACTGCCCATGCC
>JANOIV010000204.1:0-8641 GCA_031407875.1 Desulfobulbaceae bacterium | reverse complement strand
GAATTATACATTTTCTTAACCATTTAGTCTGTTCTCGAGCTAATAGCTTAACAATCCGGTGTATCCTGTTAAATACTCCCATTCAAGTCACTTCACGTTTACCAGCCATCTCGGTCATAGAGACCATTTAGATATGGATAGATTTTGAATCGATGGATTTATTAATCTTATTTCCCACAGATACGAGATAATTCCTGGCCATCAATAATCCGCGATTGTCAGGAACTGTCTTTTACCTGTGTACGCCTGGGTTGCTCATTGTTTTGTTAAATTGTGTCAAGCAAATACATGACCCCACACTTCTTTCCCGTCATGATACCGATTTTCACGAATGCTGTAGATACCCCCAATCATGAATGGAATGACTTCAATGCCTGAAAAACATGACATAAAACCGGGCCAGTCCCTTGAGTTGCTGAAAGAGTTACACATCCTTACCCGCGACGGGCGCATGAACCAGGATAGCAGACGAAAACTCAAACAGGTATATCACCTCTATCATTTCATCGAACCCCTTCTGGAGGAAGTTCAGCAGGATCACCCCGATATCTGCCTTGTCGATCACGGAGCGGGCAAGTCGTATCTTGGTTTCATCCTCTACGACCTGTTTTTCAAGCAGCAGGATAGCGGTCCCCGGATCTTCGGCATAGAAACACGGGATGAACTGGTGGAGAAATCACGGGCCCTGGCAGAGCGGCTTGCGTTTCCCGGCATGTTCTTTCTGAAACAGTCCGTGGCCGAAGCCATCGAGTCCGATTCTTTGCCCGCAACGGTTGATATTGTGACCGCACTTCATGCCTGCAATACCGCTACAGACGACGCCATTCGTTTTGCCCTGAAGAAGCAGGCCAAATTCATCGTGCTGGTGCCCTGCTGCCAGGCCGAGGTGGCTGCGGTGCTCACGAAAAACAAGGGTAAGGCGCTGGCCAAAAGCAGTCTGACCGAGATCTGGCGGCATCCCCTACACACTCGCGATTTCGGCAGCCTGATCACTAATGTGCTGCGCTGTCTGCAACTGGAGGCACAAGGTTATCAGGTCAACGTGACCGAACTTGTGGGGTGGGAACATTCGATGAAAAATGAACTGATCATCGCAACCTACAAGGATCTGCCGCGCCGCCGCCCAACCGAGCGCCTGAATGAAGTGATTCACTCATTGGGGCTTGAAGAAATTGGCTGGCGATTTTCTGCAACCAATAGCGGTAGCGGTAGCGGTAGCGAATCATAATTGCATTCAATCCAGGGATATACTACTGATTATTCATCATTTAAAGTGGATATCAGTTTTACGGCCATGGCATATTTCAGGTGTTTTTTTTTTACATATCCACGGCACAAAAGTGAGCAAGAAAATCTCCCAGAGCAGGGAGATGTTATATTAAAATCGCGCGACCTTATCGCGCTACAAAGGGCAAGTCAAAATAGCACAGAAAATAATGACCTTATATTGTTAGGTTGAGGCATTATTGAAGTAAGGGGTGTTTCCTGACCATCTCCGATCCAAGATGTTCAGGAATTATCTTCAATATTGATTATGGTCGGAAATGTTTGTCTATAATCAATTAGAATGTCAAAATGTCAGGCCTGCCCCCGCCTCACGTTTGTCGCATTTCCTATCTAATTAAAGGAAAATGAATTGTTCATTTTATTTTCGCACCTGTTTTATAAGACCTGTGGCAGTCTGTGAGAAGATTAATATTTTTAAGTGCTTCTATACAATACTCAGCTCAGAACTGTGTTTTCCTTAACTCTCGCGGGATTCCAGTTACCCAAAAAATTATTGTCAGGAAATATTTGTCATTCCCACATACGCATGAACAGAAGAGGTTTCTAGCTGAGTTTGCCTAAGAGGCACTTATTTTAAAAATGAAGAAGATTTCATCAAATTACATAAAGTCACTTAATACCTTGGGGCTACAACCAGAATGTGTAGATCTTACTCTGATCAGTGATCATGAAGAGTTAGCTGATTATCTCACCAGGCTTACAAGCCATGAACGCGATTATTTTTTAATAGCGGGTGAATTATCCAATACGGTTTTGGGAGAACGTGTGGATCGCCCCTTAGTTCTCTTTAGGGATGGTTCATATGTAGATATTAAGCGAAAAACAGATAGCGTTACAGTTACAGTCTCAGGTAGTTATAGATTTGATTCTTTAGTGAGTCTTTTGTGCGAGAACAACATCTCCGGCATGGAGTTACTCTCTGGTATACCTGGAACCGTTGGCGGCGCAATAGCGCAAAACGTTGCGGCTTATGGCCAACAGATATCTTGCAATTTGAAATCCATTCGTGCTTTCGATCTCAAAAGTAACTCGACCGTAACACTCAACTCCTCATCGCTAAACTTTTCATACCGCACCAGCCTGCTCAAGCAAACTTCTAGTTACTCTCCAGGATTGATTGTTCTTGAAGCGACCTTTGAATTTTCTCTAAACCAAGACCTGGACCCTCTCAAGTATAAAGAACTTTCCGAGATACATATATTTCATGGCCGATCAAATAGAGATCTTAGAGAGCGCCGAGCGACAGTGTTAGAGGTTCGTAACAGAAAGGGCATGGTCGCAGGTGGAGACAACTGGTTACCATGCGTCGGAAGTTTCTTTTTGAGTCCAATTGTGGACAATGAAACAGCAATGCGAATAGCAAAAAAGGTCCGTGGCTCTGAATTTGCTGAAAGCTTTTTTTCATGGTACAAGCCTGACCCCAACCATACCCGTTTACCTGCTGCATTAGTGCTGCGTGCAGCTGGATTCATAAATGGTGACCAATGGGGTACTGTGGGGCTAAGTCCCTATCATATTCTTGCCTTATGCTTCATGGGCACTGCCTCTTCAGGATCGGAAATATTTGCCCTGAGCAAGCTCATTCAATTAAGGGTGATGGATCAGTTTAACATTTCGCTAGAGAATGAGGTTAGATTTTTAGGGGATATAACAAAAACAGAAGTTGATGATTTTCTTAAGGAAAAAAGATTTTCACCAGGCAAAGGGGAACCAGAATGGGCAAAACGATTGGGTTTGCCTGACTAAAAATGAGCTATCCGGGAGATTTTAACTCTCTACGCACTTTAATTAGAGTGGCCCCTTCGATCACGCGGACGGCAATACTGACTACAGGGCGACTCCTTCCTTTTTCTTGTATGCGCCTGAGCGTGAATGCTTGCAGTTGAAGGCAATGTCCTTGGTTGGCAATAAGGTAAGTGATAGAGCGCAGCTCTTTGCTTCCAGATCCACGTTGAGGACGCCCGTCGGTGTCATGGGGATCTCGGTCGGAGCGGCAAGCGAGCATGTCCAACTGCTGTATTTTGCCGTCTGAATCCGCAGATTTTTCTGTAAAGGATGCGTCCCATTGCGAGATCAAAACGGTTGCGTCCGGCGCTTCGCCGGCAAGAAACTCGGCTGTGGCGGAAGTGCTATCACGCTGGGTGACCGGCAGGTTGACCTTGTCGCTCGCGCGATAAGTTACCTGAGGATCGATTTCTGTTCCCGACACATTGATTGTGCCGGAATACGCGCCAAACTTACTTGATTGTGCCTGCGCAAAGCCCGAACTGCAGGCAAATCCCACAACTGTGATGGCGATCACATACGCCAGGAATGCCTTGTTTGGCAATGTGATCTTGTTGAATTACTGTCGACCAAACCATTGTCGCATTGCCTGCCTCTCAAAAGAGCGAATTTTGATGGTGTATGGTTGCCGAAATACTTGTGTGCACCAATCAGTTTAGACAACGGTTTGAGCCACATAACACACCCAAGCAGCCAAACGTGAAAATCATCGGTTGATTCGGTGAATTGGTCTGTTAAAATTTAGCATTGTGTCACCCTAATTCCATGGTGTTCGTGTCCTGGTCTATGCGTCGTAGCGCGACCAGAAACTTCTCTTGCGCCCATGTTTTTGGCGCAAATCATCCATATAGATGGTATGATTGACAATATTACGCCAATCTGAGATGGATTTTGAAATGCTGTCCAGTTTCTTCAGATAGCGTGCTCCGTAGGTATATGTTTTCGTTTGCCCCCGACTCAGGATCGAGTTCAGCAAGGCCCGGTAGATGATATACGCACAGAGCCGGCGTCCTGCCGTCTCCATCGCTTCGGCAAGGGGAAGCAATTCACTGTAATAGTCTCCATTGAGCTGGTCAATGCGGTCGAGCAAATAGGTTTCAGCCACATCCAACCGCCCCATCTCAATAAGGAACATGGCATTGCCGTCAGAAAGTGTTGCTTCCTGGGAAATACTGTCCACCTCATTCTCAACCACTGCATTTTTTTGGCCGATACCGATAACAGAAAGGAGCGTTTGAAGAGCATCCTTACTGCGATGCCGCCTGAATATTCTCAAGGCGACTTCAGCCTGTTTGTCCCTGTCCTGAAATTTGCCATAAATCTGGAGCAATAACTGGTCCCGTTCGTGTGCCTGGTATATCTCATCAGCAGAAATTCGTTCCAGCCATGACAGGGCCTTCTTTGCATCCCCGCTTTCCAGGTAGACACGGGCAATATCGACACAGGCGGCTGTAGACGGGAGCCCCCAGGAGGCAAGTCGTGTTTGTTCGAAAAGAGGGGCATCCTTGATTTGTCTGGCCAGGGATTCCACTCTGAACATCCAGTGACGTTTCTGATATTCATCACCTTCACGTTTTGCAGCATCAAGAAATCTCTCAATAAGTTTTCTCATGGCCGACTCCGGCAGATACTCCGCGGCGCAATCGACTAGAATGCCACGAACGCCGTACCCGTCGTCTTTATTGAGATCGAAAACCAGGTTGACCAACCAGTCCTTGTCTTCGCATCGTGCGGCGTACGACACAAAAAGCTGTTTGGCATCATAACGAAAGACATCGCCCACATTCCCGCTCGAATCATCGCATTGATCAAATACGGCAGCGTCGGCCTCATAAAAAGAGGCCAGAAATTCGACACCGAGCTTCGGCTCGTCGACACCGGATCGCAGATCGGCAAGGAGCATTTCCAGTTCGTGGGCATAGGCGGTTGATTCCCGCCAGGAGACAAACCGTTCTCTTCTTTTTAAACTGGCCAATTTGGCTTTATAGCGCTGGACATTTTCCTGTGGCGTGGCAATCAGTTGTTTTATCAGATCATCTGCGGCATCCACACGCACAGCCAGATCCAGAAGGGCATCGGCCAATATTTTCGCCCCCAATGCAACGAGCTTTAATTTCCTCTCCTGTCCCATTTCAGTTCAGCTCCAGCCAACCCGGCACCATTTTCCCGAATTCATCCTGAAAGGCCGGACGTCTGAGATTTTCCCGTTTCACCTTGACGGCAAATGTTGTCCAGCGTGCATCATCGCCAAGCACCGTAACCAGAAGATGGCGTACTTTTGCCATAACTCTGGCCTTGCGGGTATACTCCTGGCGCTGATAATTCACATTCATTTTGCCAAGTCCGGAAAGATAATATTTGAGAACCTCTTCAGGGTAGCGCGGCTCAAGCGCTTTGGCGGTTTGAATTTCAAAAGTGCCCTCCCCGTCAAAAGTCGGATATCTCCCTTTTGTGAGAAGAGCGATTGCCTCATCGTACTCCTCGCGATGCATACGAATCTTCAGATGCTCTGCCTGCCAGGATTTCTGCATGTGTGCAAGAACCTGCGGTTCAAACACCTGCCATTCGTCTGCTGTACAGAGCTTCCTGAAGGCCTGATACTTTACCAATGTAAGGCGGTCTGTGGTCTGGGCAAACTGCAGCGCAAGATACTTCCCCCGATCGCCAGCTTCTTCCGCCCGATCGGTAAGAAACGCCCGAAGTTCGTCCATCCTCCCCTGCCCTTTTTTAAACCCCTCTTCAGCTACCTGCAGGGCTTTTTCTTTTTCCCCTGAATCCCAGTAAAAAGTTGCGAGATCATAGTAATCCCCGCCAAGGATCATTTTTCGTTTTCGCAAGGCAAGATACTCTTCCCGACGACCTATTTTCTTGTAAATCCGGCGGGCATGATCGAGCTGCCAATCGCCCTGCATAGCTTCAAAGGATTCGGCCAGATGGAGGAGATCGCCATCATCGTAACAGGCAGAATAGGCCACATCATAGAGGCTATCCTCCATTCCGCTGTTGTCACTTTTGATATACGGCAACACCAGATCAAGGATATCGCCTCGATAGTCGGCTGAAATGTTTTTCTTATCAAGATGTGTGCAGATCTGTTCAAGAAGTTCAGCTACATTATCCATGATGTCATCATCACCGCCGCCGTATTCTTCCAGTTCGCTCAGATCAAGTTCCAATTCATCCCAAAGGGCGAGAACGACTTCACCTGCGGATC
The DNA here is from genome assembly GCA_031407875.1 of Desulfobulbaceae bacterium. Taxonomy (GTDB): domain Bacteria; phylum Desulfobacterota; class Desulfobulbia; order Desulfobulbales; family Desulfocapsaceae; genus Desulfoprunum. The sequence goes on along the minus strand of JANOIV010000204.1, from coordinate 2,355 downwards.
TTTTTTCCAGATCATCTGAAAGGGGAATATGGGTTTTGAGGAAATCAAAACATGTCCTACGGACCTCGGGCGATTGAGCCACGAGGTGCACAATCAGATCCGTTAATACTTTGGGAGGAGCAACTGCCAGCAAATCTGCCAGCGCATCATTTTTATTGTGTTTTTTTGCCATCTTTCGTAATCCTCAAGGCTCGTACATACATGCCCCTTTGAACATATGATGATTGATACAACGGTTTTTTTACGGTGCCACTTGCCATGACAAATCCCTGTCCCGAACCCATCGCAGGTATGTCATCAGCTCGTAGTTCACCTTTTCCATATCAAAGGCTTCGCTGTTAAACTTGCCGTGGTACCAGGGAAAGCCGGTGTACCATTCCGTGTAGCTCTCATGGTCTTCATGCGCAGGATCATGCAATGCCAGGCAGAAATCGAAATATCCTTGAGCTCCACCGATATCTTCCGGAGGACAAGACCTTGCCCCATCAAGGCATGCCACCGGCGCCTGAAGTGGTGCCGATTTTTGAGACAGGTGTATAAGCAATGAACCAACTTATTTAATGGAGAGTTCAATGCCACAACATCGTTCAAATCACAGCGCAGAATTTAAGGCCAAGGTTGCCCTTGCGGCAGTGTCAGAGTCAAAGACCCTGGCAGAGCTGGCAGCCGAGTATCGAGTTCACCCAACCCAGATCACCCGTTGGAAGCAGGATCTGATTAAAAATGCCTCTGACCTTTTTGGCAAGGGCAAGAAGAAAGAAGTCAACCATGAGGCAGAAGTAGCCGGAATTAACCGCTAAATTGGCGAGCTCAAGGTTGAGAACAATTTTTTAGCCGATCTGCCCGGTCTGAACTTGACCGGGCGCAGAAACAAAAGGTGATCGCCATGGGTTCATCCTGAAGTTTCTGTTGTACGGCGTTGCCAGCTTTTTGGTCTACCTCGTGCCAGCTACTGTCGCGACCCTGCTTCATGTTTGCGATCCGGCGCATCAGTTCCAGATCGCCGGATTGACGAACTCTTACATGGAGCATCCCTGGATGGGCAGTCGCACCCTTGCCGATCACCTGACAACTCCTGAAGAGCCTATAGGAAGGGATCGTATTCGTCGCCTTATGCGAGTCATGGGCATTGAGTCCCTCACTCCCAAGCCGGGCACCAGTAAACGGCAGCCGAGACATCCGATCTATCCCTATCTGCTTCGGGGAATGACCAATGACAGACCCGATCAGGTCTGGGCAACCGACATTACCTATATCCCCATGGCTCGAGGATTCATGTACCTGATAGCGATCATGGATTGGGCTACCAGAAAGGTTCTTTCCTGGCGACTGTCAAACTAAGTGCTTTTCTTTGTTTCACATATCCTTTTAGATTTCACTCACAAGCATTAAGAGTCAAAAGGCATCATGTATTTTGGAAACCTCTGGCGAACTCACAAAAGGATCGATTCAGGAGTATCTGGCCCCATCATTTCTAGAAAGACCCCAATGATCGATTTGACCTCGAATATACCAACCGGCTAAGGCCGGCATTGTTGGACTTTCAGTCCGCGAATGCAAACCCACCTGCTTCAAGCAGGTGGGTGTTTAGTCGTCCCCTTTGTATCCATAGGATTTAAAAATGTCCAAAATGGTTTCGGTGGAGTAGGATTCCTCTTTATAAATAAAAGCTTGGTTAAAGGCTTTGGTCACCTCGGCAATTCTTTCGTAGGCATTGTTGATGCTCTGGAGGAAGTCGTGCATCGATTCCATTACCTTCTTGATTTCCGGGGTGGTCTCCTGAGGCTTTTCTCCCTGGACGAATTGTTTGATGAGTTGATCCAGAGAGATCATGTCTTCCTTCATGAATTTCTGCGCCCCATTGAGTTGCATCAGATGAGTGTTGAGGTAATGGCACATACCCCCGGCGGCGTTGCGAAGAACCCTGTTTCTCTGGTCTTCCAGGGCCTTGCTGATGTTATGTACGATGCCCTCATGGTAGAGGATATGCCCAGAATCATCCATTTTAGCGCGGCCAGTGATGGCTACCTCAAGGGACTCTCCCTGCTTGTTCTTGAATTTTACTTGCCTGCCAATAACATGGCCTTTCCCGTAGATCTCTTTAATAAGTTCAGTTCTCTCGGCGATATCGACATAGAAATCTCTGACATTGTTTACCAACGCCTCTTCCTTGCTCTCAAAACCTAAAAGTTTTAGACCTGCATCGTTGATATCGATAAATACTCCTTCGGGAGATATGGCAAAGGCCATATCGCTCGTCGAATTAAAGAAATCCTTGTATTTAGCCTCGCTCTGTCTAAGAGCATCAATTGCGTGCTTCTCCTCTGTGATGTCCTTGATTACGTGATCAATCCT
>JANOIV010000132.1:0-47795 GCA_031407875.1 Desulfobulbaceae bacterium | reverse complement strand
GAACTGAAGCGCCGGGAATATTACGAGAAACCCAGCGTAAAAAAACGCCGCAAACAGGCCGAGGCTCGCAGAAAACTCCGCAAGTTCAATCGTATCAGAAAGTCTCTCTAGTTGATTGCAGTTTAAAAAGTCCGATACGATTTCGGACTTTTTAAACTCCGCCGAGCCCCTGTAAGAATATCATCCGCAGAGCCCTATCAAACCAACCCACGCACCCGATCAGTTTGCCTCTGTCGCTGAACTCTTCCTGCATCATCTTATATCCGAGAGACGCCTTGCCGAAAACACGGTTAGGGCCTACTCTGCCGACATCGGTTTTTTCCTCGATTTTCTCCAGCAATGTTCTGTCACGGACCTGAAAGATATTGGGATCTCTGTGATCCACCGCTTTCTTGAACACGCCAGAAATAAACAGATCAGCCATCGCAGTAATGCCCGAAGGATCTCGGCACTCAAAGGTTTCTTCTCCTACCTCGTCCAGATCGACCAGGTAGCATACAATCCCTTTGCCGTCATTGACCTGCCCCGTAGCGGCCAGATCCTGCCCAAGGCCCTCTCGCTCAGCGAGGTCAACCAACTTCTGACGCCCCCCGTCATCGCCTCATCGCTGATGTTCCGTGATTCGGCCATGCTCTTTCTCCTCTACTCCACGGGTCTACGGGTTTCAGAACTTGTCAACCTGCCGCTTGCTGCATGCAACCTCTCTTCCTGCTTCGTCCGGGTTTTCGGCAAAGGCAGCAAAGAACGCCTCGTCCCTTTCGGCATCCAGGCCAAGGAAAAAATCGAGACCTATCTCAAACTGGGACGCCCCTTCATACTGAATGGTAAACGCAGCAACTTCCTCTTCGTCACCGCTAGAGGCAGCGCCATGACCAGGCTGAGGTTTTGGCAGATTATCAGAAAAATGGCGATTGTGGCAGGTATCACCAAGGATATCTCCCCTCATATGATCCGCCACTCTTTCGCCACCCATCTCCTGGCTCATGGTGCCGATCTGCGTTCCGTACAGCTTATGCTGGGCCATTCCGACATTGCCACAACCCAGATCTACACCCATATCGACCAGGACCGTCTGAAGTCAATCCATCGCAAATTCCATCCACGAGGTTGATTTCCTATGCGCATTCCTTCCTGTAATGGTATAAAACGACAGGACATTCCCAAAAGACGCCTTTTGCCCTTCTGCCAGACCTGACACTATCAGAGATGCAAGTTATAACCACCCACCTCAACGCCGACTTCGACGGTCTGGCCTCAATGATCGCGGCCCAGAAACTTTACCCCGAGGCCCTTCTGGTCTTTTCCGGTTCGCAGGAGAAAAACCTCAGGGAATTCATCTCCCAGACCCTGCTCTATCGCTACGACTTTCAGAAGATCAAGAATGTCGATCTGGCAAAGGTAGAGACACTCATTGTGGTCGATACCCGTTCTTCCGAGAGGATCGGTCCCCTTGCCGCCTGCCTTAAAAATCCCGGAATCAAGATACACCTCTATGATCATCACCCTTCAAGCTCAGGTGATCTGCGCGGTGAGGTGGAGATCCTGAAAAATGTCGGTTCCACCGCCACCATTCTGACCCAGCTGCTGCGTGAGCAGGATAAGGAGATATCTGCTGAAGAGGCGACCATTCTCGGCCTGGGCATCTATGAGGACACAGGCTCCCTCACCCATCTGACCACCACTCCTGATGACCTGATCGCCGCCGCCTGGCTCCTTGAGAAGGGCGCGAAGCTGGACATTATCTCCCAATTCATCACCTACGACCTGACCACCCTGCAGGTGGAGCTCCTCCACAGCCTGATGAAGACGGCGACCCAGTACACTATCCAAGGCATCCCCATTGTTGTGGTCACCCTGTCGCTGCCGGCCTATGTCGATGATTTCGCCCTCATCGCCCGTCGCTTCATGAATATGGAGAACCTCGACACCCTGTTCGCCCTGATCTCCATGGCAGACCGTATCTACCTCATTGCCCGCAGCCGGATCGCTGAGGTCAATGTCGGCACCATAGCCCGTGATCTCGGGGGTGGCGGACATGCAACCGCCGCCTCGGCAACCATGAAGGATATGACTGTGACCGAGGCCCAGGAAAAACTCATCTACGTCCTCCACCGGCATGTCCTGCCCCAGCCCATCGCCCGGGAAATGCTGTCCAAACCGGCAATCACCATCCCTGCCGACACGACCATCGCAGAGGCCAAGGATGTCCTCACCCGGTACAATGTAACTGCCCTGCCCGTCCTCTCTCCCCTTGCGGGCCCGGGGAATCTGGAACAGGCAGCACCGCGCGCCATCCTCGGCATCATCTCGCGCATGGTCGTTGAAAAGGCCATTCATCATGACCTCGGCTCACTGCCGGTCAGCGACTACATGACCTCGGACATCGAGACCCTGCCCCTCGACGCCACTCTGGCGGACATCCAGGAGCTGATCATCGAACACCGACAGCGTCTCATTCCCATCGTCCAGGATGGTGTGCTGCAGGGCATCATCACCCGCACCGACCTGCTTAACCGACTGGTCAATGATCCGGCCCATCTCCCCAAGGATCTGCTGCACGAATCGGAGCATCCTTCTCTTGAGCGCAGGAGAAATCTCAACTCACTGATTGTTGAATGTCTGGGAAAAAAGATGGTCGAACTCCTCCAGAGTATCGGAGAAGTTGCCGATGAACTGCAGTTTAATGCCTTTGCTGTCGGGGGTTTTGTCCGGGATCTCCTGTTGAAGAAAAAAAATCTGGATCTCGATGTCGTGATAGAAGGAGAAGGTATCGTTTTCGCCGACCAGCTGGCCAAGAGACTGAATGGCAGGGTCAAAACCCACGAACGGTTCGGCACGGCCATGGTCCTCCTGCCGGACAATTTCAAGATCGATGTCGCCACCGCCAGACTCGAATACTATGAATACCCGGCGGCCCTGCCGACCGTCGAACTTTCTTCAATAAAACTTGATCTCTATCGCCGGGATTTCACGATCAATGCCATGGCTATCCAGCTCAACCCCGAGCATTTCGGCACCCTGATCGACTTCTTCAACTGCCAGAACGACCTCGGCCACCAGTCGATCAAGGTCCTGCACAACCTGAGCTTTGTTGAAGACCCGAGCCGGATATTCAGGGCCATCCGTTTTGAAAAGCGCATGGCCTTCGAGATAGCCCCCCACACCAAACGCCTGATCCATAACGCGGTCAGCATGAAACTCTTCGGCAAGGCCAACGATGCGCGATTTCTCTCGGAGCTCAAGCAGATCTTTTCGGAAGAGGATCCGGTTCCTGCCATTCAACGCCTGGCGGAATTTGATCTCTTTCCCTTTCTCTGGCCCAATCTCAAACCCCATCTCAAGATAGACCGCCGCTTTCTCCACATCCTCCATCAGGCCCAGCTGGCCATTTCCTGGTTCCGCCTGCTCTATCTCGACGAGCCCTGCCAGAACTGGATGGTCTACCTGCTGGCCGTTATGGGCAGATCGCAGACCAGAGAACTTGCCGCCTTCTGCGAGAGATTCCAGATCCCCCAGAAACTCACCGACCGCCTGCTCTGGCAAAAGGTCCACGCGGACAAGACAGCCCATCTGCTGTCGAGAAGACAGGTGGTCGCAAACAGTGAAATTTACTGGCTCCTCAAGGAACTCAGTAATGAGGGATTGTTGTATCTGATGGCGATAGCGAGAAGAAACCAGATCAAGAAGGCGGTATCGAACTACGTCACAACACTGAGGCAAACCCGTAGCGAACTGAGCGGTGATGACCTCATGGCGCTGGGCTACCGGCCAGGGCCGGAATTCAAGGCCATGCTCAATGATCTTCTCGACGCCCGCCTCGACGGCGTCATCAACAGTCGAGAAGAGGAGATCGACTTTATCGGCAAGACCTATCCCCTCTCATCACTTGCTTAGGAGGGGGCGAGTGTTTAGGGTATTCAGCGAGGGACGACAGCTCTCTGCAAAAAAAGGCCCCTCTTCTTCACTCATCAACCAGGACGTATAATAATGGATTTTATCACAAACCTTATCATCACCGCCCCACCCCTGCTCCTCGCCCTCACGATCCACGAATTCGCCCATGGCTATGTGGCCTACCGACTGGGAGACCCAACTGCGAAACTCGCCGGCAGACTGACACTCAACCCCCTGCGCCATCTTGACCCGATTGGCACGATTGCCTTCTTTCTCATCAAAATCGGGTGGGCCAAGCCGGTTCCGGTGAACGCCGCGTATTTCAAGAATCCCAGAAAGGATATGCTGTGGGTTGCCCTGGCCGGGCCGATGACCAATCTGGGCATGGCGGTGGCCAGCGCCATCGTCGCCAAGTTTGTCTGGCTGCTTATGGAAACCCTGCCACCGAGCCCAGTTGCCAACGCACTCTTTTTGCCGTTCAATGCCATGCTGATCGCCAGTGTCTGGATCAACCTGGTTCTCTGCATCTTCAACTTTCTGCCCATCCCGCCACTCGACGGCAGCCGTATCCTGACCGGGATACTGCCCCCTGGTATGGCGCGGTCGTATGCCAGCGTTGAACGATACGGCTTTGTCCTTATCCTGCTCCTGGCCTTCAGCGGCATCCTCTCAAAGGTTATTCTGCCGATCATCAACTTCGCCAACACCCTTCTGCTCTCGTAAGCCGTTGTAACAAAACAACCATTTCTTTATATGGCAAGAACGGCATAAGGATCAGGCCGGCATCGTGTTCCCATCGTAGAGATAGCGTTTGATCTTGTGGGTCGCGGTTTTGATAAACGGTTCCCGTCGTTCATACGCCTTTACTATCCTCGAAGCAGTGGACAACTGGCCGTTGAGTTCATGGCGCATCTGCTCCAGGAGCGTATCGATATATTCCCGTCTCTCGACCCTGGATTTACCGGCAGTTTCCTCATCAATGACCTCATAATCCGGATAGATCCAGGCCTCAAGGTGCCCATTGTTTTCCACGACAATCCCTTCGACCACCCAGTTATAGGTATTGATCCTGTGTTCAATGGCCTCTGGATAGACGTTTTCGCCGCTCGGCAGGACAATGACATTTTTTGAGCGCCCGCAGATATGTAGATTACCACGATCATCGATAAAACCAAGGTCACCGGTAGCAAGCCAGCCATCCGATGAAAGGACCTCGGCAGTCGCCTCCTGATCTTCGTAGTAGCCCCTCATGATATTGGCACCACAGGCATGGATCTCGCCGATGCCGGTTTCGGAAGACGGATTGACTATTTTTAACTCCACTCCCGGAATAGGTTTGCCGGCCGATCCGACGGTTATGCTCGGGTCCCCAGCCGGGCCGCCGGAGAGCAGAGGAGAGGCCTCGGTCAGGCCGTAGCCGATCAGATAGGGGAATCTGGCTTCGGATAAGAAGCGTTCCACTTCAGGGTTGAGGGCCGCCCCGCCGATTCCCATGAGTTTCAGGTTGCCGCCAAAAAAAACGAGGAGCTTTTGACCGATCTTTTTATAGATAAACCTCCGCCCCAGCCCCGTTTTGCAGAGCAGGGTCAGAATTTTACTCTTTTCAATCTGGGGAACCACCCTCTTCTTATAGATCTTCTCGAGAATCAGCGGGACTGCAAAGATGGCAAAGGGTTTCTCATGCTGACAGAGTTTCTGCAAGATTGCCGGAGTCGGGCTTTTCCCGGCATAGGCGATCCTGCAACCGGTGAGCAGGGGAAGGAGAAAACCGCAGGTGAACTCATACGTATGAGACATCGGCAGGACGGAGAGAAACACCGATCCCGGTTCGATGTGCATGAGGGCGGATGCCGAATAGGCGTTTGAGGTGAGATTCTTGTGGCTGAGCATCACCGCCTTGGAATAGCCCGATGTCCCAGAGGTATAGAGGATTGCGGCCAGATCATCCTGGTCCACATCGGGGAACTGCAAGCCCTGATCTCCCTCCGGCACCATGGCCATTGCCCCGGCGAGGTAATCGGCAAAGGTAACCACGGAAATAACCCCGATCTCAGCTCTATAATCATCCAGCGTGATTACCGGCGCCTGCAATTCCTTTTTCAACTCATAGATCTTTTCGATCTGGCGCTGTGTGGTGAACAAGATCTTCACCCGCATCTCAGTGAGAATATGACGCACATCACTCTCTGGCAGATCGGGTAAGATCGGCACAACCACCGCCCCAAGACGGACAACAGCGAAATAGACATTCCCCCAGTTAGGGGAATTTTCAGCAAGCAGGGCAACACGATCACCCTTTTGCACCCCTTCAATCTTCAGGCGATGGGCCAGGGCAATGGTACGGAGGTAGAATTCGTTGTAGGTGAGCGGTTCTTCAAGAGCCATGCCAATGGCGGCAGCATCCCCGTATTTGGCGCGACTCGAGTCCAAAATATAATTGAGGGTCATTCGCACTTCCGATGCAACCACCATAAATCACCTCTGTCTGTATTTTTCATGGAGATTCGTTGTGCTCCCGCCTCTACAAGGAGCCTTCTGTCACCTCATGTTGACGTGAATATTACACAAATGGCAGAAAGTGGTCAATCACGAAGACCCGAGGACATATTAACCGCGTCTCTCCCCTGAGGGACTGAAAATACTTGACAATATCCACTACAACATATAGTAAACAGCAAGTGTCCTCTGTTGTCGATCAAGCAAGAAATGAAAAGCGCCTTTAAAAAATTATGACCAGATTGAGAATTCCCGGCACCCCTTTTTCCACCTTCGTTGTCCTTCTGCTCACCTTCTTTTTGAGCATAAGCGCCCCGACCGCAGACGCCAGCCAATTCTCTTCAAAAAAACAGCGCCAAAGCATAAAGCATACGGCCAGTAAATCCAAGACCGTTATCATTAAAAAAATTAATATTGTCAGTGAAATAAAGCACCCGGTTCGTAAATCCAAGGCCGTTGTCTTGAAAAAAAAGCATACTGCCAGCAAAACGACTCGCCACAAAGTAAAACTGAAATCTTCCTCTGTCCCCCGGACGGCTGTTGCCTCCACAGGCAATGCAAAAAAGAAAAAAACCCGCCCAGTCAGAGTCAATGGCAATTCATTCAGCAAAATGATTTCCGCAAAAAGTGCCATCATCATTGATGCCCACAGCGGTGCGACACTCTACGCCAAGTCTCCCGACAACCCCCGGCAACCTGCTAGTACCATCAAAATACTGACCGGAATGATCGCCCTGAAATCCCTGACCGGCGATGAACAGGTCCCTGTCAGTTCCTGGGCCGCCGGGCAACCCAGCTCCAAGGTCAATCTCAATACAAATAAACAATATCAAGCCAATGATCTCATCAATGCCGTCCTAGTGGCCTCCGCCAACGATGCCAGCGTCGCTCTGGCTGAGAAAATTGCCGGTTCCGAATCCTCTTTTGCCAAAATGATGACTGAACGGGCCAAACTTTGGGGCGCCCAGAACACAGTCTGCAAGACGGCGTCGGGGTTGACCGCAAAGGGTCAGACCTCAACCGCCCGTGATCTGGCCGTCATGTTCAGGCACGCCATGGAGGATCCTGCTTTTGCCGCACGGATGAAACAGGTCAAGGTCACGACGACCTACGGAGCCACCCTGCGCAACCATAACAAGGCACTCTGGCAGGTAGAAGGCACTGAGGGTGGCAAGACCGGATTTACCAATGCCGCCCGACAGACCTATGTCGGCAAATTCAAAAGAGGGGATAGCGAAATTGTCGTCGCCGTCATGGGAAGCGAGACCATGTGGATTGATGTCAAGAAGCTGGTCCAGCACGGTTTCACTCTGCAAAACCACAGTTCAACAGCCTCAGTTTTACAGTAAAAGGGCGGGGACTTCTCACCCAGACATCGGGCGTAGGGCTTTCAGGCCTGCACGACTGATACTCAGTCAGGCTGAGAATCTGCAGAAGGCATCCCGAGAAGCTTATTTACTCCGGCAAGAAGTTCAACCCGGGTGAAAGGTTTAGGAATCGAGCAAACGCCCTGGATGTAGCCCGCCACATTGAGATACCTCTCTTTCGCAATAACCCCGCCGCCGGAGATAGCGATGAGAGGGATGGCAGGATCTTCCCGCCGCAGTTCCAGAATTGTTTTCAGCCCGTCTTTCACCGGCATTACCATATCTGTTACGACCAGATCAAACTGCTGCTTGCGGAAGATTTCGACACCTTCCTGGCCGTTTCTTGCCTCAACAACATCATAGCCTTCCTGCTCCAGCAACCTGCGTAGCAGATCAAGGGCGGATTCTTCATCATCAATTATAAGAATGCTTTTCATAAACCCACTCTGACAGGGGGGGGATCTGGTGTTCCAATCACCAAAGTTTATACGATGTTTTAAGCCTTTTTTAAACAAAAACCCTCTCTCAACAGCCTTTTCTTAAATTTATGGTTCAACTGGCCTTTTCCGATGATCGGGAGAGGCGGAGACACAACCGGAAAAGTCCGTCTGTCATGCCCCGAGTAATCTATCCTGTACCGAAATTAAAAAGCAGATCTATTTATACCTCAGCTCTTTACGATCAGTCAACAGACCGTACCAATCTCCCGAATCCCCCCGGAATTGTCCCAGAAGACCAGAAAGAGCGCCCTTGTTTGTAATCGACAAACCAGTAGCCGCCCGGTTTGCGCTGGGCCGCCACAAAGATGAACGGTTGCTCTTTGGAAAAGCAGGGATGCAGATGCACTCCTTTGCTGTTTAGCCCAGGCTCCATAAGTGACATGGCTTCTTCTAGTGTCGGCAGACGCCAGTCGTGATAGTCGGCAAGGCCCTGGCGGTTTATGACATCAATATTCTTCTGCATTGTCCGCATCGAACAGATATCCAGCCCACCTCTCTGCCAGAGCAGAGAGGTACGTCTGTCCAGCACCGTAAGCGGATGGCCGCTCTCGACAAGGGCATTTTCAAAATACCCGCCCGGGTTGAGTTCCGTATCGAAGAGCCCCCATTTTTTCACAATAGTCTGCACCTGATCCTCGTAGATTATCGCCGGTACAGCGGGCAACAGGGTCACCTCTCCTGCAAAATCCAAAATCGCTTGGGCCGGCAGAGCAGGTCCCATATCTTCAGGTACACGATTTTCTTCAATTGGGATCACGAGAGAAGAATCCCCATCATCAAGAACATTGTCGATGAGCCAGTTCCTGATCTGTTCATTGATAGCGTAACTTTTCTCGAACCGTGACGAAGTCCCCTGACTTTCGACACACCTTTCAACAAGATCTGCCGGGGCTTTAATCACAGCCATGATCTTGGCATGCTTCACCGCCCTCTCCATTAGACAGAGTCTGGGTTCTTCACCCCAGTTGTCAATAAAGAAATAGTATACACACTCCTTGTTATTACGCACCCTCTCTCTGCCCCCCCAGGATTCGAAGGTACCGAAACTGAGATCGGGATTCATCTCCCAGTCAATGGGGGTGATGATCTTCTTTCCAACCTGCACCTTATGGAACATACCCATACCTCTTCCTCCGCTCTTGACGTTTGCCTAACAAATCTCTTGCCAGCTCTGAAAAAATTTTCCTCATTTCATCCAATTATTGTATCATTAACGGAAACAATTTTTCAGGTTATCGACATTCTCTCAACTCAGAATAATTGTAATAATCATTATCATTAATGTCCAAGAAAAACATGCCCTCCCCGACAAAAAGAGGTTCGCCATTACCTCTGGGTGCCACCGCCATGAGCGATGGTGTCAATTTTTCGATCTTCTCCCGCCATGCCCTAGAGGTCATCCTCGTTATCGATTTTCCCGCACCAGGCTTTGGTCAGACTGAACGAAAAGAGATTTTCTTTGATCCTCAGGAAAACAGGACCGGAGATATCTGGCACATTTTCCTTGAAACAGGAACGAGCGATTTTACCTACGGCTACCGGATGCAGGGGCCGACTGATCGCGAAAGCAAAGGGCTCATTTATAGCCCGCAAAACATCCTCCTCAACCCATTCTGCATAAATCTTGTACCACGAAAATGGGGAGAGACCTCACGGTATGGCACGGCTCCCAGCTGCAGGCTTATTCAGCATGAGTTTGACTGGCAGAGAGACCGACCTCTCAAGACTCCCTTACCCGAGACGGTGATTTATGAACTGCATCTCCGAGGTTTTACCCGCCATCGCAGTGCAGATGTCAGATACCCCGGGACATATCTTGGACTCATTGACAAAATTCCCTATCTGAAAAAACTTGGAATCACGGCGGTTGAGCTCATGCCCGTCACAGAATTCGACGAGAATGACATCGTCTTCCAGAACCCAGAGGGCAATGAGACCCTAAAAAATTTCTGGGGTTACAATCCCGTTTCCTTTTTTGCCCTCAAATCAGGGTACGCCGCCAACTGGCGGAATCACATCACCGAATTCAAGACAATGGTTCTAGCCCTCCACCAGGCGGGTATTGAAGTCATTCTGGATATTGTTTTCAATCATTCCGGCGAAGGAGGCTACGAAGGAATAACCAGCAGTTTCAGAGGGATTGACAACAGCATTTATTATCTGCTGGGCCAGGAAGGACATGCCTACCTCAACTTCTCCGGCTGTGGCAACACCCTGAACTGCAATCATCCGGTGGTGCGTGATCTCATCCGTGATACCTTGCGTTTCTGGGTAATTGAGATGCATGTGGACGGCTTCCGTTTTGATCTCGCCTCTATCCTCGGCCGTGACCGAAGCGGGCATGTTCTCAGCAATCCACCGATGATCGAGATGATCGCCGAAGATCCTGTCCTGCGCGACATCAAGATCATTGCCGAGGCCTGGGATGCCGCAGGTCTCTATCAAGTTGGCTCTTTCTCCACTGATACCCGCTGGGCCGAATGGAACGGGCGATTTCGTGACGACATCCGGGCCTTCATGGCAGGCCACGACGATACAGTGACAAGGCTCGCCACCCGCATCGCCGGGAGCTCCGATCTGTACCAGACAAGTTGCCGCAGCCCCTTGAGCTCCATCAATTTCATCACCAGTCATGACGGCTTCACCCTCTATGACCTGGTGAGTTACAATGAAAAACACAATGCCGCCAACGGTGAAAACGATAGCGACGGTGAAAATAATAATATCAGCTGGAACAGTGGCCACGAGGGCAGCCCCTGCCCCGGAGAAATACGGGATCTTCGATTCAGACGGATACGCAGTATGGCCGCGATACTGCTGTTCTCCCAAGGAGTGCCGATGCTCACTGCCGGCGATGAGTTCGGCCGGAGCCAGAATGGCAACAACAATGCCTGGTGCCAGGACAACCCGACAAGTTGGCTTGATTGGTCGCTTGCCATAATCAACAGGGATCTGCTCCGCTTTTTTCAACTCTGCATCGCCCTACGCAAAAATCATCCGGTCTTCACGCGGGAAGATTTCTTTCTGCACCACAACTTGGAATCAGGGCCCAACCTGCAACCGGAGATCACCTGGCAATACCTGCAGCCTGGCCTGCAGGACTGGTCTCCAGAATGCCATGGCCTGTCTTTTCTCCTGCATGGCATGCGAGCCGGAGTTCGCAGAGATGCTGATTTCTTCATCATGTTGAACGGCAGTAAAGAAGAAACCCTCGAGTTCACCCCGCCCGAGGTCCCGGAGCCCGGGGAAAACCGCTCATGGTTCCAGATCATCGACACGGCAGCGGCCTTCCCCCATGACTTCGTGAGCATTGAGAAAGCGCAGGAGATCCCTGCAATGCATTCCATCCCTGTGCTACCTCAGACGGTGATCGTTTTGCAATCGGCCGGGAAGTTGCCCCCCCTGTGATCGTGCAAGGCCTCCATGCTGTAGTCCCAGCATAAAAGATCTTTGAGAAAAGCTTTGGCAGGGCTTCTTCAGGTATGGTAGTATTCAATCTGGAAATTCAACTTTTCGCAAATCATAGAGCCAACGCGGACTCCTGCCCCTCTCTCACTATCCCTGATGACAACTCAGAGCGGTTCCACCACCAACAGTTTTCTTTTCCTTGGCGACTCACTCGTTGCCGATAACAACTGGCAGCCTCGCATGCCCTTCTGCACGGCGCATAACTGTGGTGTATCGGGATCAACAGCGCAGGATCTGCTCGATTCCCTGCCGGCACTCAGCCGCCGTGTCCCTTCGCCATTGGCTATCCTGGTCATGATCGGCACCAACGATGTACTGGCCGAGAGATATACCTTTGTCGACACCCTCCGACAGATAATTATCCAGCTCAGTAAAGATTTTCCGACGACCGAAGTCATCATCACAAGCCTTCTGCCCATGAAACTCCCCTTTTTGGCCGAAGACACCGTTGCCCAGCTCAATAATCAGATAGAACAAATAACCATCCAGACCGGCTGCTGCTACCTTGATATCCATAAAAAATTTCTCCAGGCAAGAGACATCGAGCTCTTTCATGAGGACGGTGTCCATATCACCCGCCGCGCCTATGAACTCTGGACTCGGACTCTTCTGGAACACGTGTCCTTACTGTTGGAAAACGACTGAGCACACCGACCCGACCCTTTTCTCTTTTTTGGACATAACTATGATGATACCTAAAGACCACTACGCTCTCCTGCAAAAGGCCCTTGTTCTCGCTGTACTTGTTGCCACCAGCCTGACAGGTCAGCTTTGTTTTGCCAGTACACCTTCGTCTTCTCAGACCAAGACCAGCAGCGCTTCGGGCACTGTTCAGGAAACAATGAACACCGGAGGGTATACCTACCTTCTGATCGACTCAGGCGCTCAGAAAACCTGGGTGGCCGTCCCCGAGACCCCTGTCAATAAAGGCGCGAGGGTGCAATACAGCGATGGTATGGTCATGAAAAATTTTTACAGCAAGACTCTCGACCGCACCTTCGCAACGATCATTTTCTCACCTGGACTTACTGACAAACCGGAACCGACTGCCAAAAAGCCCGAGTCCGGTACATCCCCGGAACATTCATTTGCCTCGGCGGTAAAGGCTGAGACCGAGACAACAACTGCCTCCCAAAAGGTGCTGCCTCCTTCCGGCGGCAGCACCGGCGCAGTTGCACCTTTTTCCGAGGTGAAAGTTAAGAAGGCCCAAGGGGAAAACAGCTATACCATCGCGGAGATCTTCGCCAGGGCAAAGGAATTGAACGGCAAACCTGTGCGGTTGCGGGCCAAGATCGTGAAAGTTAACCTCAATATCATGGGCCGTAACTGGATGCATCTGCAGGACGGCACTGGCGACCCGCTGGCCAATAGCCACGATCTCGTCGCCACAATAGCCGAACCACCTGCCCTTGATCAAGTGGTGACAATAGAAGGAAAGATGACCGCCAATAAGAATTTCGGCGCCGGCTACTCCTACATCGCCATCATCGAAGACGCAAAAATCATCCCCTGAAAGCCTTGATCTGAACCCATGCATTTTCTTCTGGTCGGCCCCGGCGCCCTTGGCTGCCTCCTTGTTTCCCTACTGTCCCGCGGTCTTGCGGGAACGGATATCCGCCTCTCGCTTCTCGATCATAATCCCGACCGGACCGACTTTCTCAACCAGCAAGGTATCCTGTACGACCTGCAGGGCAAGCAACAATGCATTCCCATCACGGCTTCAGCCAGGCCCGAGCTCCTGGGATCCGTAGATGTCATCATTCTCTGTGTCAAATCCTATGATATTGTGTCATGTCTGGCGTCCTGCCAGCCCCTCCTACGAGAAGGCACCTTAATAATATTCATGCAGAACGGTATCAGCCACCTCAACTGCCAAAACCTGACAGGCCGGGCTGTTTGCGCCTTCGGCACAACCACGGAAGGGGCCACCCTCCTCGCCAAAGGCCATGTGCGCCACGCCGGAAGTGGAGTCACCCATCTTGGTTTTCTGGTAAACCCCGATGATCACGCTGTCAAACTGCTGGAGAAAACCGCACAGTCCTTTGCCCGAGGCGGCCTTGCAGTCTCCATCACAGAGAGCATTTTAAGCCGTCTCTGGGCAAAACTCTTCGTCAACGTGGGCATTAATGCCCTGACCGCGACTCTGGGCTGCACGAACGGCCGCCTCCTTACCCTGCCCGGAGTCATCACCAGGGTCAAAGCGGCAGTCGGTGAGGCCGAAGCAATTGCCAGGGCCCGCGGCATAACGGTCAGCGATGATCCCTACGCAGCCACGGTTACCGTCTGCCAGAAGACGGCAGACAACATCTCCTCGATGCTCCAGGATGTTAGAAACAGACGCCGTACCGAAATAGACGCCATTAACGGCGCAGTCCTGCAATACGGTCGGGATCTGGGCATTATTACCCCGGAGAACCATCTCCTGGTGAGGCAGGTCAAGGAAATTGAAGCAGGTTATACAGACGCGCCGGCACCGAGGGAAGGTGTATGAGAATTTCTCCCCGTGAAATCGGCTTTGATCTGGACGGAGTCATTGCAGATACCGCCGCCACCTTCATCCGACTGGCCTGCGAGGAACACAATTACTGTTCCTTCAGCCTTAAGGACATCACCAGTTTTCAGGTGGAAGATTGTATTGATATTCCTATGCCACTCGTCGATCGAATATTCACTGATATCCTGAAAGACTCCCTGGGCACGGGACTCAAACCCATGCCGGGGGCCGTCGCGGTCATAACCGAACTGGCGGCTGTAGCCCCGGTGACCGTCATCACCGCCCGGCCCCTCCTGCAACCGGCCAAGGATTGGTTTGACTCCTTCTTCCCAGGCGATATCCGCCAGGCGATCACCCTGATCGCCATGGGCGACCACAATGATAAGGCCCGCTATATCCATGAGCATGGCTTGAAGTACTTTGTCGATGATCGGGCCGAGACCTGCCGACAACTGGTGGCGGACAATATTACCCCCCTGGTCTTTTGCCAACCCTGGAACCGGCATCGTCATGATCTGCAGACCGTCGAAACCTGGCAGGAAATTCGTGCCCTGATCTCTTTCTGAGGGTCCCGCTATGAAATGCCCGCACTGCCACAGACCGCTCAGTCTCCCCAAGGGGCCATCTCCCACGGTTGATATCATCATTGAGATTGGCGAGAAAATCGTCCTGATCGAGAGGAAAAATCCCCCCAATGGCTGGGCCCTGCCGGGAGGATTTGTGGATTACGGAGAGTCATACGAGAAGGCGGCCTTACGCGAGGCCTTGGAGGAAACAGGTCTGATCGTCACCGATCTCAGGCAGTTCCACACCTATTCGGATCCGGATCGGGACACCAGACAGCACACAGCCTCAACGGTCTTTACCGGCAAGGCGGCAGGTCAGCCGGTGGCAGGAGACGATGCCGGCAGGGCGGAACTCTTTGACAAAGAGACCCTGCCCCATCTGGCTTTTGATCATGCGAAGATCCTTGCAGACTATTTTACAGCCTGCAAGTCCTCGGGAAAGTAAGGGATATTTTCAGAAAACCGCCTGGAGTATCCAGAAGGTCAGAAGACCCATGCCCACGGATCCGTAGAGCATGAGTCAGGGCACACAGTCACTGCCGTACTTCCTGGCAATAAAGGCAAAGGTGGCAATCCCGATCCCCCCTGACAGCAGCAGCATAAGCAGTCCTTTCATGCCTCACCTCAAGCCTTGAGTTTTGCCCCCGTCTTTTTCCGCAGGCGGATCGATTCAGGAGTCACCTCGACAAGTTCGTCATCGTTGATATAGGCTATGCAGTCCTCCAGGGTCATCATCACCGGCGGGGTGAGGATGACCGCCTCATCGGAGCCCGAGGCCCGCATATTGGTCAGTTTCTTTCCTTTCGCCGGATTGACCACCAGATCAGCCGCCCGGCAGTGCTCACCGATAATCTGACCCGGATACAGAGGGGCGCCCGGATTGATGAAGAGCTTTCCCCGATCCTGCAGGTTAAAAAGGGCATAGGCCACTGCCGTACAGGGTTCTTTCACCAGCAACACGCCGTTGACCCGGTTGACGAGATCTCCGGCGTAGGGACCGTATTCGGCAAAGACATAGTTCATCATGCCCATGCCCTTGGTATCGGTCATAAACTGCGAGCGGTAGCCGAGCAGCCCCCGGGTAGGAATATGGAAGACCATGCGCACCATGCCATGGGCAGTATTCATCTCCTCCATCTGGCCTTTCAGCTTGCCCAGTTTTTCAATCACCGCCCCCTGATAGAGCTCATCCACATCAACCGTGAGCTTTTCATAGGGCTCAAGTGTCTTGCCATCCTCCTCCTTCATGATGACCCGCGGCCGGGTCACCTGGAACTCATAGCCTTCACGCCGCATCTTTTCGATAAGAATGGAGAGATGCAGTTCGCCCCGGCCCGAGACCTTGAAGCCCACGGCATCCGTCAGCACCTCGTAGCGCAGGGCGACATCGGCCAGGGTCTCACGCTGCAGGCGTTCTTCGATATGTCGCGAGGTCACGAATTTCCCTTCCTTGCCGGCAAAGGGTGAATCGTTGGGGATGAAATTCATCGAGATGGTCGGTGGATCGATCACGATCAGGGGCAGAGGCCGTGGATTCTCAGGATCAGTAAAGGTGACCCCGACCGTCACGTCTTCCATGCCGGCAACCGCCACGATTTCTCCGACGCCGGCCGACTCGATGGCTATTTTCTCGGAACATTCGAAGCGGAAGATCTTGGAGATCCGGACCGGTTTGATGGATCCGTCACGTCTCGCCACCACTATGGGCTGGTTAATCGACATCGTGCCATTGACCACCTTGCCGATTCCGAGACGGCCGAGATAGGGAGAATAATCAATGGTGCCGACCTGCATCTGCAGCGGCTGGTCAGGCGCGCCCTTGGGGGCGGGAGTGTGCCTGACAATCATCTCTGAAACACTATCCATATTCCGGGAGTTTTCCCGGGAATCATTGAGGTTAAGAAGGGAATACCCCTCCTTGGCCGAAGTATACACCACTGGAAAATCGAGAGTCGCATCCGGCGCATTGAGTTTGACAAAGAGATCGAAGACCTGGTCGACCACCCACTCACAGCGTGCTGCCGGCTTATCGATCTTGTTGATGACCACGATGACCGGCAGGTGATTCTCGAGGGCCTTCTTGAGAACGAAATAGGTCTGCGGCATCGGTCCCTCCTGGGCATCGACGAGGAGCAGCGCCCCATCCGCCATCCGCAGGACCCGCTCGACCTGGCCGCCGAAATCGGCATGTCCGGGGGTGTCAATGATATTGATCCAGTAATCTTTGTATTGGTATGAACCGTTCTTGGCGGTGATGGTAATACCCCGCTCCTTCTCAAGATCCATGGAGTCCATCAGGCGTTCGGTGACATGCTGATTGTCACGAAACATTCCCGAGTTCCTGAAAAGCTGGTCAACGAGTGTTGTTTTCCCATGGTCGACATGAGCGATGATTGCCACATTACGAATTTTTTGCTGATCCATACCCTGTTCCCTGAAAGGCCCTGAAAGGCCCCTCGTTCCGTCTGGCCGACGGCTTGAATTTGTCCTGCTCTCTTTTCCGGTTGTGAAGATGATCCGTAATAAAAAAAGCACTCGCTGGGACAGGAGTGCTTGCCAATACGCCATTCATCTTACTCAAGTTGCCGATGTCAACCTCGTCTTATACTCGAAATAGCCATCAAAGGCAAATAAATATCAACAGACCCCTGCGTACAGCGGCAGGAGCCGGAAGTAATTAGAGATTCTCCAGCACCTTGCGCCGGGCATTGGCCGATCGCCGCAGTGCCGGAACGGCCTCATCGACATAATCGAAGACCCGGGCCTGCTTATTGACAGCAGGACGCACGATCCTGCCAACGACCTGCAGCAGCCGGCCTGCAAAGGTGATGGGCGTGGTGAGAAACAGGCTGCTGAGCCCGGGACAATCAAAACCTTCACCAATGAGCTGCAGAGTGGCGACCAGGACCTGGATCTCACCGCCCTGCACTGCCTGAACAATGGCATTGCGGTTCTCCTGGGGAATTTGTCCGGTAAGCAGTTCAACCCTGATGCCGCGGTCTCGCAGAAGTCTGGTGAAAAGCTCACAATGCCCGACACGATCCGATACCACCAGGGCAGTACCGGCATCCGGCACCTCCAGTGTCGTACAGATATCATCGATGATCTGCATATTTCGGCCCTCATGGCAGGTTAGTGCCCTCATGAGTGACTGATAATCACCGCGATAGTGAAAGGTGAAATCCGTCAGCCGTCGGATCAGCCTGGGCTTGAGAACAGCCCCCGTCGCCTTGAGCTCATCTTGGTCGACCTGGTGGATTCTCTCGCCCATGAAATAATAGATCAACCGGGTCAAGCCATCGTCGCTGCGGAAGGCAGTCGCCGAAAGCCCGAGGAGATAGTGACAGTCGAAATTCGATACGACATCCGTAAAGAGGGTGGCCGGCACTCGATGACATTCATCAACGATCAGGTGGCCGAAACAGGGGACAAGTTCCTGGACATGCTTTCTCGCACTGTTGACGATAGCCACGCTCAACGGTTCTATGGAAAACCGGCCATCGCCGATCAGGCCTACCGGACAGCCGAGAAACTCTTGGGCCCTTTCCTGCCACTGATACAGGAGTTCCTTGGTATGCACGACGATGAGGGTCGGCTGCCTCCTGGCGGCGATGAGGGCCAGGGCCATGATCGTCTTACCGCTGCCGGTACCGGCCTCAATGACCCCGAAGGATCGGATCAGTCCGATCTCCACTGCCTCCTGCTGATATGGCCGGAGTGTACCGGTAAAAACAAAATCGATCTCGGGAAGCAACCGCCTCTTATCCACAATTTGCGGAGATTGTCCCATTAATTCACGGCAGACGCGAATAGCCTGGTTGGAAAAACCGCGGGGAAAGCGCAAGCCCTCGGGTACGGGATCGTAGTATTTCAGAGTTGGCTTGAGCCGTTTACCGATCCAGCGCCCATAGCGTTTGGCTGAGAGATACTGGGGATTATCGATGGTGAGCAGATTTTTCAACTCCTGTTCCACGGTACGGTCAATACCCTGCAGGAGACAATCGGAAGATACGGTGAGCGTCAGCATGATCTCAGGATGAAGAAAACAACCATACGGCTGGTTTCACAGACTGCTTGTAGAATTCTCCGTCATTGGCTATCATCCTCTTTTCAGTGGCGGCCACAATACTGCCGGTCGCTCTCCACCAACTATCATGTCGCACGGAAACAACCTTGCCGAACACGCTCTGCCATGTTGCCTTGCAAGCACCGCTGAACCGACTCTTCTGCAAAGATAGCGATCTGCTCTGGGTCATTTTGGCCTGCATCATCCCCGATATACCCTGGATCCTGCTCAGAGGCCTGCTCTCTCTCCAGACCCTGGATCCTTTCAGCCTGAGACTCTTCACATCCATCCAGGCAAGTCTTGTCTTCTGCCTGATCCTCTCGGCAGCCCTGGCCCAACTCAGCCGATTACCCCTCAGAACATTCTCCATCCTTGGTCTCAACTGCCTGATCCACCTCCTGCTTGACGCCACCCAGGTCAAGTGGGGCAACGGGGTTCATCTTTTTCCGCCCTTCAACTGGTCAGCTCTTCAGTGGCATATCTTCTGGCCGGAGCACCCGTTGGGGATAGTTATCACCGTCTTCGGTTTCGGCTATTTTCTCAGGATCTGGCCAAGAATGCTCTCAGAAAGGGTTCAGCTGCCAACATTCGGAACATCCCGTATTCTCATCCTGCTCTGCTGCCTGCTGTTCTATCTGACCGGCCCCTTGCTCTTCTTGCAGAGACTCGAACAGACCGACTATTACTCTATCCGCACCCTCAGAGATGTGCAGGGGCGATCAGGAAGACAAATAGAATTCGACCGTGTCCCCTATTCCCACATCGAGAAGACCATCACAACATTCAGCGGGGAACAGCTCCGTCTCACAGGAGAGACTCCGAGGGAATCAGGGATCATTTCCCTGCAAGGCCGATTCTTGTCGGCTACGACCGTCCAGGCAAGCCGTTTTCACCAGCACAGCCGAATGAGGGACTGGGCCTCGCTGCTCGGTCTTTTTATGGCTTGCACTTTACTGGTGCAGACGTTAATACTATCACGTTTCCCCTTCAACCGATCTCTCAAAGGACAGCCATCATGAACACCATCTTCAAGACTATACTCCTCTTTATCGCCCTGCTCCTGCCTGTCCAGTCACCGGCAGCGACCACCGAAACGATAACCCTGAATCTCCCAGAAAGTGTGCTGGCAAAAGCCGTTCAGGCGGCCCTGCCCCTCGATGTCGATGCAAAATCAAAGAGCCTGAGAGGCACGATCAAAATCATCAGTATCAACAATCTGCAACTCGGAGACAAGTACCTCTCCTGCCGACTGCACATCGCCGGCAGTAATCTGCAGATTGTCTCTGAACTCGCCGGTCACCAGATAAATCTCAAAGTCGGGGAGATTGAACTCGACTTTGACTGTAAGGCCAGACTGCGCTTTGATGCCGCCACGCAGACCCTCTATATCAGGCCGATTGTTGACAAGATGCAGGCCAGCCAGGATGCCAGCCAGGGAGAACTGGGACAGGCCCTTATCTCCCTCCTGAATGGCCGGGAATTCCCGATTTCCATGCAGGATATGGCGCCGTTGATTGCCAGAACCGGCAGCAAGACCCTGATCATCACCATGAAATTCGTCAATATCCAGGCCAGAAAAGACATGCTGCAGTTCAGTCTGCTGCCACAGGTGAGCTCGAAATAGCCCTCTCTTACCACATCAGGTCATCGGGCACCTCATAACCGGCGTACGGGTCTTCGGGGTCCCGTTCCCTGGCTTTATCCAAAGTATTCTGCAGTACAATTACCCGCGGATCAAGCGTGGCAATCCTTTCTGTAACGGCAGCAGGGACTATTTCATAGGCCAAACTGGACCGGACAATGGCCAGACGACCACGGCTGAGGTCCTCTAACATATCCTTTGCGACATAGATCCTCTGGACTTTCCCTTTGTCGGGAAACCGGAAGGCAACACCCTTCGGATCTTTGGCCAGGCGATTGCTCTCAATGATCTGCCTGAGCTGCTCCGCCTCCTCTTTTTTTCTCAGCTCTTCCTGGCGCTGCTGATTGCGCAGCCACTCCCTCTCTTTTTTTTCGGCAAGGGCCTGCAGGGCCAGAAGTTTATTCTCGTCAACAAGCTCCTGCGATGTCCTCGTCTTCTGTTTCTTCTTCTGATGCTCGGTCTTTTTCACCTGATTGACCTGCTTTTTGTCGACCAGACCCAGTTTAAGCAACTGCTCCTGAAACGTCTTTCCCATAGAAATCCCTCTTGCCGTGTTTCTCAGGCCTTCTCCCTGCAAGGTGTGCAGAGAGCATTTTTGTAGATCCGATGCCTTTGCCGACAGCCCTTGCACAGGCCTCTCTCCAGCTGTAAGCACTCTCACCTCCCGGTCTGTAAAAAACAAAGATCAGGAGGCGATAAGAAGCTGTGGGCAAACGCGCTTCTTATCCTACTGCAAAAATACAAAAACGGGAACTGCAACACTCCGCAGTTCCCGCTGAAATTTCAAGATGCAGCTTGATTCCACGGCAACCTTTCCGGCCACCGGACCAAAACAATATACCGATAAACCATTTAAAGGAGCAGAAACTCCCTGAATTCTCCGCGCATGCAGTGGTTTGAGGCCATCGAGGAGGAATACGCCCCGGCATTGATCAGGGCCAGGCAATCGGTCGAAACGAGGGGAGACAGCCGCACATCAGAATACCAGACATCCAGGGCCTCGTTAATATTGCCGACTATGGAGACACGGGTCTCTTCACCCTGTCTGCGTCTCGCCGGCACCGGCTGAAAGGGCAGGCCATAGACAGCCGGCTCCACCGCGATGTTGAATCCGGCATCAACCCCGACAAAGATGGTGTCCTTTTTTTTCTCAACCGCATTGACCGTCAGAACAAGCAGCCCGGCATCCTTTATCAGATAGTCGCCCGGCTCCACCTCGACCCGAAGATTCCGCGGCAGGAAATACTTTTGCAGTAATCCGGCCCAGAGCCCGAGATCAAGGGGTTCATCACGGGAGACGTGCGGGACTCCGAGCCCACCTCCGACATTGACGATCCTGACCGTATCAACCCGGTCGACAAACCAGAGGCACTCCTCAATAACCTTCTCCCATACCGCCAGCTGCGGCGTGAGATAGCCGCAACCGGTATGGAAATGGATCCTCTCGATCGTCAGCCCGTACTGCGCCGCCAGCTCCACCGCCTCCGCAAACTGTTCACGATAGATCCCAAACTTGCTGGTCCTGCCGCCGCTGTACTGCAGCAGCTCATTTTGGGCCCGTCCTACACCTACCGCCGGGTTGATCCGGATACCGATGCTCCGCCCCGTTCCGCGCTCCCCCCACATTCGGATGGAATAGAGGGAATCGCAGTTCATGATCAGTCCGTCAAGTCTCGACAGCCGATCAAAGTCTCGGTCCGACAGACTCGTGGCTGTAAAGCTGATCTCTTCAGGCCGGAAACCACAACCGATGGCATGCTCCACCTCCTGAGGGGAACATGCATCAATAGTGCAGAGACCGGTGGTCTTCAGATAGGTCAAAAGTGGGGCAAAGCGGTTAGCCTTCATGGCGTAGTTGACACCATGGAGATCACCGCCAAAACCGGCATCACTCAAGGCAGCATGCAATCTACCGATATTTGCCGATATTCTCCCGGCGCTGTAAAAAAACGACGGGCTGCCGAACTGCCGGGACAGGTCTTCAACGACACGGCCGGCGAACACCAACTGCCCGTCCTTGTAATGGAGATCGTCTCTCTCCCACCATGCATTCATCCCCATTCTCACCCGAGAATTTCTTCCTTATGGGCATCAGCCATAAGCTCTGGGATGCAGCCGGAAACCTGCTCTTTCCTGCCGGTAATCCAGCCACGACAGTTTTCCGAGCCACAGCTGCAAGGGAACTGCTTAAAAAGCACATCCTCGGTCTGGGCATAATCCATAAAGAGATATTCATCCGATTGGATATCCTTGACGGCATAGACCAGCAGATTCTTCATATCCAGCTCGACGTTCGGCGAACAGGAATGGAGAAAGTATCCGGAAAAATACATGTCATAGAGATGGACATTCGGCTCAACCTGCAGGCTGTGCTGGCGGAGATCATGAATAATCTCTCCGGACAGCGCGGCAATCACCTCACCTTTGGCAAAGGCCCTGCGGGAGATCACACCCAAACCGATCACCTCATCCTTGACGACCACTTCAAAGTCCTGCTTGCTGGGAAACAATGCATTGTTTCCAAAATGCGATGGATACATAGTTTTTTATCTGCAACTCCACATGTTGAAAGAGACCTGAACCCAGGGATCCAGGCAGCCCTGTCGACTCATCCGAGAATGCGGATCAGTCGGCCCAAATTTGTTCTACTCACCGTACTGCATCATAAACATATACTGCAAAAGGAAGTGCCTGACCATAATGTTCAGGCACTTCTCTCCCGCCTTTATCGCAACCGCTGGTCGATCGGGGTATAGCTCAGCCCTTGCGGTCCGGTATATTCGGCACGGGGTCGTATCAGGCGATTATTCGACCATTGCTCGAGAATATGCGACGTCCAGCCGACGATTCTGCTGATGGCAAAGATCGGGGTGAAGAGTTCGGTGGGGATGCCCATGGCATGATAGAGCGAAGCGGTGTAGAGGTCGACATTGGGGAACACCTTGGTTTTCTCAATGACGACCCGCTCTATCTCTCGTGTAATCTCATAATTCTTGCCCTCTCCGACGAGTTCGGAGATGGACTCTGCACACCCCCTCAGTATCCCGACCCGCGGATCTTCACAACGGTACACGCGATGCCCGAAACCGGGGATCTTCACCTTGTTTTCAAGTTTCTCGAGGATATAGGCCTCGGTGTTTTCCGGACTGCCGATCTCCTCGATCATCTGCATGACCTCCATGTTGGCACCACCGTGCAGCGGTCCTTTCAAGGCCCCGATGGCACTGGTGACACAGGAATAGATGTCGGCCATGGTCGCGGCGGTCACCCGGGCCGCAAAGGTGGAGGCGTTCAACTCATGGTCGGCATGCAGAATGAGGGCGATATCAAAGGCCTCGACAATCTTCGGATCAGGCACCTTGCCCTGCAGGGTATAGAGAAAATTATAGGCAATGCCCTGACCGGGAATCGGCTTTATCGGCTCATTTCCTTCTCGCAGACGCTGATGAGCGGCAATCAGCAGGGGCATACGCAGGGTCAGGCGCTGGGCTTTGCGCAGACAGGCATCAAGGGCGGTATTACCACTGTCCGGATCCCAGTGGCCAAGGGATGATACTGCGGTCCGGAGAACCTCCATGGGAGTCACCGACTTGGGAAACATCCGCAGGATCATGACGGTCTCGCCAGGCAGAGCCATCGAACCGGTAAAGCCGGAAAGAAAGGCCTTAAACTCGGTAACCCTCGGCAGACAGCCATACCAAAGCAGATAAGCGACTTCCTCGAAACTGCTGTTCATCGCCAGATCCAGGGCATCATAGCCCCGATACACGAGGCGACAATCCTTGCCGTCAATAAAACAAATATCTGATTGACAGGCCACGATGTCGGCAAGCCCCGCTTCCGACTGTTTCAAATCCGGTTCTTTGCTACAATTTTTCGGCATGAGACTTTTCCCTGTAACTAAATGATAATTCAAGCATACTTTCAAAAACACGATCCCCTTCGCTCACTGAATTATCTCGTTTTTTCGTGTTGACAAGACACCAGGATATCGGATCGCTTATAGCATATATGGTGCCAATTGCAAATCATATATATAACAATATGTTTTAACTCATTTTTCTATATGTTTTTCAGCATTCCCCAACCTCCCAAAAATTTTTTTTCGGCACATTAATTCCTTTTACAAGTTAATTATATGTTTTAACTATTTAATTTAAAATTACCAGGCAAACTACGGCTATAACTTTTTTTATTCTGGCATATATAGTTTTTCCCTTTATATTTAGGCATTAAGTCACAACCATTCAATAATTTTTTTGTTATAACTGGTTTTCACTCTTATATTTATCGGCAGACAATTACCGTTTTTTGAAGAGACGAGGGTTCAGAGGCAAAAACAAGAACCCGGATTCCGAATTTTCACAGGTTAGAATATGCTCACCAGATTGATTTTTGCCCTGAAGGATGTCGAGCTGCAAAAACTGCTCGAAGAAAAAATCTCCATGGCCGATGTGCAGATCGAATCCTTCGGTCATAAAAAGAACCCCTGGCAGAAGGTCGTGCAGAGCTGCGGCGATGTTATCGTCATCAGTGAAGGCCTCATTCCCCAGCCGGTGGAATCGGGCATCTATATGCTCAACAACCTCCCCGAAAACCCCACTACGGTCATCATCCACGATATCGAGTCTTCAGAAAAACAGGCCCAGCTCATTGCCGCGGGCGCCGATGCCGTACTCTATTCCGGCATCTCACTCAAGAGCCTGACTGAGGCCATCGAGGCGACCCTCGAATCCCGGCGCCTGTTCTTTCAGCTTGAACGTTTCGATCACCGTGGCCTGGCCAAGCCGAAAATAACCGACCTCATCTCCAACAGCGAGGTTATGCAGATCTTCATGAACGAGGTGCAACAGGTCGCCCCCAGCGATTCCCTGCTCCTCATCACCGGCGAGACCGGGGTCGGCAAGGAGCACTTAGCCAAGGTCATTCATGCCGAGAGCCCACGGGCTGCCGGGCCCTTCATCGCGGTCAATACCGCCGCCCTGCCCGAGCAGCTCCTGGAAAGCGAGCTGTTCGGCCACAAGCAGGGGGCCTTCACCGGGGCCACCCGTTCGCGACGCGGAGCCTTCGAGCAGGCCCACGGCGGTACCATCTTCCTCGATGAGATCGGCGAGATGCCTCTGCACCTGCAGGCCAAACTCCTCCGGGTGCTGCAGGATTACGAAATCCGGCCCGTCGGGGCCGAGAAATCGACCTGGGTCGACGTCCGGGTCATTGCCGCCACCAATCGGGATCTTGAAGACGAGGTGGCCCGGGGCGGATTCAGAAAAGATCTGTTCTACCGCCTCTCCGTCGTCACCCTGCGCATCCCTTCGCTCAGGTACCGCCGGGAAGACATCCCCTCTCTCGCCCGTCGCTTCATCATGAATTTCAAACACAAGATCGGCCGGGATGTCCGACAGATTTCCGAGCCGACCATGAAGGCGCTGTGCCGCTACGACTGGCCGGGCAATATCCGGGAGCTGATGAACGTCATCGAACGCTCGATGCTGCTGTGCAAGACCGGCGAGATCTCCCTCCAGGATCTACCCGGCGTCTTCCACACCGAAGACATCTTTTCCCTCACCCATCCGAACGGCGAAAAGATCGCCCCCGGTTCCTGGAAGGGTAAGACCCTGGCCGATGTGCAGCAGGAAATCTTGGATGAGGTCGAGGATCTCTACCTCAGGATGGTGCTGACCAAGAGCCAGGGCCGGATCAACAAGGCCGCCCAGATCGCCGGCCTCAATCCGCGAGGGCTCTATAACAAGATGAAACGTCTGGGACTGAACAAGGAAGAATTCAAGAAGAAGAGCGACTGAACCGCAGCGTTTTGTTTGTTCGAAAAGACAGAGGCCTCATTTTTCCCCGGCCTGCCATTCGGCTTCCATCTCTCGACCGGCGACAACGAGATCGGCGAAATATCCGTCAATATCCTCTCTCCTAATGAAAACATTGGTGATCAGCAACCGCAGGACCAGCTTCCCCTCGAGATAGCCGCAACCGACCATGCTTATGCCCCGCTGGTAGAGACGAGTACGAAGCGCGAGATTGAAGTCGTTGGCCGAGGCCTCATCCCGGACATAGCGGAAACAGACATTGAACGAGGCCCGCGGAACCACCATCTCCAGCTCGGCATAACGTCCGACGCAGTCCTCGGCATAGCGGCAGAGTTCGAGAAACGATTCAACCCGTGCGGCGAGCCCCTCCCGACCGTGGAATTTCCAGTCGAGGAACCACTTCAGACTGTCAACCCGGCGGCCGCACTGCAGGGAAACGGGGCCGAAGTCGAGCAGTTCATCCTCTGTCTCCCGGAACAGATAGCTGCCGTCTCCGGCGGATAAGGTCCGGGCAAGGGCATCACTCCGTTTGTTCAACAAGAGGACATTGCATGTCAAGGTTGAGCCGAGCATCTTGTGGAAATCCATAGTGAAAGAGTCGGCCTTCTCGAGCCCCTGTAGAAAACGGGGGCGCAAGCGCTCACTGAGCACGGTTGCCCCGCCCCAGGCCCCGTCTACATGGAGCCAGAACCCATATTGCGCCCGTAAGGCAAGGAGAGGTTCGAGGGGATCGAAGGCACCCCGCACCGTCGTCCCGGCAGTGGCGGCCACAAAAAAGGGAAGGCTGCCGGATTTACAGCAATCCACCAGCCTTTCTGCCAGTTCCGTGACATCCATCTGACCCCGATCATTGACCGGGACCTTGATGAGCTGCTCAAGACCAATTCCCAGAATATTGGCGGCCCGATCCATAGAATAGTGGGCATCGACACTGACGAAGGCCAAGAGTCGGCGGCGGCCGAACAGCCCGACATCCTTCACGGCAGGATCGTGCAGATTTCTCGCGCACATCATGGCGATCATGTTGGCATTGCTCGAACCGGTGGTCATCTGGCCCTGGCCACCCTCAAAGCCGACGATCTCAAGCATTTGATCGAGCATGTATTTTTCAAGAAGAGTGGAAACGGGGGCGCTCTCGTAGGTGCAGGCCGAGGTATTGGAGATAGCGGCGACGACCTCGCCGACCACGGCGGGCAGGCTGGCGCCGCTCCACATCCGGTTGACGAATGAGGAGTGATTGGTCTTGAGCGCATAGCGGAGGTATTTTTCCAGCCAGTCGAAGAGCCTCTCCCAATCGCCTTCGCCGCCGGACCCATCGAGTTGCAGCAAGCCTCTGAGCTCATCGGGGTTGTGATAGTCCACAAATCTCCCCGACCGCTGACCGGCATAATAATCCTCTAGAATCGGCAAGAGCCGGGCAAAAACCGCTTTCTCGTCCATAGAATAATCCTGCAAAACATGAAATACATCCCTGATCGCCCAACGCAAAAAGTCGGATAATACCAGCCGTCCCGGTCTTATCCCAGATTTTTTTTATGGAGAGCTGGAGGGCAGCAATGAAATATACGCAGAGTGCTGGTAAAAACATACCGGCTTGAAAATTGCCGGATATTCACCAGGACCTGCGAGAAGCACAGTTTTCCCTTTCATTTCCTTTCTCAGTCCATTAATGAAACATTTGGCTTGCACTCAACTTTCTTTTCATTACCAACAGAAAACCAAAAATTGGGAAACGCATGATAACCGCAAAACAAAAGAAAATACTGAACAAATTTCTCTCATTGGCACCAAAACCGGAGGATGCTTTTACCTATGATGAACTGATGGGATATATGTTCGGACTTGCCATGACTCCGGATATTCTTCTCCCCAATGAATGGCTGCCGGTCATCTCCGGCGGCGAACCTCCGGAATACACCTCATTGGGCCAGGCCCAGGAGATGATGGGCTGCCTTATGCAGGTATATAACACCTTCATCTCTGCTTTTCAGGCAGGTTGCCTGAAATTCCCCTACGATGTTTTGCATCTGAAATCGAAGGATTATGATTCGATTTGTGGATGGGTGTTCGGATTCGATGAAGCTCTGGCCTTGCGCCCGGATATCTGGGAGCCGGAAGAACGACCCCACTTGGCCGAAGAGATGGCGAATGATGTCTTCTCCGGCCTGATGGTCATCCAGGGGTTTACCGACCCGCAAACGGCAACCGACATTATTGAAGGTTTATCGGAAGAAATTGTCCGGCAGATCTTTCCGGGATTCGACCCCGAAGAACCTGACAAAGCTGCACAATTGCACGCCATGCTTCTGGTCTCTCTGCCGAGGGCTGTTGACAGCCTGCAGAAGTATGCCAAGATCATCGAGCAGAAGCGACAGCAAAAAATCTCGAGACAGGCAATTCCTCTCCCCATTCGTTCCGCTAAAGCGGGCCGGAACGGCCCATGTCCAGGCAATAGCGGTAAGAAAGATAAAAAATGCTGCGACCGGAGTGGAAAGGATTCCAGCAACGCCATTACTCCTCCCCAGCCCGCCGGCAAAGCAAAGGTGATTCAGGGCAATTTTCCTCAGCACCCGAAAAAGAGCGCCACCTCTGGCCCTGTCTATCAACTGAAGATATCACTCAAGGGGGCAAAGCCCCCGATCTGGCGGCGGATTCAAATACCTGGCTCCACGACACTGCTGGGATTACATATAATTATTCAACACTGCATGGGCTGGACCGATACACATCTGCACCACTTCATCATAGACAGCACATTCTATGCCCTGCCGGAAGAGGAAGATAGTTGGCAGGAAAATCGGGATGAGAGCCGCTACACCTTGAGAGATCTTGCGGAACAATTGCAGCCGTATTTTCACTATACCTACGACTTCGGAGACAACTGGGAACACCGGATAACCGTCGAGAAGATCCTCACACCCGCGGAAGGTATCTCCCATGCTGTGCTGCTGACCGGTAAACGGGCCTGCCCGCCGGAGGATATCGGCGGCATCTACAGCTATTTGGAGTTCCTGGCTAGTATCAACGACCCCGAAAATGAAGACTATGAACAGGCATTGGCCTTTTTAGGTGAGGATTTTCAGCCGGAAAGGTTCAGCAAAGAGGATATCTCAGAAATCAATGATATCCTCAAAGGCCTGGATTGACCGACCCACTAGGATCTCTGAAAAACTTCAGCCCACGGGGGTCACCCGTTACCGCCGCCTGCACCGTGCACCACTACTTCGCCCCATCCCGTCGTTCAATCTCGGCCATCGCCTGTTTGACGAAGGGTAGGAGATTGTTGACGATGATTGTGTAGCCCTGCGGGTTGGGATGAATCCCGTCTTCGATATTGAGGGCCCGATTGGTTGCCACCCCTTCCAGGAAAAAGGGCATGAAGATCAGCCCCTTTTCCTCGGCAATCTCGGGATAGATTCGGTTGAAATCGGTGGTATAGGCAGGCCCGAGATTCCAGACCATACGCATGCCGGCAAAAACAATGGTGATGTTTTTCGCCTGAAGCTTTTCGATTATCTTCCGGAGATTCTGGCGGACAAGCCCGGGGGCGAGGCCGCGCAGACCGTCATTGGCCCCGGTCTCAAGGATGACGATATCGGGTTTCAGGGTCAGCACCCAGTCAAGGCGCGCGAGGGTGCCGCTTGTGGTCTCGCCGCTGACCCCGGCGTTGATCACCCGAATATCCCGACCTTCAGCCTGGAGCTGACCCTCGAGCTGGGCCGGATAACTCTTGTCCTCCTCCACGCCAAATCCTGCCGAAAGGCTGTCGCCGACCGCAGCGATGGTCAGGGCTGAGGCCGTCTCTTTCTTGATCTCTCTCTGCCCTTCCGGCTCCTGCCTGCAGGCCCACAGGGCACACAGCAGAAAGCCCGCCAAGAGACACAGTCCCGTTCTCCTCATTTTTTCTCCTCACAGTAGATACTGGCGTTTTTGACGCTCCTGGCAAGGCCTGTCTCCATTCTCTTCTCCCGTTCAGGCCTGACCCAGACGAGTAGAAGCGCTGCGGCAAGCACTGCGCAGCCGCCTGAAAAGGAGAAGGCCATCAGCGGTGAAACATTCTGATAGAGCCACCCGAAGAGCACCGAAGCCGGAAGCAGCATGATTCCGGCAATCAGGTTAAACCAACCGAAGGCCGTACCCCGCAGCTCTTCCGGGGCAAGATCGGCCACCAAGGCCTTTTCTACGCCTTCCGTCGCGGCCATGAACAGGCCGTAGAAACCGAAAAGGGCGAAAAGAATCAGACCCTCCTGATCCAGCATACCCAGCAGGAAATAGAACAATCCATAGGCCAGGTAGCCAGCCACCAGGAGTTTGATACGCCCCCAGCGATCCGACAGGGCCGACAGCGGTGTCGAGAACAGCATTGCCACGGCGGACACCGCCGCCCACAGAAGAGGAATCTGGGCCTGGGGCACGCCAAGCTCATTCGCCCGCAGCAAGAGAAACATGTTCGAGGAATTGCCCAGGGTGAAGATCGCCACAATCAGGAGATAGCGTTTGAAGGCAGGGGGCATGTCGCCCAGCCGCCAGTCAAAACGCCTGGTGGCAGCCGGAGGAGAGCCTTTCGGCTCGCGGATCGTCATGGCCAGGGCCAGACACAGTACGGCCGGGAGGATCGACCACAGGAAGATTTCCCTGAGGCCCATGCCGAAGCCCAACAGCAGCGCAGCTGCCAGAGGTCCGATCACGGCCCCGGCATTATCCATCGCCCGGTGCAGGCCAAAGGCCATCCCCCGCATATCCCGTCCGGCACTGGCAGCCAGCAACGCATCACGTGGCGAGGTCCGCAGGCCTTTGCCCACCCGGTCGGTAAAGCGGATGACGAGTAAAAATGGCCAGCTGGAGGCAAAGGCTATCAGCGGCCGCCCGAAGCCCGCCAGTCCGTAACCGAAGACAATCCAGGGCTTGGCGCGGCGGGTACGATCCACGATGACACCGGAAAATAACTTGAGCAGACTGGCCGTTGCCTCAGCCACTCCTTCGATAATGCCGAGTGCCTTCGGCCCGGCCATCAGCACCGAGGCGAGATAGAGCGGAATCAGCGGGTAGAGCATCTCGGAGGCTGAATCGTTGACCAGGCTGATCAGACCGATCAGCCACACGGTCCGTGGCAGACTGCGCAGGGCTTTCAGCATTTAGCGCTTCCCCGTCATGCCGAATTCGATAGGTGTCTTGACGTAGAAAATATCGACACCTTCCTCTTTCAGCCGGGCAAAGAACCGCTCGGCATCGACATCGCTGACTGCCATCGTCACCTCAAGGGGTTGATCCGCGAGCTCAAAGAAATGGGCGGAGCGGATCTTGCCGTCGTGTCCGAAGCCCTCGGCGGCCGGGATCAGGGTTGCACCGCTGATGCCGAGAGTGCGCGCCTCCTCAAGCAGCCACTGGGCCAGGGCAAGGTGGTGATGTCTGCGGTCCTGCTGGGTAAAAAAGGTCAGTTGATAGCCGTGCATGATGGTCTCCATGTCAGATTCGTTTAAAGAGGACAACACTTGCGATGCCGAGCATGGTCATGGTCAGCGAACCGGCCACATGGGCCGAGATCGCCGCACCTGCCCAGAGGAACCGCCCCTGCTGGATCAGCACCGTGACCTCGGCCGAGAAGGTGGAAAAGGTGGTGAGGCCACCGAGAAAGCCGGTGATGATCAGGAGCCGCCATTCCGGCGCCAGACCGGGGTGACCGGCAAAGAGGGCCACAGCCAGACCGATCAGGTAGCCGCCAATCAGGTTGGCGGTCAAGGTGCCGAGTGGAATGGTGGGAAACAGCGAATTGAACGAGAGACCAAGAAACCAGCGCAGCACCGCCCCGAGAGATGCCCCTACGCTGATCGCCAGAATGGATTGCCACATACGCCTATCCTTACTGTTCATTTAATCTGGACGGGAGGCAGGTAAAGGCCCTGCAGACTCAAGTCGGAAGGGGATGGAGGGCCGTCAGGTTCAGTAGCGGTTCATAAAAAGATGCCCTCTCCAGTTCCGCAAGACTGTAGCAGCAGGAGAATCAGAAATCAAGCCGGGGCTCGGGCTATACTACATCCGCCTCCTGACCACCCGTCTCAATGTTCTATTCCCCACCCTGTTCCCTGAGAAACTCCGCCGGCTTTCGCCGCAGGATGGAAAGGGAACTCAGCATCCCCAGACAGATTACCAATGCCATTGTTACCACGGTCAGGAGAAGGCTGGCAAGCCAGTTCGGTCGTACCGCGATCTCGAGGACAAAGCGGCAGACGGCCCAATTCATCACCTGGGCCAGGACAACGGCAAACACCGAGCTGAAGAGACCGATGAGCATGTTTTCATAAAAAAAGACCGAGAAGACAAAGCGGGAGCGGCCGCCAAGGATTTTGTAGTAGACCGCTTCCCGCGCCCTGGCCATACGGGTTGCCAGAATCGAGCTGACCAGGATCAGGGCCCCGGCCAAAAGCGAAAAGGCCGCGAAAAAGGTGATGATCTCGGAGAGCCGGCGCATCAGGCCGCCGAGTTCGGCGGCCGTCTGGGCCATATTAATGACGCTGATATTGGCAAAGGTCGCAACGATCCGGTTTTCTAAGGCGGGGATGGCCTTTTTCTCGAGATGCAAAGCGGCAAAATAGGTCTGCGGCGCCTGCTCGAGAAATTGCGGCGGGAAGACAAAGTAGAAGAAGGGATAGAGCTTCGACTTGGTCCTGGTCCTCACACTGGTGACCTCCGCCTCGAGCGGCACCCCCTGGATATTGAAGCGCAGGACATCGCCCATTTTTATCTCACCCATCTCGGCCACCGTATCGAGGATCGAGACCTGCAGGCCGATTCCGCCCCGTGAGTCCTTCGCAAAAAGGCCCTTGCCCTGCAGCAGTTCCTCATCCGGCAGCAGACTGTCCCGGTAGGTGAGATTAAATTCCCTGGTCAGGCTGTCACCGCGAGGTTTCTGCTCGGTCTCCCTGTTGATGGCCTTGGCGTTGATCGAATGCAGGCGGGCCCTGATAATCGGGAAAAGCTGGGGCCTGCCACCGACCAGAGAGAGAAAACCATCGCGCTGATCTTTCTGGATGTCCAGACAGAAGAGATTGGGGGCATCGGCCGGGTAGGCCTCGATATAGGTTTTGCGCAGGTTCTGCTGCAGCAGGAAAATGGCGAGCAGCACCGACAGCGCCGAGGCCATAGTAACGATGATCGACCGGGTAGCGTTCCCCGGTCTGATAAGACTGCGTACGGCCAGACGCAGACTGAGCCGTCCTGGTGACAGACGTCGACAGGCCGCGAGGGCCAAGCCGGCCAAAAGAGAGATGACAAGGACCAGGGCCAGACTGCCGCCGACAAACCATATCCCGATCTCCAGGTCCTTCAGCTGCAGAACGACGAGGAGGGTGAGGAGGAGAAGACCGACGAGGCGCGTCAGATAGTAGACCGCCCCCTTTCTGCTGCTTTCACCCTCATTTCGGAAAATTGCACTTGGTTTGATCCTGTTCAGCCGGGAGAGCGGCAGGAAGGTGAAAAAGATGACGACGATGAACCCCAGACCCATTCCCTCGGCAATATCGAGACCGGAGACCTGCAGCTGACTTCCTGCCGGCAGGAGGCCGGCAAAGAGCAGCGGCATGAAACGCTCGAGCAGGATCCCGCCCAGGCTGCCGAGAGCGCTGCCGAGAAAGCCGAGGAGCAGGACCATGACCAGATACTGGCGATAGAGAAAGGTCCTGGTCGCCCCCAGGGCCTTGACGATGGCCAGGGTCTGCTCTTTTTCCCGCATGAGGGCGGTGAGCGAGCTCTGCATGCCTATGCCGGCCAGAAGCAGAGTGAAGAGTGAGATGAGTGAGAGAAAGAACAGCAGGTTATCAAAAAACCGCTTTATCCGCGAGCCCGCAGTGCGGTAGGTCTCGACCCGTTCCTGGTCGCTGACGGCGCTGGTCTTCAGTTCCGCCGCGAGACGGTCGACCTCCCCCTGATTCCTGGCCTTGATGAGCATCTCGTAGCTGACCCGGCTGCCTTTCTTGACGAGATCAATGGCCTCGAGATCGCTGGCCGAAACAAAGACCCGGGGGCCAAGGTTGAAGAGATCAACCGGCCTGGCCGCTTCATGGCTGACAGTATCGGCGATGCGCAACAGGGCGCTGCCGACCTGGATACTGTCGCCAACCCGCAGGTGCAGACGCTGCAGGACCTCGACGGCCACCACAACCTCGCCCTGCCTGAGGACCCGGAAAAACTCTCCTCCCGAGGCCAGATCAACCCGGCCGTAGAGAGGGTAGCCCGTTTCCACCACCTTGAGATTGCAAAGGAGCGTCTTTTCTTCTCCAGGGCTGCGCAGGACCGAATACAGCTCACGGGTTTCGACCACCGCCCCGATCAGCCCGGCAGCCTGCAGGGCTCCGACTTTCTGCCGGAGCGCCCCTGTCAGTTCATAATGGGAATGGATTATGACATCGCCACCGTGCAGGGCCTGGGCATCGCCGGTGATCGATCGGTCGACATCCCGCCGAAAGCCGTTCAGGGCGACAATCGTGGCCAGAGAAAGGGCCACACAGAAGATAAAGATCAGACCCTGTTTTCTGCTCTGCCATAACTCCCGCATGAGAAATCGTGTGTGGAGCATCAGCTTTTCCCCGTCCCCTCGCCAAGCCTGCCGTCACACAGGACGATGACCCGATCGGCACGTGCCGCCATCTCCGGACTGTGGGTGGCCAGGATCAGGGTCGTCCCCCTTTCCCGGTGCAGGCTGGTGAGCAGCTCGACGATGCCCTTACTGTTTTCGGAATCGAGATTGCCGGTGGGTTCATCGGCAAAGATGATCTTGGGATCATTGATCAGGGCCCGGCAGATGGCCACCCGCTGCTTTTCTCCGCCGGAGAGCTGCTGCGGGAAATTGGCCCGTCTCTCCCAGACTCCGACCCGCCTGAGCAGGGCCTCGGCCTTGCCTGCCGCAGCCTTATCCCGGCGCAGTTCGGCTGGAAACATGACATTTTCAAGGGCGTTCAGGGACGGGATGAGATGAAAGGCCTGGAAGACAAAGCCGGTCTCGACATTGCGTATCGGGGCCAACTGGTCCTCGCTCAGTTCGGTGATATCGCGACCGGCCAGAAAGATCCTACCGGAAGTCGGCCTGTCAAGCCCCGAAAGCAGGCTCAGCAGGGTGGTCTTGCCGCTGCCGCTGCTGCCGGAGATGACGACAAACTCGCCCGCCGGTACCTGGAGTGAGATTTCATGGAGGATATGCTCCCGGCGTTCGCCGATCGTGTAGATTTTCGTCAGGTTGCGGGTTTCGAGGATGTTCGCTGTCATTGCTGTTCTCGTGCAGTTCTGGAGGAAAGTTAAGGATTGGGCCGATTTTCTGAACATCATAATCATCAATTCCGGAAAAAACGACTCCTTCTGCTGCGCCGAGGATCTTGATTGTCCGGATCCTTATTCTTCTCCCCAGCACCTCTGTTTATCCTTGGGTTTCAAGCCATTGTCTGTTATAGCAGAAAAAAGGCCTTTTGAATCATCGAGACGGACTCCCCCGATTCACCAGCCGGCAACCGACAGCCTCTCGTTGTGCATCTCCTGTGAAAAAATCTCCGCCAGACATCCCCGCACCAGATCGCCCGACCAAGGCCGATCTCTCGCAATTGCTGGCACTCCTCCGACCTTCGTTCAGCCGCTACCGATGGCGGCTGATCGCCGGTTTCAGCGCCCTGTTGGCCGTCGACTTTCTCCAGCTCATCATCCCGCGTATCCTGAAAAGCGGGGTCGACGGTCTGACCAAGGCAACGGCTAGTGAGGCCGATCTTCTCGTGCTCGCCGGCCTGATTGTCCTGATCGCCCTGATCGTCGCCGGACTGCGCTTTGTCTGGCGCTACCTGATCATCGGTTTTTCCCGCCTGCTGGAGATGGCCATCCGCAACCGGATCTTCTCCCATGTCCTGAATATGGACGCCCCGTTTTTCGAACGACACACCCCCGGCGATCTCATGGCCCATTCCAGCAATGACATGTCCGCCGTGCAGATGGCCTGCGGCATGGGCCTGGTCGCAGCCATCGATGCCCTGGTCATGTCGATTGGGACTATCGGTTTCATGCTCCATATCCACGTCCAGCTTACCCTCCTGGCCCTCCTGCCCATGCCTTTTCTGGCCTACTTTACCCGTCTTCTCGCCGGCCAGCTGCACCACCGGTTCAATACAGTGCAGGAGCAGTTCTCCCTGTTGACCGAATTTTCCCGCTCCACAGTCGTCTCGGTTCGCCTGATCAAGGCCTATACCATGGAGAAATTTCAGACCGCCGAGTTCGATCAGCTCGGCCGAAAATATGTCACAAACAACCTCGGGGTGGCCTGCATTCAGGGGCTGATGAGCCCTATCGCTACGCTCGCGGGCAACCTCGGCATGCTCATGATTCTGCTCGTCGGCGGCCGACTCGTCATCCTCGGCACCCTGACGATGGGTGATTTCGTCGCCTTCGTCAGCTATCTCTCCATGCTCATCTGGCCGATGATGGCCATCGGCTGGGTTGCCAATCTGGTACAGCGCGGCCTGACCTCGCTCAACCGTATCAACAATCTGCTTTCCCAGCAGACCTCCCTCCCGGATATCCCGGATACGGGCGAACAGCCGCTGGTCCAGCCCTCTTTCAGCCTGCGGGCCTTAAGCTTTTCCTACTCACCCGCGCGACAACCGGCCCTCAGGAATCTCGATATCGAACTCGGCCCCGGCATCCACGGCATCACCGGCCGTACCGGTAGCGGCAAGTCCTCGCTCTGCCGGATTCTGGCCCGACTCTATCCTGTACCGGCCGACCGGCTGTTCTTCGGCGGGCGTGATGTCAATACCCTGCCCCTGGCCTTCATCCGCTCCCATATCGCCTATGTGGGTCAGGAGCCGATTCTTTTTTCCGAATCCATCGCCGCCAACATTGCCCTTGGCCGACCCGAGGCCAGCGAGGATGAAATCCGGGAGGCCGCAAAAAGCGCGGCCGTCCATGAGGATATTACCAATCTGCCGGATGGCTATGCCACCCTGATCGGCGAGCGCGGCGTCAAGCTCTCCGGAGGCCAGCGCCAGCGCCTGGCCCTGGCCAGGGCCCTGATCTGCGACCGGCCGGTGCTCATCATCGATGACGGTCTTTCCGCAGTCGATGTGGCCACTGAACATGAGGTCTTTGCCGGGCTCAGACGGCAGTTTGCCGGCAAGACCGTGATTATCGTCTCAAACCGGATCAAGATGCTGTCGCTCACCGATCGGATCATCATCTTCGAGGATGGCAGGATTGTCAGTCAGGGTCAGCACGCCGAACTGCTACAGACGAATTCCCTCTACAGATCGATGTTTGCCAAACAGATGCGGCCTCAAGCCGGTGCTGGGGAGGGGCGATGAAGAATTTCGGTTACGAAGAGGAAGGTAGAGGCGGTTCGCTGGGGGATGGGCACATCTGGCGGCGCATTTTCGGTTTCAGTATGAGACACGGAACGGCCCTCAGCGGGGCAATCGTCCTGTCGCTCTTTGTCACGGGAGGCACCCTGGCCCTGCCCGCCCTTCTGCAGCGCGGCATCGATCATTTTATCACCGCCCACGGTCTGGAGACCACCGCCCGGTTCGCCGGCCTGACCAACACTGCGGTCTGGTACGGTATCCTGGTCCTGCTGGTCTTTGTCGCCACTTTTTTCCAGACCGTGGTACTGGAGTGGATCGGCCAGTCGATCATGCACCGGATCCGTCAGGATCTCTTCGTCCATATCCTGCGCCTCGACCTGCAGTTCTTCAACAGTCACCCGACAGGCCGCCTGGTCACCCGACTGACGAACGATATTCAGAACATGCACGAGATGTTCACCTCGGTCATGGTCACCCTGTTCAACGAGCTGCTGCGACTCCTCGGCATCCTGGTGCTGCTGTTCTTCATGAATGTCCAGCTCGCCCTGCTCATGACGATTTTCGTGCCGATCTCGGCCCTGATCACCATTCTCTTTGCCCGGCTGGCCCGTGAATGCTTCCGGGCCATCCGTAGCCAGCTCGTCCGCCTCAACAGTTTTCTCCAGGAGGCCATCTCCGGCATGAGCATCCTTCAGCTTTTCGGCAGGGAGGAGCGGAGCCGCCGGGATTTCGAGGAACTGAGCCAGGGCTATGCGGAGAGAACTCTCAGCCAGATCCGGCTGTTCGGGACCTTCATGCCCATCACCGAATTCCTGAGTTCCCTGGCCACGGCCCTTATCCTCTGGTACGGCGGCGGCGAGATCATCCGCTCCCGCCTCACCCTCGGCGAACTGGTGGCCTTTATCTCGTATATGCGCCTGTTTTTCCAGCCGCTGCGGGAGCTCTCGCAAAAGTACTCCATAGTCCAGTCGGCCATGGCCTCAGCCGAACGCATCTTCCAACTGCTCGACACCAAAAGCCGTATCCTCCTGCCCGAGCACCCGATCGAAAGACCGGTCGTCCGGGGAGAGCTGCGCTTTGATCGGGTCCGCTTCGGTTATGACCCGAAAAATCCCGTGCTGCACGATCTCTCGCTGACCCTGCGGCCCGGCCAGGCCGTCGCCCTGGTCGGCACCACCGGCTCAGGTAAGACCACGCTTGTCAACCTGCTGCTCAGGTTCTATGAGCCCCAGGCCGGGACCATCACCATCGACGACATCGATATATCTCGTTTCGCCCTCAAGGACCTGCGCACCCTCGTCGGCGTCGTCCTGCAAGACGTCTTGATCCTGCAGGATACCCTGCTCGCCAACATCGTCATGAACAGCGGCAGAAACCGGCAGGATGTCGAGGAAATCCTCGGCAAGACCGGCATGACCCGGTTTGTGCACAAGTTGCCGCAGGGGCTCGATACGATGATCGGGGAAGGAGGTCAAGAGTTGTCCTCCGGTGAAAAACAGCTCCTTGCTTTCGCCAGGGTGCTTTGCCGCAATCCGGCCATTCTCATCCTCGACGAGGCAACGGCCGCCATCGACACCGAGTCCGAAAACATCCTTGAAGAGGCCATCGCCGACAGCTTCAGGGGTCGGACCTCGCTCGTCATCGCCCACCGCCTCTCCACCATCCGCCGGGCCGACCACATCATCGCCATGCAGCATGGTCGCATCGTCCAGCAGGGCAGCCATGAAGAACTCATGGCTGCCGGAGGCTACTATGCTGAAATGGTGGCCCTCGACCGCAGGAACGACGACGATCTCTGATTCCAATGCCAAATCTTGATTTGACAATGGAAGAACCCTATTTCACCCCGACAATCACCGAAGAATCGTTGGCGGCACGCAAGGCCAGCCGCTCAATCCGGCTGATACCGGCCCTCTCCAGCATCCCGGTGATCTCTTCTTCCGAGTAGGACCGGCCACAGCC
Source organism: Desulfobulbaceae bacterium (assembly GCA_031407875.1). GTDB lineage: Bacteria > Desulfobacterota > Desulfobulbia > Desulfobulbales > Desulfocapsaceae > Desulfoprunum. The sequence continues at coordinate 8,194 of JANOIV010000132.1, read as the reverse complement.
GTTGCCGATCAGCATATTGAGGGAGAAGAGCGCTGCGAATTCCGGGCTGTCCTTGCTGTTATCGAGAATGAAATCATGGATCATGATTTGCCCGCCTTCCTCCAGCACCGCCACCGTCTTGTCGATGAGAGTCTGACACTGCGCCAGGCTGTTGCTGTGCAGGATGTGGGAGAGCCAGGCGACATCATAGGGGCCGCCGCTGATCGGATCGCAGATGAAATCGCCAGGTAAAAACTCGATGCGGCCCGTCAGCCCGAATTGTTCGACGGTTGCCCGGGCAAAGGGCTCGGTAGTCGGCCGATCATAGATCACCGCCTGCAATCCGGGATGGGCGAGACAGAAGTGGATGGCATAGGTCCCCGGCCCACCGCCGAGATCGAGGAGGCGCCTGCAGCCGGTAAGCGGCAGCTGGCCGGCCAGGATCGGGGCCACAGCCATCGCCAGATTGAACATGCCCATGATAAAGCTTTCCCGCTCGATCTCGGCCCCGTACGACCGCCTCTCTACCGGGCCGCCTCTCCGTACCGCTTGATCAAGCTGGGCCCAGCCGTCGAGGATATGATGGTGATGGAGGATGATATGGCCCATATAGTCGGGCCCGCCGGTAACGAGGTGCTCCCGCGCCACCAGCGTGTTGCTGTAGCCGCCCGCAGCTTTCAGCAGAAGGCCGATGCCGGCCAGGGCATCGAGCAGCAGCCCGGTCGCCCGCCTCTCGGTCCCGATAGCGTCGGCCACCTCCTCTGCACTGAGCAGGTCCTGACCGAGCCGGTTGAAAAGGCCCAGGCGCACCCCCGCCTGCACGGCACAACCGCGCCAGTAGGCGTTCGAAACGCTCAACAAGGTCTCTCTGGTCCACTCTGTTTGCATCATTTCCCCCTTGTAATAGTGTTCACGCACAGCATAACCGGCAAGAGTCCCGGCTCGGATCCAGCAGCTTGGCCTTGGTCGGGTTAAACTACAGCCTCACCGCTGAGGAGAATTCTCTTGCCATTGTCGCTCATTCCCTTCACACTGACTGAAATCAGTATACAGAGAATTGCGGTGAAACTAAAGAAGGAGCTTGTCTGTGAAGAGGCTTTGCGGGATCACACCGGATTTTTTACGGACAAGCTCTAAGACGGAATGGGAGAAAAATGGACCAGGTCAGCGACGACGAACTGAAAAAGGTAATAGCGGACTTCCTCGAAATGGGTCATGTGGAGAACATTGTCGCCATGTTTCGCAGGGAGCCCCGCTACTACGCCTGGACCGGCGAGATCCTCGACGACGAACGCTTCAACGTCCGGCTCGGTGTCTCGGTGCTCTTTGAGGAACTCAAACCCCTGCAACCGGACAGGCTGGTCCTGGCTATTCCCTCTCTCGCCCGTATTTTGCGCAATGAATTGGCCCTGCTGCGCGGCGAGGCGATCAGCGTCCTCGGCATAATAGGCACGGACGAGGCGATCGAACTGGTACGGGGAATGCTCAGCGATCCGAGTCCACAGGTCCGGGAGATGGCCGATCTGGTCCTGGAGGAAGGCCGATGACGAGACAAGGCAAACGACTGCCCCCGGCCCTGGCCTGGATACCCTGGTGGCTGAGTGTGATCATGGCGATAGCCAGCTATGTCGGCCTGAAATACCTGGCCCAGCCCCTGGCAATTTCAACAGGGCTTGCCCCGCTCGCTGGATTTCTGCCGCAAATTGCGCCGCTCGCCGCCATCGGATTTCTGCTCTTTGCCACTGTGCTGCTCTATGACGGGGACGAGGCCACCACCTACCCGGAAGAGCCGGAAAACACGGAAGATCCAGAAGATCTGGAAGACATGGATGACACGGAAGCCCCGGAAGAGGATCAGGTCGACCGACAATCCGGCGAAAAGAACGACTGATTCACCACATATCGACATCAAACAGCGGAGATTCTTATGGAAAATTTCATCTTTCAGCCGCAGACCAAGATATTTTTTGGTAAGAAGACAGAATTGAGCGTTGGCCGGGAAATCAGAAGGCATGCCGGCAAAACCCTCCTCCATTACAGCGATGGCAGCGCAAACGTTCCGGTTTGTATGACCGGGTCATGGCCTCCTGATCGTTCAGCTGCAGGGCCCACCAGCCGGTGGTAAAGAAGTTTGGCCAATTCTGCCGTTTGCAGGTACAATATAAACTGGAACCGATGATTTTGAATATAACCAGAGGAGAGGATCAATGAACAGCGACATCTCGGAACGGGACGGTGAAACCTGGGGTCCGGAGACCTATTACTTCTACTGCCCCGTATGTGATAAATCCTACAGCATTAAGTACGATGCCTCCGGCAGAAAGAGCTTTGACGGTAAGTATGATGATTACACCTGTGCCATCAAAGAAGGGAAATGCTCCTTTTGCGAGACCCAAATATACGTGGCCTATGACGCCGATGAGCTGCGCGTTGCCGCCTACGACATCAATGAAGAGGAGCGCTGGCTCAAATGTAACGCCGACTACGAGAAAAAGCGCCAAAAACTGAAGAAATTGAAGCAGCAGTTCAAGGCAGAACCGACAGATGCACTGAAGAAAAAGAGAGATACCCTGAAACGCAAGTTTGAAAAGCTGGAAAAAGAACTCATCGCCAAGGATGAAGAATACCAGGAAGACTGTGATCGCATGATGATCTCCAGAAGACAGGAAGAGAGCATCACCTTCTGAGAAAAGCCTGACAATAATGGTCTTTGCTGGGATTATGACTAACCCAAACAGGGCCATGCCCTAAAAACGACAAAGGAGTTGCTGATGAAAGAAGATATCACGAAGCGGGAAGGTGAGACCTGGGGGATGGATACCTATTATTTTTACTGCCCTGTTTGCGACAAATCCTACAATATCGATTACGACGCCTCGACCAGAACAACATTCGACGGTAGATATGAAAACAACACCTGCTTTGTCAAGAAAGGCAAATGCCAGTTCTGTGAGACCAAAATCTATGTGGCCTATGACGCCGACCGCCTGCGGATGATCTCCTATGACACGAAAGAAGAAAAGCGCTGGCGGGAGCTGACCGATGCCTACAGTGAAAAGTGGAACGAGCTGAAAAAGCTGAAGAAAAAACTCAAGGAAGAAAAAGACGATAAAGTAAAAAAGAAAAAGGAATCTCTGAAGAAGAAATGCGAGGTTATGGAAAAGGAAATCGTCGACAGGGATGAGCAGTACGAAGAACAGTGTGAACAGCAGATGATCGCCCGGGAACAAAAGGAGAGCATCGCATTCTGAGCCATACACAGACAACGGGCCTATGAAGAGACCCGACGGCGTCATGGTATTCCATATCCAAATCAAGATGAGAACGCGAAGGCAAGCCAGCAGCGACGAGACAGTGCCATAAAAGTACGGCGAGGAGCCGCACAGCGTAGCCGACAATGAGGCTTGATTTGGCATTGGAATTTTACCCCGCTGAAACCGACATCCAGAAACCACCCTCTCTATGCTGAAACGATCCTACAGCTTCAGGGCACTCTATCAGCTCAGCATCGCTGGAGTCCTGCTGCTGGCGATAGGCATACTGGGTGTTTTCTGGCTGGTCAGCGAATACCGGCACCATATTGCGACGATGGACCTGGTCCGGGCTGATTACATCGCCACCCGCAAGGCCGAGACCAAGACACTCGTCAGCCTTCTCGTGGAAAGCGTTGAATTACGCCGGGACGGTGTCGAAGGACAGCTGAAAAAATCGGTTCAGGAGGCTGCCCGGAACGGTTTGGCCATCGCCTCTTCCATCTATAACCAATCTCAAGGACGGCTGCCGGATAAGGAAATACAGCAGCTCATCATCAGCGCCCTGACGGCCCAGCGATTTCTTGATGGCCGGGGCTATTACTGGATTCACGATACCGACTGCACGCTTATCGCCCATCCCTTTTGCGCCCAATCGATCGGCAAGAATGATCGACAGCTCACCGATACCACGGGCCAAAAGATCATCCAATCCTTCGTCCGGGCAGCCACCACCTCTCCGGAGGGTGGATTTGTCACCTACTATTGGAACAAGCCGGATGTCGATGAAAGACTCCACCTGGAAAAAGGCCAAAAGAAGCTCGCCTATCTGAAGTTTTTCGCGCCCTACAACTGGGTAATCGGCGTCGCCGACTATGTTGCCGATGCCGAGGAAGAGGCCAAGCAGGCCGCCGTCAAACGTATTGCCGCGGTGCACTATGGCAGCAAGGGCTACGTCTTTATCCATACCAAAGAGGGTCTCTGTCTCAACCATATCAATAAGAAAGTGATCGGCACAAACCGCTGGGATCTGCGAGATGCAGGCGGCATGAAGGTTGTGCAGGAACTGGACAGGACCGGACGCCGGCCCGGTGGCGGCTTTCTCGAATACATGGCCTCCAGCGATCCCGAAACGGGTGCTCCCGCTCGAAAAATGAGTTATGCCCAGAGTGTGCGGGGCTGGGACTGGGTCATCGGCAGTGGCGTCTATCTCGATGACATCGACTCGATCATCGCTCAATACCGCCGCAACCTGCTGGACGAATTGCGCAACAAGATCATCACCACCGCCTGCATCCTCATAGCCATTCTGGTCTGTGGTTTTTTCATCGGCCGTAAACTCTGCCACGGTCTCCTGGCCGAGCTCAGTCTCTTCACCATGAAACCCTCGCAGGGCAAGACCGAGCCCATCGACACCCGGCCGTTCAGGATCAAGGAGTTGCAGGCCATTGCGCATCAGGCCAACGCCATACTCCAGGAGAAAGACCTAGCCCAGGCCGAGCTGTTCAAGGCCAAGAGAATGGAGACGATCGGCCTGGTGGCCGGCGGGGTCGCCCATGATCTCAACAATCTGCTGTCCGGTATCATCAACTATCCGGAACTCATCCTGCTCAATCTCCCCAAGGACAGTAACCTGCGAGACCCACTGACGAGAATCCAGGACTCCGGCCAACGGGCCGCGGCAATCGTCGCCGATCTTCTGACAGTGGTCAGGAGTATCGCCAGTGTCCGGGAGATTATCGATCTCAATCAGGCGGTTATCGATTATCTGCAATCACCCCAACATGAGAAAGTACTTTCCCGGCACCCCGAGATTATCTGCCAGAATCGACCGCACGATACCCCCCTGTATATCTCCTGCTCGCCGGTGCATGTGGCAAAATGCCTCACGAACCTCGTGACCAACGCCGCCGAGGCCTGCAAGGAGGGCGGATCAATCTTCTTCAGCACACGCACGATCCGGGCCGATGAATCTCTGCCGCAACTCGTACCGGGCCTCTATGCCGTCCTTGAGGTCAGCGACAACGGTAAGGGCGTAAAGCGCGAGGATCTGCCGCATATCTTCGAGCCGTTTTATACCAAGAAAACGATGGGCCGGAGTGGCACGGGCTTAGGCCTGACGGTGGTCTGGAACACCATGATCGATCATCAGGGCGGCGTCACTGTGACGAGTGACGAGAACGGTAGCCGTTTTAGTCTGTATTTCCCGCTCTCAGACGAGACCGCCGGGCAAAACTCCGAGATGGCAAACAGTAAGGATTTGCAGGGCAGCGGCACCATCCTGGTGGTTGACGACGAGGAAATCCAACGCGATATCGCCTCGACGATCCTGACAATCCTCGGCTATTCCGTCGAAACGGTGGCCTCGGGCGAAGAGGCGATCTCCTTCCTGCACCTCAAAAACGTCGATCTGGTCGTCCTCGATATGATTATGACTCCCGGCATGAACGGCCGCGATACCTATGAGATGATGACCAGGAGCAGACCGGGCCAGAAGGCCATCATCGTCAGCGGCTTTTCGGAAAGCGAGGATGTGCAGGAGACCTGCCGGCTGGGTGCGGGCCGATTTCTGAAAAAGCCCTACAACCTCCAGCAGCTTGGCCAGGCTGTGAAGACGGAGTTGGAGAAGGTTTGAAAGAGGGTCTTCCGGGAAATGGCTGCGGCCATTAGCAGGCTGAAATTTCACGAAGATATATCATATTTCGTGTAGAAATGCGGTTTGCTCCTTTTCACGCCATTTTCAGTCAGGAACGCAGTATAACGAGCGACATATTTGGTCGAAAAATTAATCATGGATTGATAACAGGTTTCGAGATATCAATTGAAAATATGGGTTAACCAGTTGGAAACAACCTGCTCTAAGCAAATTTGGCTTGTTAAGATACGTGGGGTGTTGGAGATATCTGGAAAACTAGAAAACAACTTGTTAACTGTATGAAAATACGAAAAGATCACTTCGCCATAATGTTCGCAACAATATTTGCCACATTGCTATGGCTCATATTGAAATACGATGGAGAGCAACCAAAATCTGAATTTGCTACCTACGAAGAGCTTAAAAAATCTGGCTTAATAGAAAAAGGATGGGTGCCTCACTTCTTACCAAGGTCAGCAAAGAATATTAAAGAACAGCATGATATCGATACAAATTGGGTTAATGCAACATTTGAATACACACTCTCAGACACATATGCTGTTGAAAATGAATGCAAAAACAGAATTATGATAGAAAATGGGTTTGAATTTAAATGTAAATATGAAGGACATTTTATCTCAATCAAACTATTAAATAATGGATTAGGTTACTTAAATTCAACTCCATTCAAAAAATGAAGTAAAAAAATCAGTTAACCAAACGTTTCACTGGCCCCCGCAAACAGCGCGGGTTTGGTGAGCCGGAACGTTATGCGCACAGAAACAAAGGACCGAACACTGATGGCGAACAATAACGGTAATGGAAAATCCCTCGAATCCTGGATCTGGGATGCGGCATGTTCCATCCGTGGTGCCAAAGATGCACCGAAGTATAAGGATTTCATCCTGCCGCTGATCTTTACCAAGCGGCTGTGCGATGTCTTCGACGATGAGGTCAACCGTATCGCCGGGGAGGTCGGTTCGCGCAAGAAGGCCTTCCAGCTGGTCAAGACCGATCACAAGCTGGTGCGCTTCTTTTTACCCCTGCTGCCGGAAGACCCGGATGAATCGGTCTGGTCGATCATCCGCAAACTCTCCGACAGGATCGGCGAAGGCGTCACCACCCACATGCGGGCCATCGCCAAGGAAAACCCGCTCCTGCAGGGCATCATCGACCGCGTCGACTTCAACGCCACCACCCATGGCCAGCGGGATATCGACGACGATCGCCTCTCCAATCTCATCGAAGCCATCAGCACCAAACGTCTCGGTCTCAAAGACGTCGAGGCCGACATCATCGGCAAGAGTTACGAATACCTCATCCGCAAGTTCGCCGAAGGCGGCGGCCAGAGCGCCGGTGAGTTCTACACACCACCCGAAGTCGGTACCATCATGTCCAGGATGCTCGCGCCTGAACCGGGTATGGAGATCTACGATCCCTGCTGCGGTTCCGGTGGCCTTCTGGTGAAATGCGAGATCGCCATGGAAGAGGCGGCCAAAGGCAGGAAGCGCAGCGTCGCTCCGCTCAAGCTCTATGGGCAGGAATACACCGCCGACACCTGGGCCATGGCCAACATGAACATGATCATCCACGATATGGAGGGTCAGATCGAGATCGGCGACACCTTCAAGAACCCCAAGTTCCGCAACAGGCAGGGCAGACTCCGCACTTTCGACCGCGTCGTCGCCAATCCCATGTGGAACCAGGACTGGTTCACCGAGGCCGACTATGACAACGACGAACTCGACCGCTTCCCCGCCGGGGCCGGCTTCCCCGGCAAATCTTCCGCCGACTGGGGTTGGGTCCAGCACATGCACGCCAGCCTGAGCGACACCGGCCGCGCCGCCGTCGTCCTCGACACCGGGGCCGCCTCCCGCGGCTCGGGCAATGCCGGTACCAACAAGGAAAAGACCGTCCGCCAGTGGTTCGTCGACCACGACCTCATCGAGAGCGTCCTCTACCTGCCCGTACACCTGTTCTACAACACCACCGCCCCGGGCATCGTCCTCTTCCTCAACCGGGCCAAGCCGGGAGACCGAAAGGGCAAGGTCTTTCTGGTTAACGCCAGCCAGGTCTTCGAGAAGGGCGACCCCAAGAACTTCATCCCGGACGCAGGCATAGAGCGCATCGTCGACACCGTTATCGGCTGGAGGGGAGAGGAAAAGCTCAGCCGCATCGTCGATCACGCCGAACTGAAGAAAAACGACTACAACATTTCCCCCAGCCGCTACATCCACACCAGCGATGCCGAAACCTACCGGCCCATCGCGGAAATCGTCGAGGAGCTGAAGGCCATCGAAGCCGAGGCGCGGGAGACGGACAAGGCCTT
>JANOIV010000041.1:0-13366 GCA_031407875.1 Desulfobulbaceae bacterium | reverse complement strand
ATGTCAAAGGAAAAATTTAACAGGACAAAACCGCATGTCAATGTTGGAACAGTAGGTCATATTGATCATGGCAAGACTACTTTGACTGCTGCCATTACCCGAGTGCTGTCTACAAAAGGTTTGGCCAAATTCACTGACTTCAGCGAGATTGATAAGGCACCGGAAGAAAAGGAACGCGGTATAACCATCGCTACCGCCCACGTTGAATATGAATCAACCAAGCGTCACTATGCCCATGTAGACTGTCCCGGGCATGCTGACTATATCAAGAACATGATTACCGGCGCAGCTCAGATGGACGGTGCGATTCTGGTGGTTGCGGCAACCGATGGTGCCATGCCCCAGACCCGTGAGCATATCCTGCTTGCCCGTCAGGTAGGTGTTCCCTCGATCGTGGTCTTTTTGAACAAATGTGATATGGTCGACGATGAGGAACTGATCGAACTGGTAGAGATGGAACTTCGGGAACTGCTTGATAAATACGATTTTCCTGGCGATGATGTACCCTTTGTAAAAGGCTCCGCTCTGAAAGCCCTTGAGAACCCTGAGGATGAAGAGTCTGCCAAATGTATCTGGGAGTTGATGGATGCAATTGACAGCTATATTCCCGAACCTGTGCGTGATGTAGCCAAGCCTTTCCTTATGCCTATCGAGGACGTGTTCTCCATTTCTGGTCGTGGAACAGTTGCCACAGGGAGGATTGAGCGCGGTGTGATCAAGGTTGGTGAGGAAGTCGAGATTGTCGGCATAAAACCCACAGTAAAGACCACTGTTACCGGTGTTGAGATGTTCCGCAAACTTCTTGACGAGGGTCAGGCTGGTGATAACATCGGTGCTCTTCTGCGGGGTGTTAAGCGTGACGACATTGAGCGTGGGCAGGTACTTGCTGCGCCGAAGTCGATCACACCGCACACCAAATTCAAGGCCGAGTGCTATATTCTTGGTAAGGATGAGGGTGGTCGACACACACCTTTCTTCAACGGATATCGACCACAGTTTTATTTCCGAACCACTGACGTTACCGGTATTGTGACCCTTCCTGAGGGTATCGAGATGGTAATGCCTGGTGATAATGTATCAGTTGTTGCTGAACTGATTACCCCGATCGCGGCGGATGTAGGACTGCGATTTGCTATTCGTGAGGGCGGTCGGACAGTTGGTGCAGGCGTTATTAGTGAAATTTTAGCATAATCGCCGGCAGACTAATCTATCAACCCTGCTCTTATATCAAGAGCAGGGTTGATTTTATGTATAGGAAAGAAGATGAGAGACATAGTCACCCTCGCATGCGGGACATGCAAAAGACGTAATTACACAACTACCAAAAACAAGAAGAACACTCCCAATAAATTGGAATTTAAAAAATACTGTCCTTTTTGCAGAGTACATACACCGCACAAAGAAACGAAATAATTCTCAAGGTCAGTAGCTCTAATGGTAGAGCACCGGACTCCAAATCCGGGGGTTGGGGGTTCGAGTCCCTCCTGGCCTGCCAGATTCTAGCAGGGGATGTAGAGATGATCTCGGAATGCATGGTGTTTAACTTCAAACCCGAAGTGTAAAGCAGAATGACAGATAGGCTGCGAGTATGACAAATAAGGCAAAGGAAAAACGAACTGGAGTAGAAATTTCAGAAGCACCGTCACCATACTCTCCTGCTCAGATAAAAAAATTTCTCGATGAAGTAAAGGTTGAGTTTGGAAAAATCGTCTGGCCTGACAAGAGAATGACAATTGGTCTCACCGGAATTGTGGTTGTCATGACTTTAGTCATATCAATTTATCTCGGTTCGGTTGATCTTATTATCGGCAAAATTGTAGGTGGATTCCTGCGTTAAGATGTAATATCTTGAAAAAATTTAAAACTAGCAGAGCATAATTACTATAGCTCAATTCGGCTTTTTCACTTTGCAGTTCTGAGACTCATGGAAAAAAAATGGTATATACTCCAGGTGCATTCTGGATTTGAAGAGAAGGTAAAAACCACTCTTGAAGAAAGGATTCGCAAGGACGGTCTTGAGGAGTTTTTTGGTGGTTTTTTGATCCCGACTGAGCAAGTCGTCGAGATGATCAAAGGGGCACGTAAAACTTCTTCACGAAGGTTTTTCCCGGGCTATATGCTGGTGAGCATGGAACTCAACGATAGAACTTGGCATACCATTCATGAAAATATGCCGAGAGTGGTTGGGTTTGTTGGGGATGACAGAGCTCCAGCACCGCTGGCGGATGATGATGCAGCTAAAATCATAGGTAGGATTCAAGACGGATCTGAAAGACCAAGGCCAAAGGTAATCTTTGATATTGGAGAAGTAGTCAGGGTAATTGACGGTCCATTTGCGAATTTCCAGGGCGTTGTTGATGAAGTTTTCCCCGAAAAGGGACGAGTACGAGTCATGGTGTCGATTTTTGGCCGAGAGACACCTGTTGAACTTGAGTTTGTGCAGGTATCTAATACATAATTCATAAAGCTAGTACCGGCGATTGAGAAACTCATCCATTGAATCGGTTCAGTCGATAGTTGAGATTTTCAAAGGGGTACTACGACTCTATCAAAGAAAAAAGTAAGAAAGCTGGAGTAAAACAATGGCAAAGAAAATCACTGCATACGTCAAATTGCAAATCCCTGCTGGTAAGGCCAATCCTTCACCTCCGGTAGGTCCTGCTTTGGGGCAGCAGGGTGTCAACATCATGGAGTTCTGTAAGGCATTCAATGCAAAGACACAATCCTTGGGTGACACCATTGTCCCCGTTGTCATCACCGTATACCAGGACCGGTCCTTTAGTTTTATCACAAAAACGCCTCCGGCTTCCGTGTTGCTCAAAAAAGCAGCAGGCTTACAGCGAGGATCGAGCAATCCCAAAAGAGAACGTGTTGCTGAATTGAGCCGTGATAAGATCAGGGAGATAGCAGAAATCAAGATGCCCGATCTCAACGCCTATGATGTCGCCAGTGCGATGAGAATCATTGAAGGTACAGCTCGAAGTGTTGGAATTACAATTGTAGATTAAAATTCAAACATACTGCTGCACGAAGCCAACACTAAAATCTTCGTCTAGAGTAGGAGGCAACTATGCCGAAACACGGAAAAAATTACAGAAATAAAATGGCAGGGGTAGACAGGACCACGCTCCATACTCTTGAAGAAGGAATTCAGGTTGCCCTGAAATCAATTTATGTCAAGTTCGATGAGACATTCGATATAGCCATGAAACTTGGTGTAGACCCACGGCATGCCGATCAGATGATCCGCTCCTCGGTTGTCCTTCCTAATGGTACGGGAAAAGTCACCCGTGTTCTGGTTTTTGCCAAAGGACCGAAAGAGGTAGAAGCCCTCGAGGCAGGGGCGGATTACGTTGGAGCTGATGATCTTGTACAGAAGATACAGGGGGGGTGGTTAGAATTTGATAAAACGGTTGCTACCCCTGACATGATGGGAACTGTCGGCAAAATAGGACGTATTCTAGGACCTAGAAATCTCATGCCTAACGCTAAGCTTGGAACTGTTACCTTCGATATTGCCAATATTGTCAAGGATATAAAAAGTGGTAAGGTGGATTTCAAGGTTGACAAGGCGGGTATTATTCATGCTGGGCTTGGCAAGGCATCTTTTGGTCAACAAAAACTTTATGAAAATATTTTGACCTTTGTGGAAAAAATAATTCAGCTGAAGCCTTCAACCAGCAAGGGGATTTATCTGCGTTCGGTCACTGTTTCGACCACAATGGGGCCTGGTGTAAAAATCGACCCGTTGAATGTTAGAAGCTTGGTAAAGTAATAAACTGTCAGGATGTGGTGATTATATCAAATGAAAATCACATCCTTTAGTCGAAGACAGCGGGAACAACAGTTTAATCGTGCCGAACAGCACGTCCTGCCGAGACAAAAGGTAAATAGAGAGTATCAATTTATTGCACTTTCAGATTGAGCTGTTTGTTGTTGTACATTTACCTCAAATGAATCTTGTAACTGCTGCTTTGAAAACCCTAAATCTCCAACCTTATCAAGGAGGGTTACTTTGAATCGTGATGAAAAATCAGTGATAGTCTCGGAATTGAATGATTCCTTCAACCGGGCTAAGTTCGCGGTTGTGGCTGACTATTGCGGTTTAAAGGTTTCTGAATTGCAACAGATCCGCATTGAATTGCGAAATTGTGACTCAGAGATCCGCATTGCCAAGAATACTCTTTTAAAGAGAGCAGTTGCTGATACTGCAAGTGCATCGCTGAGCGATGATTTTTCAGGGACTACTGCGGTTGTTATAGCTTATGCCGACCCGGTTCTGCCGGCAAAGGTTATTGTTAAGTTCTCAGAAGAACATGCAAAATTCAAGATCAAGTCTGCTTCTTTTGCAGGAGAGAGACTTAACGCCGATGGGTTGATTGCCTTGTCAAAACTGCCGACCAAGGAGGTTCTGCTTGGTCAGTTGCTTTCTGTCATGAATGCAGTTCCGACTGGTCTTGTTCGAGTGCTCTCAGGTGTACCGCGAACGTTCCTTTATGGGTTACAGGCGATCAAGGATCAAAAAGAGCAAGCAGATAATTAAAAAGATTTCCCGACAACACTTTAAGGGAATAACAACAAATATCCAATAATACTGAGGTATCTAAAAATGGCTGTTACTAAAGAAGATGTTATTGAGTTCATTTCTAATATGTCTGTTCTTGAACTTTCTGTCCTGATCAAGGAACTGGAAGAGAAATTCGGAGTCTCTGCCGCTGCGCCTGTAGCCATTGCCGCAGCCGGTCCAGCAACTGCTGAAGCAGTTGTTGAAGAAAAAACAGAATTCGACGTAATACTGACCTCTGTCGGTGATCAGAAGATTAAGGTCATCAAAGAAGTTCGAGCCATTACCGGCCTTGGTCTTAAAGAGGCCAAGGAACTTGTGGAAGGTGCACCTCTGCCTGTTAAAGAGGGTGTGACAAAAGACGAGGCAGCCGCCATCAAAACTCAGATTGAAGCTGTTGGTGCTGTAATCGAGATCAAGTAATATTGAGATCACAATGGTATTTCCGGAATGGCAATACCTTAAGTAAACAACGACACGCTACGGGCTCAGCCACGTAGCGTGTCGTGCTTTAGTCAGCAAGAAAAGTTGTCCAAAAAAATATATAATATCAGGCGCTTGTACCGCTCCGGGGTTATTTTGTTTTTTCACTGCGCAATCATTCGAAAAGGACATACTATGCTTGTAAACGATGCGAATACCTCTCAGCTCAATCTTTCTTCTTCAATGTTATTCCCCGTTTTTGAATATTCTCCTTTAGCGTGTTCTATATCACATTCCACCCCATTTTACAGCTTTTTCAGCTAGTCGGATCGCAGAGTCATTTCTGATGAGTAATATTATTTATTCGTAACGATCTTACAGCCACCCTGAGGACAATTATGGAACGAGTTAGAAAAAATTTTGCTACGGCTGATTGCATCATTGAGCCACCACATTTAATTTCCATGCAACGAATTTCCTATGAGAAATTTCTGCAGATGGACTGTGTTCCTGATGAGCGTGAAGAATACGGTTTACAGGCTATATTAAAGTCGGTTTTTCCGATAAAGGATTTTAACGGACAGTGTTCTCTCGAGTTTGTAAGGTATAAATTCGGTGAGCCCAAATACACTGTTGAAGAGTGCCAGCAGAGGGGAATGAGCTATGAGATTCCTCTGAAAATTGTAGTTCGGCTTATCACATTTGATGTCGATGAGGAAACGGGAATTCAATCAATAAGGGATATCAAGGAACAAGAAGTTTTCCTTGGCTCACTGCCTCTGATGACCGGAGATGGAGTTTTTGTAATCAATGGCACAGAGAGGGTCATCGTTTCACAGTTGCAGCGTTCGCCAGGACTTTTCTATACTCACGATAACGGCAAAAGTCATGCCAGTGGCAAATTACTCTATTCTGCAAGAATCATCCCTGTCCGGGGCTCATGGATTGATCTCGAGTTCGATATAAAAGATATCCTGCATGTACGCATTGATCGACGTCGCAAATTCCCTGCTACGACTCTGCTGAAGGCTATTGGCTATACATCTGAGGAACTGCTTCGAGAATTTTACCCGATCAATATCATCCGTCGGGAAGGTGAAGATTTCTCCAGTAGTTTTGATGAGGAGACCGCAAAAGGCCAGCGGCTGGAATTCGATGTGGTGAGCCCTGTTGATGGAGAAGTCTTGTCAAAAAAAGGTCGGAAGATCAGCTCTGCCCTTTGTAAAAAGATAGAGTCCGCCGGAATCAAGTTTCTGAGAATATCGAAAGAATCCGTCATTTCTCGCGTCCTTGCCAAAGATGTTACCGATCCTCAGTCAGGTGAAATGCTTGCATTCTGTAATACTGAGATTACAGAGGCTCTGCTCGAGACCCTACAAGGTGCCGGTATCCACGAGGTCGAGACGTTGATGATTGATGGTGTAAAATTCTCCGATTCCTTCAGCAAAACCCTCGCTCTTGATAAAGTCAGCAACACAGAAGAGGCCCTGCTTGAAATCTATCGACGATTGAGACCCTCAAGCCCGCCGACTATTGAGGTCGCCAAGACGTTTTTTGATAATCTTTTTTTCAATCAGGACCTGTATGACCTCAGCGAGGTTGGTCGTTACAAGATCAATGCCAAACTTGGACTAGAAATCGATATCTCCAACAGAGCTCTCACAAAAGAAGATATAATCTATGCAATTCGGTATCTAGTGAGACTAAAAGACACACAAGGTGGTGTCGATGATATTGATCATCTTGGAAACAGAAGGGTTCGCACTGTCGGTGAACTTGTCGAAAATCAATACCGCATGGGCCTAGTGCGTATGGAGCGGGCCATCAAGGAGAGGATGACTCTGCAGGATGTTGAAACCCTCATGCCGCATGATCTGGTCAATCCTAAACCCATTTCCGCGGCTATCAAGGAGTTCTTTGGTACCAGCCAGTTGTCGCAGTTTATGGACCAGACTAATCCTCTTTCCGAGGTGACCCATAAGAGACGTCTGAGCGCTCTCGGCCCCGGCGGTTTGTCACGGGAGAGGGCCGGTTTTGAGGTCCGGGATGTCCATCCTACCCATTATGGGCGTATTTGTCCTGTTGAGACTCCTGAGGGGCCGAACATCGGTCTGATTGTCTCGCTGGCAACCTATGCGCGTATCAATCCTTATGGTTTCATCGAGACTCCCTACAGAAAGGTCAATGACCGCATCGTTCTCGATGAAGTGAAGTATCTGAGTGCTTTGCAGGAGCAGAAGCATGTCATAGCACCTGCTCTCATCGAAACGGATGCTAACAAAAGGATAGTTCCTGATAATATCATTGTTCGTGAAGATGGTGAGGTACTCACCTCCGCCGCTGATAAGGTGACCTATATGGATATTGCCCCGAATCAGCTAGTGAGTGTTGCGGCCTCCTTGATTCCCTTTCTGGAAAACGATGACGCTAACCGGGCCCTGATGGGCTCTAATATGCAGAGACAGGCCGTGCCTCTGATGGTGACTGCAGCTCCGCTTGTGGGAACCGGTATGGAACGTTATGTGGCACAGGACTCCGGGGCCTGCCTCATGAGTGCCAGTGACGGCATCGTCGAAGAGGCTGATTCCAACCGCATTGTCGTCCGTTATGATCAACCCGGTGTTGATGGCTATGATACCGGTGTTGCCGTCTATCGACTTGGCAAGTATAAAAAATCTAACCAGAATACCTGCTTTACCCAGACACCGCTGGTGCTTCCGGGTGCAAGAGTCACCAAGGGTACTGTCCTGGCCGATGGGCCGTCTTGCGAGCAGGGCGAACTGGCCCTTGGTAAAAACGTGACTATTGCCTTTATGCCCTGGCGTGGCTTCAACTTTGAGGATTCGATACTTGTCAACGAGAGACTGCTCAAGGAAGATACCTTCACCTCCGTGCATATCGAGGTGTTTGAGACAATGGCCCGGGATACCAAACTCGGAAAAGAAGAGATTACCCGTGATATCCCGAATGTCAGCGAAGAAACACTACGCAATCTCGACGACTCAGGCATTGTCAGGATAGGCGCAGAGGTCAAAGCGGGCGATACTTTGGTCGGTAAAGTTACCCCAAAGGGGGAAACCGTTCTCTCCCCTGAAGAAAAACTCCTTCGCGCCATCTTCGGTGAAAAGGCTCAGGATGTGAAGGATTCTTCTCTGCGTGTGCCCCCCGGTGTCTCTGGTATTGTCATTGATGCCAAGGTCTTTTCTCGCAAAGGTGTCGACAAAGATGAGCGCTCTCTGATGATCGAGGATCTCGAGATCGAAAAACTTAATCGGGATAAGATCGATGAGATTCGGAGTCTGAAGCGGGGTGTTTGCCGAGAGATTGGCAATATCATAGCTGGTCGGACTGCAAAAGTTGATATAATCGGTGTTTCCGGGCAGGTCGTGGTCAAACTCGGGAAAAAAATCAGCGCCGATATGGCTCTTGAAATAGGATTTCATAATCTCAGGGACATCGACTTCTCTGAGAAAAATAAGTACGAGGACCAAATTGAGGCAGCCTTTGCACGCTATGATAAACAGGCCCGTCTTATTTCCGGTCGATATGAGGGTATTATCGAGCGGATGCGCAAGGGTGATGATCTTCCTCCCGGTGTGGTCAAGATGGTCAAGGTGTATGTGGCGACCAAACGTAAACTGTCCGTTGGTGATAAAATGGCCGGGCGACACGGCAATAAAGGTGTTGTCTCACGGCTTCTCCCGGAAGAGGATATGCCGTTTTTTGCCGACGGGACCACTGTTGATATAGTTCTCAATCCCTTGGGTGTACCTTCGCGAATGAATGTTGGTCAGGTTCTCGAGGTTCATCTCGGTTTTGCAGCCAAAAAACTAGGTGAACAGCTAGAGTTACTTGCCCGTGAGCATGCTGTGGATGCTATCAAGAAAAAAATTGAGGCCATTTACGCCAAGGATGAGTATGAAGTCATCGTTTCCGGCAAGGATGACAACGAACTCATTGATTGGGCACGAGAGCACCAGACTGGTCTCCATATGGCAAGTCCGGTATTTGACGGTGCTGAAGAAGGACAGATTCGACGCCTGCTTGTGGAAGCAGGCGTCGATGAGGTTGGACAGAGCCAGCTCTATGATGGCCTGACTGGCGAGCCTTTTATGAACAAGGTTACTGTTGGTGTTATGTATATGCTAAAACTTCATCACCTTGTCGACAATAAAATCCATGCACGATCAACAGGGCCATATTCCCTTGTGACCCAGCAACCACTTGGCGGTAAAGCTCAGTTCGGTGGTCAGAGGCTCGGTGAGATGGAAGTCTGGGCGATGGAGGCTTATGGAGCTGCATATACGCTGAAAGAATTCCTGACTGCCAAGTCTGACGATGTCGAGGGTCGGACGACAATGTATGAGCGTATTGTCAAAGGAAATAATTTTCTGACAACAGGTTTACCTGAATCCTTTCACGTTCTCGTTAAAGAGCTGCAGGGATTGTGTTTGAATATGGAATTACTCGAAGATTAAAGAGTTCATATTCTTCGAATTGCAACGAAGACAGATGAACTCTCTACATATATATCCCAGTTAGGGCATAAACTCTTCAAGATCCGACACGGACTGCTGCTGTCGGACAAATCCTATAACATGAGGGAGAGGTGATCGCGTGGAAGAGCTATTTAACTTTTTTCAAAAACCCAAAGCTCCTGTTCAATTCAAAAGGGTAAAAATCTCACTGGCCTCTCCCGAGAAGATCATGGATTGGTCACACGGTGAGGTGAAAAAACCAGAAACTATAAATTATCGGACATTTAAACCGGAACGTGATGGCCTCTTCTGTGCCAAAATATTTGGCCCTGTGAAGGACTTTGAGTGTAACTGCGGCAAGTACAAGCGCATGAAACACCGAGGGGTTGTCTGTGAAAAGTGTGGGGTCGAGGTTATTCAATCGAAAGTCCGGCGCGAACGCCTGGGACATATTAAACTCGCGGCTCCCGTTGCCCATATTTGGTTCCTCAAGAGTCTGCCAAGCAAAATCGGGGCCGTTCTCGATATGACTCTTAAACAGCTTGAAAAAATCCTCTATTTCGAGCAGTACGCAGTTGTAGAGTCGGAAGTTGACGGATTTCCTCCAGGAACACTCCTGAGTGAGGAAAAATATCGTCAGATGAAAGAAGAGTATCCGGGAAAATTCAAGGTGGGAATCGGGGCAGAGGCTATCCGTGAACTTCTGGCGAGCAAGGACTTAGTGGCTCTTTCCAAAGAATTGCGCGATGAAATGACTACTACCAATTCCCAGACCAAAAGACAGAAGCTCGGCAAGCGCCTTTTCGTTGTTGAAGCATTTTGTGAGTCCGGTAATAAGCCGGAATGGATGGTCCTCGAGGTCATTCCCGTTCTTCCCCCTGATCTCAGGCCTCTCGTGCCCTTAGAGGGCGGCCGGTTTGCAACTTCTGATCTCAATGATCTCTACAGGAGGGTCATCAACAGGAACAATCGTCTCAAGCGACTTCTCGAACTCGATGCACCTGATATCATCATACGTAATGAAAAGCGGATGCTGCAAGAAGCCGTTGACGTTCTCTTCGATAATGGTCGGCGCGGCAGGGTAATTACCGGGGCCAACAAACGGCCACTTAAATCACTCTCCGATATGCTCAAGGGCAAACAGGGTCGCTTCCGGCAGAATCTCCTTGGCAAGCGGGTCGACTATTCAGGCCGTTCGGTTATCGTCGTAGGGCCGCATCTGAGATTGCACCAATGTGGAATCCCAAAGAAAATGGCCCTTGAGCTGTTCAAACCCTTTATTTACAACAAACTGGAGCGCAAAGGCTTTGTAACCACCATCAAGAGTGCCAGGAAGATGGTGGAAAAAGGAGTCAAGGAGGTATGGGACGTCCTTGATGAGGTGGTAACCGAATATCCAGTTATCCTCAATCGCGCTCCTACGCTGCATCGCCTCGGTATGCAGGCCTTTGAGGCGGTGCTGATTGAGGGTAAGGCTATTCAGCTGCACCCGCTTGTCTGTATGGCCTTCAACGCCGACTTTGATGGCGACCAGATGGCCGTGCATGTCCCCCTTTCTGTGGAGGCACAGGTTGAGGCAAGGGTGCTCATGATGTCGACCAACAACATCTTATCTCCTGCCAACGGCGAACCGGTCATCATTCCTTCGCAGGATATCGTACTCGGTCTCTACTATATGACCCGGGAGCGCATCAATGTCGCCGGCGAGGGTAAGGTCTTTTCAAATATTTCAGAGGCGCGTATTGCCTATGACTATAACGAGGTGCACCTTCAGGCAAGGGTCAAGGTTCGGATGGACGGGGCGGTCGTGGAAACGACCATGGGCCGCATCATCCTTGGAGACCTTTTACCGTCCAGCATCCCCTTCAAAGAGGTCAATAAGGTACTAAGTAAAAAGGCCCTGGCGCAGCTTATCGATTATACATATAGAAATTCAGGTACAAAAGATACCGTTATCCTTGCTGATCGTCTCAAGGACATCGGCTATGAATACGCCACTAAGGCCGGAATTTCCATCTGTATCAATGATATGAAAATTCCTCTGAGCAAAGAGGATTTCGTGGAGAAGGCCGAAAAGGATGTGCTTGATGTTGAACAGCAGTATACCGATGGACTTATAACCTCCGGTGAAAAGTATAACAAGGTTGTCGATATCTGGTCGAAGGTCACGGAAGATGTGGCTAATGAGATGATGAACGAAATCAAAGTCGACTATTTTCGGGATAAGGACAATATTCTCGTGGAAGCGCCGAGTTTCAACTCAATCTTTATCATGGCTGATTCCGGCGCCCGTGGATCGAGAGACCAGATCCGTCAGCTTGCCGGGATGCGCGGCCTGATGGCCAAGCCTTCAGGGGCAATTATTGAGACTCCTATTAAGGCCAATTTCCGTGAGGGATTGGGGGTACTCGAGTACTTCATCTCTACCCACGGTGCCAGAAAGGGTCTTGCAGATACCGCGCTTAAGACAGCCAACTCAGGATATCTGACCAGGCGGTTGGTGGATGTGGCCCAGGAATCGACCATCATTGAACGTGATTGTCAGACCATTGATGGAATTATTGCCGAGCCGCTCCTCGATGGAGGGGAAATTATTGTTCCTCTTGGTGATCGTATTCTTGGCCGAGTGGCTCTTGAGGATGTCTGTGACCCCTATTCTGGGGAAGTCCTTGTTGAGGCCGGAAAAGAGATCACTGAAGAGAAGGTGCGATTGATTCAAGAATCAGGCATTGATCGAGTCGTGATCAGGTCTGTTTTGTCCTGCCGATCACGGCGCGGAGTCTGTGCAGCCTGCTATGGCCGGGATCTTGGCCGGGGCCACATGGTGAATATTGGTGAGGCCATCGGGGTCATTGCCGCCCAGTCCATCGGTGAACCTGGTACGCAGTTGACCATGCGTACCTTCCATATCGGTGGTACTGCGCGCCGATCCGTCGAGCAGGCTGAATTGAAGACCCAACGCGGCGGTAAAGTTGGCTTCAAGAATCTTCACCATGTTGAAAATGCAGATGGCATCAAGATTGTCATGAATCGAAATGCTGAAATCACTATCACGGATGAACTCGACCGCGAACGTGAGCGCTTTAAGGTAAACTATGGCGCGCAGATCACCGTCAATGAGGGAAGTGATGTTGAAGCAGGAACGATACTTGCTGATTGGGATGCCTATACTATTCCCATCGTCGCTGAGGTTGGTGGTATAATCAAATATGGGGATATATTTGAAGGTATGACCATGCAGGAAAAAGTGGATCCTGTAACCGGTAAATCCTCAATGGTCATTATCCACTCGTCAGGCGGAGCCCAGCTGAACCCGCGTATTTCAGTGAAGAATGATCGGGGCAAGACACTCAAGCTTCCCGATACAGAGGTCTATGCCCGATACAGCCTGCCGGTCGGCTCCATCATTTCGGTGAATGAAGGAGATGCGATTAAACCTGGTACGATTGTCGGCAAGATTCCCCGTGAAACCTCCAAGACCAAGGATATTACCGGCGGTCTTCCGCGGGTTGCCGAGCTGTTCGAAGTACGTAAACCTAAGGAACCAGCGATTATCTCAGAAATCGATGGCCGTGTCAGCTTTGGTAAAGAGTTGAAGGGAAAACGGCGGGTGCTCATAACCCCCGAATATGGTGAGCCGCAGGAATACCTGATACCGAAGGCCAAACATATCATTGTCCACGAGGGTGATTATGTCCAGGCTGGAGAGCCTCTCATGGAGGGAACGGTTGTACCGAACGACATCCTCCGGATTCTTGGCGTCAAGGAGCTGGCCAAGTTTCTGGTCAACGAAATCCAGGAAGTGTATCGACTCCAAGGTGTTAAAATTAATGACAAGCACATTGAGGTTATAGTTCGTCAAATGTTGAGAAGAGTGCAGATCTCCGCGGCTGGAGATTCG
>JANOIV010000007.1:0-5777 GCA_031407875.1 Desulfobulbaceae bacterium | reverse complement strand
GGCATATTCCCTAATAAAAGAGGTCAATATACGGCTCCTTATTGACCTCTTTTCAAGGATACGGATATTTGTTTGACAACGGTTTAAAGAAGCCGTTCTGTCATGTTCCTGCCGTTTTGATCAGTTCAATCTCATTGGAGAGTACCTCTGCGGGCATCTGGATGAAAGGCCTCTCGCAGAACTCGAGTTTTAGCCTGAATCGCCCGGCGGGCAGCTCGGCAGGAAGTGCAATGTACATAAATCGCGACCTCTTGCGGTCACTGAGTATGAGGCAGTCGGACGTATTTCCGGTGGCAATCTGCACTTGGGCAACGGGTTTATCGACATCGGCCATGCCATACAAACGAGCCGTGGGTTTGACGCCGAAGCCGAAGGTGCTGATCCCGGACAGTGATAGTCTGACTTTCGCCTCGGGCGTATAGCGGTCGAAGTCGGTTGACAGGTAGATATGACGGTTGTAATCCGGCTCCTTGGTTTTCGTGCCGGAAGTCGCCGCCTCCCAGAAACGCGGCCGGCCAGCGTCCAGATGGATGCTTTTGCCGCCATAGTGTCCGACCCCGCAGCAATTTTTCTCCCGAACTGTCTGCCAAAGCTCCTTGCCGTCGACACCGGCAATCCAGAAGTCAAGGGCCATGCCGTCTATATGGGTGCTGGTTCTGGCGGCATTGGCGCCTTTTTTACGAATCCCGTCGTTATAATCTGGACTGCGGTAGCCGGATTCGATGGTGATCATCTTGCCCGGTGCCGCATGATCGGCAAAGTAGCTGAGCATAAAGAGGAGGCGGGGGGAGATATGTTCGCCTTTTTCCGCAGTCGGGAAGCCGAAAACCCGGTCAACGTCGGTAAATGCTGCATCGTTGAGCGATCCATCCCGGTTGAGCAGATCGACCCTGGCCTCTTTCTTGTTGCGCAGGTTTTTCAGGTGGAGCGTGCCGCTGCCCATCCAGAAAAACCGGCCTGACTCCTGGTGCGTTCCGCACTGGCCGTCGGAAAAACCAAAGATACCAGCAAGAAAAGTCAGAAACACTACCCGGGTGACGAATGTCTTAGTGATTGCCCCTTTACGCATGGCTCTCTTCACCTGCAAGCGGCAGGAAAACCCGAAAAATACTTCCTCTCCCCGGTTCGCTTTCCACCGTGACGACCCCGCCATGGGCCCGGGCAATACCCAGAACAACAGGGAGCCCCAGGCCTCGACCCGTGAATTTGCTGGAGAAAAACGGATCAAAGAGTTTTTCGATGTCCGAGGGCGCGATGCCGCAACCGCTGTCTGCTATTTCCAGGCAGGCGTAGACCGGATCCTGAGAATGCCAGTCCAGAGGAAAACGGTGTTCTTCCGGGATCTCTGTCGGTGTAACCGTTTTGACACTCAGGTGAATAACTCCCAGGTGGTCGACCAAGGCTTCTCTGGCATTGGCCAGCAGATTGGCGAGTACCTGTTGTATCTGGTTCTCGTTCGCGTGAATGATCAGACCGGGAGAAGGCAGCTCGATATTCAGGGCGATATTTTTTGGCATGATGGCCCGCAGCATGGGCAGAGTTTTTTGTAGTATCTCGGAAATATCGAGCAGTTCACGCTTGCTGGGTGTTTGCCCGAGGTAGGTCAGCATCTGCGTGCTCACCTCTGCTGCCTTGTGGGCTGCCTGCATGGCCAGCGACAGAAAATTGACAGGACTTTTCCCCTCTGCCAGATCGTCTATGGCCAGTTCGAGATTTCCCGTTACAGCCTGCAGTTTATTGTTGAAATGATGGGCGATGGCTCCGGCCATACATCCCAGGCTTTGGGCCTTCTGGAGCTGCCGGTTCTGGTCGATGAGCTCAGCTTTTTCTGCCTCGGCCTTTTTACGTTCAGTGATATCTTTGATGACGCCGTCGTATGACAGCAAGGTGCCGGAGGCATCTTTTTGCAGGATGGTTGTGTCACACACCCAACACATCTCTCCGTCTTTACGGTATATTCGATGCTCAATGGGTGGGATGTCCTTGCCGTCGAGTACCTGTTGCACACGCTCCCTGACCAGATCGCGATCCTCCGGTGCGACCATGCGAATCCAGAGATAGGGATCGGCCGCAAATTCCTCAGCCCTATAGCCCGTCACCACCTCGCAGGCCGGACTTTGGCTTGAGCCCACGGTGCGGCCGTTCTTGATATGCACTGTATAGTGATAATCCACGAGACCTTCCGTGATGCGGTGGTAACGGGCTTCACTCTCTTTGAGTGCTTCATCGGCCTGCTTACGCTCGGTGATGTCTGTCAGGACATGCACTGCCCCGGCGATAGTCTGATCCGGGTTGAAGATGGGGTCTGCCGTTATGGCTATCCAGCGGCTATTGAGCTCAATCATGAAATTTTCGCGGTGCTGAGATTTTTTCATGCGCTCAGTGGGACAGAAAGGGATCGGTGCGTTTGTGCCGTGCACAACCTCAAAGCACAAATGGCCATCAATTTCGGAAGCGGTTTTGTGCAGCAAAAGTTCGGTGGCCCTGTTGTGTTGAGTGATGCGACTGGCGGCATCGACGAGAAAAACCGCATCACGGATGGAGTGAAAGGTGCTTTCCCATTGGTGTTTCGCCTCCAAGGCCTGAGCGCGGAGGGCGTTCATCTCTTCCAGGAGCTGCAACATCTCCAGGGTTGTTGCAGCAGGATCGTTGTTTTCCGTTGCCATCTATTGCCCCCCTCATTTCTCTTATCGCTCTTCTTCCGAAGTAGCTGTAATCCTCTAACAGCATAATACATTAATTTGAGCCCATTGTAAAAGTCGTCCTCGCCCTGAAAACGGCAGATAGCGTCGATCTGGACCCAGAAATATGAAAATATCTAAATATCTCTGGATTCCCGCCTGTGCCGGGACAACAAAAGGTGCCGCGGCAAGCCCTCCCTCGGGATTATTCGCAGCGGGGCAGTGGTAATGCCGGGCGAGTTCTGGTAAGATGGCCGGGCTTATCAACCAGAATAATCAACATGCGGAAACCATGAACCAACCCTTCGAACTTGTCACCAACTTTACCGCCGCAGGCGACCAGCCGCAGGCCATTGAGCAGCTGGTGCGGGGCGTGGAGCGTGGCGAGAACAGTCAGGTGCTGCTGGGTGTCACCGGTTCGGGCAAGACCTTTACCATGGCCAGCGTCGTCGAGCGGGTGCAGCGGCCGACCCTGGTCATCGCTCCGAATAAGACCCTGGCGGCCCAGCTGTTCGGTGAGTTCAAGGAGCTGTTTCCCCGTAACGCCGTCGAGTACTTTGTCTCCTACTACGATTACTATCAGCCCGAGGCCTATATTCCCCAGTCGGACACCTACATCGAAAAAGATTCGGCAATCAACGACGCGATCGACAAGATGCGGCATTCGGCGACCCGTTCACTGCTGACCCGCCGGGACGTTATCATCGTCGCCTCGGTCTCCTGTATCTACGGCCTCGGTTCTCCCGATGAATACAAGAACATGCACCTCCTGCTCCGGACCGGTGCGGACTATCCGATGGAGGAGGTGAAGCGGCGACTCACCTTCATGCTCTACGAGCGCAACGATATGTCCTTCCATCGCGGCACTTTCCGGGTGCGAGGCGATGTAATCGACATCTTCCCGGTGCATGAGGAGGAGCGGGCGCTGCGTCTGGAATTCTTCGACGACACCGTCGAGAGGATCATGATCATCGATCCCCTGCGCGGCGTGATCCTCGAAAAGCTCGATGAATACACCGTTTTTCCCGGCAGCCATTTCGTCACCTCGAAGGACCGCCTGCAGATCGCCACCGCCACCATCAAGGATGAACTCAAAGAACGGCTTGAGTATTTTTACAAAGAAAACCGGCTGGTGGAGGCCCAGAGGCTGGAGCAGCGGACCATGTTCGATCTGGAGATGATCCAGGAACTCGGCTACTGCACCGGCATCGAGAATTACAGCCGTCACCTCACCGGTAAGCCGGAAGGGGAGCCGCCTCCCAACCTCCTTGACTATTTCCCCGAGGATTTCCTGCTCTTCATCGACGAGAGCCATATCGGTATCGGCCAGCTCAACGGTATGTACAATGGGGACCGGTCGCGCAAGACCACCCTGGTCAACTTCGGTTTCCGTCTGCCCTCCGCCCTCGATAACCGGCCCCTGCGCTTTGATGAATTTGCCAAGCGGATCAATCAGGTGATCTATGTCTCGGCCACGCCGGGGCCGTATGAACTAGCGCAGGCTCAAGGGCGAGTGGTAGAGCAGGTCATCCGGCCCACCGGCCTACTCGACCCGCGCATCGAGGTGCGTCCGGCCGGCAGCCAGGTCGATGATCTGCTTGAAGAGATCCGCCTGCGCACCGAACGCAACGAGGCAGTGCTGGTGACGACCCTGACCAAACGCATGGCCGAGGACCTGACCGATTATTACCACAAGCTCGGGGTCAAGGTGCGTTACCTCCACTCCGACATCAAGACCCTGGAACGGATCGAAGTGATCCGCGATCTGCGCCAGGGTGAGTTCAATGTCCTGGTCGGCATTAACCTTCTGCGGGAGGGGCTCGATATTCCGGAGGTCTCACTGGTGGCCATCCTCGATGCCGACAAGGAAGGATTTCTGCGTTCCGAGCGCTCGCTGATCCAGACCTGCGGCCGGGCCGCCCGTAATGTGGGCGGTATGGTGATCATGTACGCCGATGTAATCACCGGCTCCATGCGTTTCACGCTTGATGAGACGGAGCGGCGCCGAACCCTGCAGCAGGAGCACAATCAGCAACACGGCATAGTGCCGGAGACGATTATTTCGGCGGTAAAGGACACCATGCAACAGCATCTCCAGGCCTCCGGCTATAAGATGTCTGATGATTATCAGAATGCCCTGCTGCAGGCGGCGGAGGATCTGCCCAATTTCGGCAGTATCAAGGAACTGGAAAAAGAAATCAAAAAACTGGAGAAGAGGATGCAGGAGGCAGCCAAAGAGCTGGCCTTTGAAGAGGCGGCCGGTCTGCGCGACCGGGTTAAGATGCTGCGACGGTTGGAGATCGAGATAGGATGAAGGAAGGAGGACTGTTGCACAGGCTGTCGCTGCTGCTGGTGCCAAAGCTGATCGCCTGGCTGATCCGCATCTGGTTTGCGACCTGCCGGATCAGAGTGCATGGTGTGGAACATCGCCTGAGCACCCTTGATGCCGGCATGGCCATTGTCGCCAGCTTCTGGCATTACACCATGCTTTTTGTGTTCTATCAGCTGCGCCGGGAATCGGCAGTAATAATGGTCAGCGCCAGCCGGGACGGCGAGTATATCGCCCGCCTGGCCCAGGAACTCGGTTTTTCGACGGCCCGGGGCTCCCGCAACAGTAAGGGTCTGCAGGCCCTGAAGGATCTGCTGAAAGCGGCTGGAATGGGAGAGAATACGGCGATAGTCGCCGATGGTTCGCAAGGACCGCCACGGGTCGCTCAGCCAGGCGCCATCCTGCTTGCCTCGCGGACCGGGATGCCGGTGTTGCCGATGACCTGGTCGGCGTCAAGCTATTTCGCCATTCCTTCCTGGGACAGGACAGCAATTCCCAAACCCTTTTCCAGGGTTGATTACCTGTATGGAGAGCCCCTTTTTGTGCCACCCGGTCTGAAGGCCGAGGGCATTGAGGAATATCGTCTGGAGCTGGAAAAACGTCTCAATGAGCTCTACCTGCGGGCCTGGCGGATGCATGGCCGAGAAGAGCACTGAAAAGATGACAGAGAATGAGGAAACAGAGAGTATGAGTGCCAGAGGGTTTGTGGTCGCCGGACTTGCCGGAGGATCGGGCAAGAGTGTGGTCTCGGTCGGTCTGACGGCGGC
>JANOIV010000260.1:0-23899 GCA_031407875.1 Desulfobulbaceae bacterium | reverse complement strand
GGAGGTGTTCAGGTTGATCGGGCAGGGGCTGTCAACCCGCGAGATTTCCACCCGGATGAATCTGAGCATCAAGACTATCGGGACCTACCGGGACCGGATCAAGCAGAAACTCTGTCTGAAGAGCGCGGTGGAATTGACCAGGCGGGCTGTGTTGTGGACGGAAAAAGAGTGTTTCGGCAACAATTCCCCGGATGATGTAGGGAAATTCCCCACGGATTTTTAGTTTTTTTCCTTACAGAAAAAACGGCATTCGGCCGATTTCTTTCTTACTCCCTTTCCCTTAGAGTGCACATCGTACAACAGGAAGCCGTCCTCACCCGTCTGCCAGGGGGCGGTTTCCTTTTTTTGCTCTTCATCAGAGGCTCAAGGCCTTATGTTTTCCGGAGCTCTGCTTGATTCTGAATCCCGCCTGCTGCAAGACGGGTGACGACGGTCAGGAAAACTATGAAAAATTCCTTCACGACGTATGCGGTATACTCTGAGGGCAATGCCGATTCCCGTCTTGCAATCAATGAGACAGTTCTCTCACCTCCGCGTGGTATAATTCCGCCGGCACCTGCATCTCTTCTATTAATCGGCGGTTTTCCTGGCCTGCCCCCCGAGACTCGTGTCCCTCTCTCGCCAACACTGCAACTCAACGGCGATCTGGGGGATTATTCCCTGCAAGAACTCGAACGCCTGGTCAAGGCTGAGCTCGGACGTTTGAGCCGGATCACCTACCGGAGTTATACCATTGAGAGCGATCCACGGCTCTGTGTGCTGGCCGAAGACGGTGGCGGATTGAAGGATTTCCTGGAGACCTATGGCGGTGTCATAGACATTCAGCCCCTGCTCCTCAACGATGAGTTTCCTGAATTCCCCCGGGTATTTGATCTTACGATCAGACTGGCGGAAGCCGGCTATGATGTGGCCTATTCCGTGCGAACACCTATTGATGCGGGACGCTGTACATATTGCGGTCTCTGCGGGCCAGCCTGTCCGGTCGGCTGTATCTCCGAGGATCTCCGCATCGATTTTTCTCTGTGTACCTTGTGCCGGGACTGCGAAAAAATCTGCCCGGCAAAGGCGATTGACATGTATGGCGCCGAAAAGAGATCTTTACAGACTCCGGCCCTGCTGTTGCTTGACGGCGTACGAGTGGAGGTCCCGGATAATGGGCCGTCGGTATATTCACCAAAGACCCTGCCCTCATTTTTTGCGACCCTTTTTCCCAGCCGAATCGATGAGGTCATAACCTGGGACTCCGGCAGATGTCAATACAGCGGCAGACTGGCTGTCGGCTGTAGTTTGTGCCAGGAGGCCTGCAGTCATGGGGCGATCAGCAGGAGCGAAAAGGGGATTGGAGTGGATGCCTTCCACTGCGTGGAGTGCGGGGCCTGTGTCGCAGTCTGTCCCACCGGCGCCCTCCAATACCTGCGATTCCCTGATCAGGTGTTTGTCGAGTATTGCCGGACTCTGCCCCTGAAAACCGGTGCAAGGATTGTCCTCGGCAGTGCATCGTCTCTGCATACACTCTGGTGGCATCGCCAACCCCACACGGCAGCGGACCTGCTTTTTCTGGAATACCCGAATGTCCGCGCTCTTTCCCTCTTGCACTTCCTGTTTCTCTTTGCCCGCGGGGTCCGGCGCATTATTCTCATGGATCATGCCGGTGAGGAAAAATGGTCCTGCCTGCAGAGTCGCCAGATACATCAGGCCAATGCCCTGATCGAGGCCCTCTTTGATCTCCCGGAGGCTGTTCTGGTCTCTTCATGGCAGGATCTTGACCGTCATCTCCAGAGCAGTGCGGCCTCTCCCTTGACAAGGCTCTTTCCCTTCCAGAGATTTGACAGTAGGCGGGTGAATATAACGGCTGTTCTCGAGTTTTTAGTCGAAGAAAGTGGCCGACAGCCGTTGTTGCCGGCAGATGAGTCCTGCTCCTTTGTGACTCTTGCCTGTGATAGCGGCAGGTGCACCGGCTGCCTGGCCTGCCTGAATGAATGCCGTCTCGGCGCTTTGAGTACAGATGAGAGCAAATTGATTCTGCAGTATCAGGGGGCCATGTGTGTCGGTTGCGGAATCTGTGTGCGGGTCTGCCCCGAAGATGCCCTGAGCCTGACAGCCGGTGCTCTGCTCAACGAGGCCTACTTTCAGCCGGTGGTGCTCTCCCGGGCCGAGCCCATGGCCTGCCGAAAATGCGGGAAGATTTTCGGGACCCGGAAAAGTTTTGAGCGGGTCATGGCACTCTTGTCCCGTCGGGAAACTCTCGACACCAACCATTTTGGGTGCTGTGATGTCTGCAGGGTTGTAAATCTTTTTGCAGCGCAGTGACAATGAGTGAAATGACGGAAAGAGAGCTTTTCAGAGTACGCCTGCGGTTCCTTGACCTGCTCAAATCATTTTTCATGCAGGAACCCGATGCAGAGATGATGGGGCGGTGGCGGGGAACCTTTACCGCCCTGGCCAGAGAGCAGATAAGCCCAAGTATCGACAGTTCGGTCAAGGAGTGCTGCCACCTCCTCAATACCAGAAGATTGCCGGATCTCCAGAAGGAGTACTATCTGTTGTTCTCCGATCCCTTTGGCGCAAAAAAGGTCAATACAACCGCCTCGTATTATCTTGACGGTCATAGTTTCGGACAGACGCTGGTGTCTTTGAAGTCATTTCTGGCCCAAGTGCAGTTGGTGAAGGGCCCGGACGTCAAGGAATCTGAGGATGCCCTGGTCGTCATGCTCGATATCCTGATCAGCCTTGTTGAAGAAGAAAAAGAGACGGGCTCTCCGCAGGCCAGGGGCTTTCAGACCAGGCTGCTGGCGGAATATCTGGCGCCCTTTGTCGGCAGGTTCAATATAGCCATGGCAGCCAATGAAAATGCCGATTTCTATAGTGCCTGCAGCAGATTTCTCGGTGGCTATCTCGATCTGGAAAAGGGTTTAAGCAATGAAGATTGATGAGGGAGCGGTTTTGAGGTTGATGAGGTGGCCGGGACTTGGACGCCGGACGATCAGGAGATATTGGCGATGGCGAGAAGCATAATCAGAAAACCCCTCATAGCAGGGGCGGCACGTGTCGCAGCCACGTTCTCCGTCAATCCGAGGACCGCGAGGCGAGCCTTCATGAAGTTGTCGGCGACGACGGCAGTCCTCACCGGCGTTGCCATGACCGGCAGGATGATCGGCAAGGCCAGCGCCGAAACCGGCAAGCCGGCGCCGTATCTGGGCTCGAAGACGGTGAGGACCATCTGCACGTACTGCGCGGTCGGTTGCGGTATTGAGGCGGAGGTGCATAACGGTGTCTGGGTGCGCCAGGAAATCGCCCAGGATCACCCGGTATCCTTCGGCGGCCACTGCTGTAAGGGTGCAGGCGCCATTGACATGGTCACCAGTGAGAAGCGTCTCAAAAATCCCATGAAAAAGGTGGGTGGCAAATGGACCAGCATCACCTGGGAGCAGGCCCTGGCCGAAATAAGCGGAAAGCTTCTCGATATCCGCGAGAAAAACGGGCCTGATGCCCTGCATATAAACGGCAGCGCCAAGGTCTCAAACGAGATGGCCTACCTGCAGCGGAAATTCGCCGCCTTCTGGGGCTCGAATAACATCGATCACCAGGCTCGCCTCTGTCACTCGGCAACGGAGGCCGGCGTGGCCAACACCTGGGGTTACGGGGCATTAACCAATAGCATCAACGATATACGGCATGCCAGGAGTATGATCTTTATCGGTTCAAATGCGCCGGAGGCCCATCCGGTGGCCATGCAGCACATCCTGCACGCCAGGGAAAAAAATCATGCGCCCATCATTGTGGTCGATCCGCGTTTTACCAAACTCGCCGCCAAGGCCAGCGATTATGTGCGCATCAGGCCGGGTACCGATGCCGCCTTCATGATGGGTCTGGTCAATGCCGTGGTGACCAACGGCTGGGAAGACCAGGAGTTCATCAGAACGCGAGTGGCGGGCTATGAGGAAATGGTCGAGGTCGCCGCCCACTACACCCCCGAGGCGGTTGAAGATATCACCGGCATCCCGGCTGGTGAGGTGACGAGGATTGCCGGGATTCTGGCTGCCAACCGGCCGACCAGTCTGACCTGGTGTATGGGTGGTTCCCAGCATCATATCGGTAGCAGCATCACCCGTTCGTTCTGCCTTCTGCAGCTGGTTTTGGGCAATATGGGAAAATCGGGCGGCGGCACCAATATCCTTCAAGGCCATGATAATGTCCAAGGCGCCTCCGACATGAGTGTCCTCTGCGACAGCCTGCCCGGTTATTATCCGGTCGACAAAGAGACGAGTTGGCAGCATTGGTGTCGGGTCTGGGGTATCGACTATCAGTGGCTGATTTCACGTTTCTATAACAAGGACTACATGCTGAAAAAGGGCTTCAGTCTGGCCCGTTGGTATGAGGGCGTCCTCGGCGAGGAGAAGATCGAGCAGTATACCCCGATCAAGGCCATGATCCAGTGGGGTTGCGGCGCTCATGTCAACTCTCAGTACGGGCGGGTGAAAAGGGCCTATGATATGCTGGAGCTGATGGTTATCGTCGACCCCTTTCCGACCATGGCCGCGGCGATGTGCGAAACGGACAATATCTATCTGTTGCCGAGTGCGAGCCAGTATGAGACCTCGGGCAGTGTCACCTCCACCTCCCGTCAGGTTCAGTGGCGGGAAAAGGTGGTTGAGCCGATCCATGACTGCCGGGATGATTACACCATCATGGCGGAGTTGGTACAGAGACTCGGCTTTGCCGAGACATTCTACAAGAATATCAAACAGGTACCCGAGGATATCAGCCGTGAATCGGCAAAGGGCCTGTTGTCTATCGGCTATAACGGCATGAGCCCGGAGCGGATCAAGAGGCATATGGCCAACTGGCACACCTTTGATGTGGATACCCTGCAGGCCAAGGGCGGTCCCTGTGACGGCGAGTATTATGGCCTGCCGTGGCCCTGCTGGACAGAGGAACATCCCGGCACCCCGATCCTCTGGGATATCTCAAAACCTGTGGCGGAAGGCGGTCTGCCCTTCCGCAACCGCTTTGGCAATGAGGCGACCTGGGATGCCAGCGGGCGCACGGAAAATCTGCTGGCAGCTGTTGGCTCTTGTACCCCCGGCAGCGCGGTGAAAGGTGGCTATCCCGAGTTTAAGGAGATTGTCCCCGGCACCAGTTGGGCCACCGATATTTCGCAGAAGACGACTCAAGAGGCCCTGGCCCGGGGTATGGCCCCTTTCGGCAATGCCAGGGCCCGCTGTCTGGTTGTGGAATTTCCGGATCAGGTGCCTGTGCACCGTGAACCGCTGCATTCGCCGCGCCCCGATCTGGTGGCCAAATACCCGACCTATGAGGATAAACCGGATCATTTCCGGGTCTATACCCGCTACAGGAGTGAGCAGAATGCCGAACTGGGGCATACATTTCCCTATGTCCTCACCACCGGCCGCATGGTCGAACACATGGGTACCGGGGCCGAGACCCGGAGTAACAAGTACCTGGCGGAACTGGCCCCTGATATGTACGCCGAGATCAACCCCCATCTGGCTAATGATCACGGTATCCGGGCAGGCGAAATGATGTGGATTGAATCCCCGGAGGGCGGCAGGATCAAGGTCAAGGCCAAGATCACCGAACGGGTGGATGAAAAAACCATATTTCTCTGCCCTATCATTTTGGCGATATGTTTGCAGGAGAGTCGCTGGTTGATAAGATCCCCGTAGGGCACGCACCGTATGCCGTAGGTGAGTCGGCCAATTTTGTCACCAATTACGGCTTTGATATCATCACGCAGATCCAGGCCACCAAGGATGGATTGTGCTCTATCAGCCGGGTTTGAAGGGAGGCGGGAGACAATGGCACGAATGAAATTTTTATGCGACGTGGAGCGTTGCATCGATTGCAGCGGCTGTGTGGTTGCCTGTAAGGAAGGACATCATATTCCCGTTGGCATCAATCGGCGGCGGGTGATTACCCTGGATGAGGGCACGCCCGGCGAGAAATCCATCTCCATCTCCTGCATGCATTGTGCCGATGCCCCGTGTATGGCGGTCTGTCCGGCGAAGGCCATCTACCAGCGCGAGGACGGCATCGTTCTGGTCAATAAAAAGATCTGTATCGGCTGCGGCTACTGCTTTTTGGCCTGCCCTTTCGGCGCCCCGCAGTTCCCGAAAGGAGAGATCGCAGGTGCGCGCGGGGCCATGGACAAATGTACCTTCTGCGCCGGTGGACCCGAGGAAACCTTCAGCGAAGAAGAGAAACGTCTTTACGGACAAAATCGGATCGCCGAGGGCAAGGTGCCTCTCTGCGCCGGGATGTGCGCGACCAAGGCACTGCTCGCCGGTGATGCCGATATCCTGGAGGATG
Source organism: Desulfobulbaceae bacterium (assembly GCA_031407875.1). Classification (GTDB taxonomy): domain Bacteria; phylum Desulfobacterota; class Desulfobulbia; order Desulfobulbales; family Desulfocapsaceae; genus Desulfoprunum. The sequence goes on along the minus strand of JANOIV010000260.1, from coordinate 17,569 downwards.
TCTACCGTAAACGGGTCTTCCAGCGCGGCTCCGGGGCGAATGCCTGGGGCTGGAAGACGGCCTACAAGAAGAAAGAATAGCAATCACCGGACGAGGGCCAAATTGTCCTTTCGGTTCTCGGCAAGAGGTTGATATGCCTGCATGGCAGGTCGAGATATTGATTTTCAAGAGAGGTCGATTGTGGTAGTTGTCCTGCCAGGGACAGTCTTGAACAAGCAAAAGAAAGAGGCGGATTCCCGGAAGGGAGATCCGCCTTTCCACGTTGAGGAGCCGTAACGAAATAGCCAATACATTCCTTACCATTTCGTTACGGGTATTTTTGAAGCACGGCAAAGGAGAACTATGCCTTCAATTGTAACATTCATCGGCTGGCATGACAGCGGCAAGACCACCCTCGCCAATCAGGTAGTGAGCGCACTGAAAGGCCTGGGGTATCGGGTGGCCGTTATTAAATCGAGCAACGAATCGGGGGTGGTTTTCGATACCCCCGGCACTGATACGGCAAAACACAAGATGGCCGGGGCTGACAGTGTGATGTTTCTCGGGCCGGATCAGATGGTGTTGCAGACTAAGAACCGTGACCTCTCGCTGATCACCCTCGCCCACCGCTATTTCGCAGATGTCGATATTGTCATAGGAGAAGGTTTCAAGACCGCACGCCAGGTGGCCAAGATCGAGGTCCTGCGCAACCAGGATCAGATGCTGCGTAACCAGGTACATGGGGTCATTGCCGTGGCAACGGATCTTGAAGGTGTTGTCGGGGATTATATATTTCGTCTGCATGAGAGCCAAGAAATTGCCCAGTTTATCGAAAAGAGGTTCCTGCTTGACAAATCGGCAGGCCATGAAAGGGTAGCCCTCTTGGTGAACGGCAAGAAGATCCCTTTGAAGAATTTTGTGCAGGAGATTCTGGCCGGTGCAGTTGAGGGCTTTGTCGGCTCGTTGAAATGTACCGATCAGGTCGAGGAGATTGAACTCCGTATACGAGTGCCGAAAAAGTGAGTGTTACCTTTCCGTTTTTCGTAACCCTTTTCAGGCTGAATTTTTTAAAACCGAACCGCAAAATAGGGTTTCAGTATCTCCGGAAGGGTGACCGAACCGTCTTCCTGCTGATAATTTTCGAGAATCGCGAGCAAGGTCCGGCCGACCGCCAGACCTGAGCCGTTCTGGGTATGCACCAGCCTGCTTTTTTTCTGCCCCTCGGGTCGATAGCGGATGGAACCGCGCCTGGCTTGAAAATCAAGGAAATTCGAACACGAGGAAATCTCTCGGTAAGTGTTCTGGCCGGGCAGCCAGACCTCGATATCGTAGGTCTTTGTTGAAGAAAACCCCAGATCTCCGGCGCAGAGGGTGACCACTCGGTAAGGCAGTCCCAGGAGTTGCAGGACTTCTTCCGCATCTGTCAGCAGTTTTTCCAGTTCCTCCATTGAGGTCTCCGGCGTGCTGAATTTAACCAGCTCAACCTTGTCGAATTGGTGTTGCCGAATGAGCCCTCGGGTGTCTCTGCCGTATGAGCCGGCCTCAGACCGGAAACAGGGGGTGTAGGCAGCATAACAGAGAGGCAGGTCACGTTCATCGAGGGTTTCTTCCCTGTGGATATTGGTGACCGGCACCTCGGCCGTCGGAATCAGGTAGAGATCCCAGCCGCTGATCTTGAAAAGATCCTCGGCAAATTTGGGCAACTGTCCGGTGGCGGTCAATGAGGCCGTATTGGCCAAGAACGGTGGCAGTACCTCGGTATAGCCGTGTCTCTGGGTGTGCAGGTCGAGCATGAAGTTGATGAGTGCTCGCTCCAGTCGAGAGGCAAAGCCTTTGAGCAGGGCGAAGCGGGCGCCGGCAAGTTTAGTGGCCCGGTCAAAATCGAGGATGCCCAGCTGCTCACCGATTTCCCAATGGGGTTTGGGAGTGAAAGAGAAGGTAGGCCTGTTACCCCAGGTCCGGACTTCCACGTTATCGGTATCCTCCTGACCCACCGGGACACTGTCGTCGCAGAGATTGGGGATCGACATTACAATAGCCTGAAGCCTCTCCTCGATCGAATTGAGCTCAGTATCCAATTCTTTGATACGCTGGTTGGCATCGCGCATCTCGACGATGAGGGAATCCGCCCGGGCCGAATCCTGGTCCGAACCCTGTTTGAGGAGAGACACCTCCTTCGACACCGTATTACGTTTGTTCTTAAGGCCCTCAACCTCCGTCAGGATCGACAGGCGCCGCTGATCGATTTGGGCAAAGTCGTCCAGTTTGGCAGTATCTTGTCCGCGGCGGGCGGTCCTTTCCTTCACCAGGTCTATATTTTCACGTATGAATCGGAGTTCGAGCATGGGTTTGTCTTTTGAGAGGGTTTTTTCAGGAGAAATCCGGCTTTTCCAATATTCTCCTGTTTATCATGGCTGATAGGTGAACGCAACCTCTATCAAATTGCTTTTTCATCCTGCTTCTGCTATTTTAGAGGCCGCTGGGAACGCATGGCTGCTTTCTTTCACGTCACTGTGCGTCACAGTATATTTTTCAAATCCAATTCCAGGGCATGACAGCACAAACACCCCTTATTGTCGTTTTGGCAGAACTCAGGAAAACCGTGAGGGTGCTGGCCCTTACTGTGTGCCTTGCGACTCTGGTGATTTTCTTTCTGACACCCCGGCTCCTGCACTATGTCCAAGCCCATCTGTCTGATAAGCTGTATTTTTTTGCGGTGGCAGAGCCGTTTCTGGCCCATGTCAAACTGGCCTTGTTTGGGGCGGTCTATGGACTTATACCCTGGATAATGACGGTCTTCTGGCGGGCCATGGCAAAACCCTTCAATGTCAAAGGCCTAGAGGTATTTTTCTTCATCCTCTTCACCTGTTTTCTGTTTTACGCAGGAACCCTCTTCTGTTATTTCGTGACCCTGCCGTTTGGGATTAAATTTCTACTGGGATTTGGTTCAGAGGAGTTGCGCGCGGTTATCTCGGTGAGCAGATTTGTCAACTTCACCACCATCTTTATCCTAGCCTTCGGGGCAATTTTTGAACTGCCGATCTTTATGGTATTTCTGGCGAAAGTAGGGGTGTGCCAACGAGAATTTTTTTCAAGGCATCGAAGAGTGGCTCTTCTCATTATAGCGATTCTGTCAGCTTTGTTGACCCCGACCCCGGATATCGTCAATATGCTGCTCATGGGAGGACCCTTGTACCTTCTTTATGAGACGGGGATCATCATCCTTATGGTGATGAGGATCAAATAAGAATAACCGGGTTTAGAATTCTTCAAGGGAATAGCCGTGGGCCAGCAAGAGGGCTGCGGTGACACCGAGGGGCTCATAAATTCCGCAGGAAGGACTGCCGCCTTTCAGATATACTGCTGAAACAATGTGTCTTCTTGCTATAATCAGGACCTGATTCGCCCCGTTGATGAATTGTGCGGAGACATCAGCGCCGGTTACGGTGATGACCCGGGCGTCGCCGGCGAGAACGGCTGCCCCATCCCCACCTTCGAGATGGGCAGGTGCACGGGGCGTCGGGAGACCTCCGAGTTGTTCCGGGCAGACAGGGATCCATCGGGAATTTCCTAGACGGTCGAGACAATTTTTGTTCTCTTTGATTTTGCCGTCATAACGGGTGCAGAGCCCTGCAAGGCAGGCACTGATGAGAAAGATGGCGGGAGAGGAATACTGTGTCATAAAGGTCTTGGCGTGAGTTGATGAAGAAAAAACCAATAAAACATCTGTCCCCCCTGCAGAAGAGCAGGCTGGTCCGGATAACCGTGTTGCTGGTCATAACGGCCTTCGCCTGGCTCATTTTTGCGCCCCACTCGGGCATATGGGCTCTTCAGCAGCAGCATTCGCGCCGCAAGGCCCTTGAGCGAAAAACATTGGCTCTTGAACGCAATAATAAAGCACTGGAAGAAGAGATTGGTCGTCTGCGCAAAGATCCAGCCTATCTTGAAGAGGTAGCCAGGCGCGAACGCGGTCTGCTGAAAAAAAACGAGTATATCTACGATTTTTCTCAACAAAAGAAAGAGTAATATAATGGTGAGGCCCACCTGGGTCTTAGATCAGCCTCAGGAGAATCCCCGTTTCGGGGCGCAGCTTGATGAGAGGCCGCAGGCGGGAGCCGAGGGGCTTTGGGTAAGTTTGAAACTGCCTGCGGACATAATTTTTTTTACATTTTTGCTCCGGCATTGCGAGCAGACGGTTGTCTTGTCGGCAGATGCAGAGGTTGACAAGGTTTCAAAGACGGCATTGCAGTCTTTGCATTGGAATTCATAGATGGGCATGACATACTCCTTGTAATTCTGTAAACATATACGTGTCTGGGTTGGAAGATGGTCAACTCTGCATTTCAACTCTAATGTAGTATAGGCATAGCTTTAATAGATATGGCAATGCCTGCAGTCATTGCAGAGGGGATACTTGGCATACGAATACCTGCAGGCCATGGCTGGGTCCGTCTGTGGAGTAATTGAATTCCGACGAATTTTCGGGAAGAGCTATTCGAGTAATGCGGTGAATATCTTACAGGATTTGCAGATATTGAGCTTATCTTTATCGGACGCATCCTGGGTACATCCGCAGAGTGTACCGTTGAGAAACCAGCAGAGGTGGCCACTTTGAAATTCCCAGGCAGGGCAATGCTCTCTTTCAGAACACTGCTTTTTCTCCCAACATGGTGTCATGTTGGTATTCCTGCCGCGCTGGTTGATGAGGAGGAAAAAGAGCTGCCGTTCAATATGCGGGGGTATGGTGCGCCATCCCTGCTCATAGCTGTGGATAGTTTTGAGAGACATGCCCAGCAGTTCCGCCAACTGTTTCTGCGTCTTCCCGAGTTTTTTTCTGGATAAGCTGAATTCTTCCTTGTCCAACGGTAGTCCGCCCTTGAATGTGCTTTTGAGTTTGAAAAGCTTTGTTCCGGCCCGGGGGGAGTCTGTCAGCCGAACGTTTTAAGATCTCAACATTCCTTGAACCGATATCCTACCATATGGGCAGTAAAATGACCTCCCCTTTTTCAGAAGTGATATGACAAATTCATTGGTAGGATATTCAGGAACAATTTCTTATTTGGCATTTGATTTTCAGGTTATGATGTTTTGGAAATAGTGCGCCACGAGGCTGCACGAAAGAGGAGGGTAGGTCCCTCGGGGTCGGCTTACAGGAGCAGGCTTTAAACCACCTTAAGCTGCTATGGTAAAGAGCCATGGTGGTAAGCGTTAAGGAAAAGGTCCGGCAAGGTCGGATCAGGTGTGGACCATGGAGACGAATGATAATGAACCACTGATGAGGTGTCGAAAATACAAGGTGTCGTAGAAACTGGGAACCATTTCCATCCCAGGATACGTTCGGGAGGAGCTTGTTGATGGCCCGAGCGGCGTCCGGCATAAAGGTGGCGTGGATATGATCTTGGCTTTCGTGGGGAACGTGGGAACCTGCCGTTCCGATGTTAAGGGAGAAATCCAAGTGGAAAACCCATGAGGAGGAGAGTACCGATGCGGAGCACAGGGGCGGTTTACCCTGTAGCAGTGATGAAGCCTCTGTAATGGAGGTGAAGCGAAGGGGGCAACGTGTCCAAAGTTACAAAGAGGTCAACCAGAAACGGAAGGAACCTTTGAGTAATGTAAACTCCATACTTGTGGGCGGACATGAGGAGCCGGATGAGTTGAGAGACTCACGTCCGGACCTGAGAGGGCCTGGGGGTGAGATTCCCCCCGGGCTACTCGACTGTTGACTATTCTAAATGGACGCGAAGTTTCAGTGGCTATAACTTGAACCCGTCAGAGCATCCCGAGCCCATAGGAGCGCACTTCACCCGGCCGTTCCAGCTGACGCTGGTCCCAGTCGACCACAGCGCCGATTAATTCCCGGGCCACCAAGGCCAGGGCTTTGGGCTGGGCCATAAACTGGGGCAGAATTTTGCGCCTGGGCAGGAGCAGGCATTCCACCTCAGTTATGGCCCGCAGAGAATAGGTCCATTGAAACTGGCCCAGCAGGGCCAGCCCTCCTACGCACAGGCCTTTACTCACGGTGGCGATATGACGCTCCCCGCGTTCGATACGGGCATTGCCCCGGACCAGAATCACCGCAGCCTCCGCCGACTCTCCCATGGTCAGCATTACTTGCTCGGGCCCAAACACCTGCCTCTCGCAGAGATAGGCCATGACTCGAAAAAACTCTGGCGCAAGACCTGTGAAAATGGGCACTTCCCTTAAAAGTTGCAGACTGCAGTGCAGCTCGCACCGCTCCTCATGCTGATCCGACAAGCTCATATAATGCTCCTTTGGCAACCATGAGTTCACCGTAGGGACCGTGCTCCACGATCTTTCCGGCCTTCATGACCACGATCTGGTCATAGTGTGAAATGTTATCCAGGCGGTGCACCACGGAAATTACAGTGTGTCTGCCCCGCATGGTCCACAAAAAGTTCTGCACCCTGGCCTGAGAGGCATTGTCCAGGGCGGACGTGGCCTCGTCCAGGACATAGATGGCCGGTTGCTTCAGGAAAACCCGAGCCAGGGCAATCTTTTGCCGTTGGCCGCCGGACAGGTATTCACCCATGCTGCCGACCTGGAAATCAAGCCCCTGCTCCACGATGTCCTCGAAGATCCCCTCCTCGATCAGCAGTTGCAACAGGTGCTGATTGATGCGTTCAATGGCGCCGCCCCGATGCTCTTTAGGCTGGCCGAAGAGGATATTGTCTCGGATGCTGCGGGACTCGATATATTGCCCATGGTCGTAGAACTGCGGTATGGTCTCGTTGAGCTCGCGCAGATACTCCTGAAACTCCTTTCGGGCCTGCAGTAAACGTTCCTTGAGGAGTCGCGGCATACCCACGGTCTTGTGCCGCCCCGGAATAAATCTCAACACCAACTTGAGCAACAGGGTTCTGGCCTGGGGCTTCAAGCCGCTCCGGCCCTGTGCTGCAATGTCCGCCACAACGGCGGCATAGTCCCCCAGCGCCTCTTTTGAAATAGGGCTGTCCATATACAATTCCTGAGTCTGGGCCGCATAGCGCAAGATGGGCACCGTGGCCACGGCGATGGTCGCGCCGAATTGAACCAGGAGCTCATTGAGGCCCACATGAACTAGAAATGCCAGGAACTGTTTATTTTGCAATGATTTCCTTTTCACGGACCGATGATCCAGGAAATCGCCGAAGACAATATTCTGGGCGATGGAACTGAAATCCAGATATTCGCCTGAATCAAAAAATTCGATATCATTGCCGAGTTCCGAACCAAAACGTTCCCGGAATATCGAGCGCATCGCCAAGACCCGCTCCACGAGATCCGGGTGACTGGCTGGCGAAATGTTGGTCTGAACCCCGAATTTGAGGATGTCCACAAAAATGCCGACCTGCTGTACCACCTCGATGATCCGGTCGAGATCGGGGAGAGCAAATCCGGCCGCACCGTTCCTGATCCCCGCCCGGCTCGAGTAGAGCAGGTTTTCGCGCACCGAGCCGCTGAAAATAAAGGGATGCTGGGGCACTATGCCCATGTTTTCGGCTATGTCTATCTTGGTTAGATCCCGGACCTCGTGCCCGTCCAGACGCACGCTCCCTCCGGAATAGGACATGAGCTGGGCAATGACCTGAACCAGGGTAGATTTACCACTGCCCGAAAAGCCCACGAGGGCCACCATCTCCCCGGGGCGAATCCGCAGTGAGATATCGTCCAGCAACCTGCTCCCGCCGTCGGCAAGGTAGGTCAGGCCCTGCAGCTCGATCTCGCCCTTAAAGCGGTATATATTCCGATCCACAGGGATCAGCAGATGCTCTGGGGCCCTGTCGAAAGAGGTCATGACATTCTTGTATCGCACTCGGCTGTCTTCCAGGAGCTGATAAAAATCCATCAGCTCCCGCCAGGGTTCGTTCAGACTCGAATAGGCCGAAAGAAAGGCCACCAGGGCTCCCAGGTCGAAGTGCCCCCGGATGGTCATGGTGCCGCCCACAAGGAAAAGGATGAACGGGCCGATATTCTCGAACAGATTATTCGCAAATTTTATGCCATAACGGTAAGTGTTCATGCGCACATTGGCGTCCAGAAGGGACTGGGCCTGACTGGCGAATTTGTCATTTTCCAAGCCATATCCGGCATGTCCGTGTACCTCGTGCACTCCGGTGACCACCTCGCCAATATTACCGGAAATGGCCCGGGTGATCTTGACCCTATAGCGGTTGGCCTCGTTTCCGCGCTGCTGCAGTTTGGGAATGAGCACAATCTGGATCGGGTAGAGCACAAAACTCAGCCCTGCCAGCAGCGGGCTCAGATAAAAAAGATAGCCGCCCATGGCCAGTAGCGTGCATACGTTGATCAGCGGCACGGAAACCGCGCTGCCCACAAAACCTGAGATAGTGGCCAGCTCATTGATCAGGGCATTGACCACCTGCCCCGGCTGGATGGTCCGGAAAAAGGACAGCGGCAAACTCAGGATGTGCGCGTATAAATCCGAGCGCATCCGCTTCAGGGTCTGCTGACCAATGGAGGCCTGAAGGAGATTGATGGCAAATTTGAGGGAACTGGCCAACAACACCGAGCCGGCAAAGATCAGACTGTAGAGCAGGAGCAAGTCCTCCTGACCCATGCCGATGGCCTTGTTGATGATACGCTTTTGCATCTCCAGCGGTACGATGCGCGCCCCCACCGTTACCAGGACCAGCAGGACCAGCAGAAACTGCCAACGTAAATTTTTTTCCAAAACCCAGGAATATAGTGTACGCTTGGTCACCATGGACGGTCCGCGATTCTTATTATTTCCGTGTTGCATTTGACCTCTGACCCACCCTCCTCTATGCAAAGAGAAAATGACGCCATATCAGCTCAACTCGAATTGACTCTTTCCTGGCCTGAAAGTGACCAGGCCTCACTACTGGTCGCCATCGAGCAATTCGGATTGGCACATTCCTTGCCCGAAACCCTCCGCTACCGACTTGGATTGATTGTGGATGAACTGGTCACCAACTGCATTGTGCACGGTGCCTGCACCGGCGAAAATCAGACTCTCTGGGTACGTATTTTAGACCGGGAAAACGAACTTCTCCTTGAAATCATTGATACTGGCTTCCCCTTTGATCCAACAAGCCATCCACTGCCCCGGTGTCCGGAAGGCGGAGAAGTCCTTTTAGGTGGTGTCGGACTATGCCTGGTGCGGCGTCTGGCCGACTGGATAAAATATACTCGCAGACAAGATCGCAATCACCTTCTAATCTCACTCAACAAAGCAAAACAGGTAACAGCATGCTCCTCCAAAAAATAGAACACCCTAATGCCACTATTTTTCACATCAAAGGCCGACTGGATTCCTCATCCACTCCTGAGCTGGAGCAATTGGTCCTGACCAGCCTCGAGCAGGGCAGCAAGAATCTCATCCTGGACTTTTCAGACCTCGAATACATCAACAGCGCCGGACTGCGAGTCCTGGTCATGAGCCACCAACGTCTCCATCCCCTTGGCGGGCAGGTCATGGTTTGCGGGGTCAGGGACTATATTGCCGAAATTTTCGATATTTCCGGTTACAATCGTGTTTTTTCCATGTATCCGAACCTGAACCAGGCCATAAACTCCTTCACGGCTACGTAAAACAGGCGATGACTACGGTGCGGTCATCCTCGATTTGAGCGACACCCGAGAATCCCTCCACTTCGGCAAAAATCCGGGACGCGATCTCTTGCGGATTAGAGTGCAGACTCTGGCGCAGCACCTGGTGCAGACGGCCTTTCCCGAACATGACATTGTCCGTATTCATGGCCTCCCAGACCCCATCCGTGCCCAACAGCAGGACACCTGGCTCAAGTCGATCTGAAATGAGGGTGTAGTTCCAACGGGCATCCACCCCCAGAGGTATATCCTGCCCGTGCAGTTCCACGCACTCGTTTCGATCGAACCTCTGGAAAACAGCGGGATCATGTCCTGCACTCACCCATCGGGCCTGGCGCGTAGATGGGTTGTATGAAATCAGAAAAATTGTGACAAAATAGCCGCTGTCGGCCACGTCCCGGCAGATCAACGCATTGGTGCACCGCATGACCTCGGCCAGATCAACGATATGTAGGAGATGGGCCTTCATGTAGGCCCGAACCGAGGTCATCAGCAGCGCCGAGCCCACCCCGTGTCCGGTAGCATCCCCCACCATGATCACAAGTTCGGGGCCATCCTCTCCATCACGGACCATGAAGTCGTAAAAATCCCCTCCCGTCTCATCGCAGAAACGGCTTGATCCGAAAACCTGCACCCCCAAAAGGAACGGTGAGGATCGGGGCAAGAGATTGTTCTGGATCTGCCTGGCGAGTTCAAGCCCGCTGGACATCCGTTCCCTTTCCACCAAGTGATCAATCATGATATTGGTGTGGCCGGCAATGATCGCAAACTCGTCGTTGGTCACCACCGGGACTTTCGTCGCGAACAGGCCTTGGCTGACCAGCTCGAGAACGCTGGTCTGATTGCCGAAAAGCAGTTTCAGGTTCCGGGCATAGGAAAAGACAGCGATCAAGGTCAGTCCCAAAAACGTGCCCATGACAAAGAGCACCTCCCATACGATGGACCGAAGCAGACTGGGTAGCGAAACAGAGCCTTGGCTTTGGGCAATCAGCCAGAGTATGTCGCGCCACAGGAGCAGAAGGAGGACTAAGGTCACGAAAATGATGACGCCGCAGGCCAGGAAAGCGAATTTACGGGTCTGGGGATAGTATGACTTCGGGGCAGAGCCGCCCTGACCAACGTTGGTCGCCTGCCGGATGATGCGGTACTCCCACTCCAGACTGAGATCCAGGGCTGGAATAAGCCCTACCGTGGCAAAACCGATGGCGATCTTCAGCCCGCTGAACAACGGAAAGCCTATGGCCAGGTGATTGAAAAGCCCGACGCTCATCCCCGTGCCCACAAAAAGGGCATAGTCCAGGAAGAACAGGCTGGTGGACTGGCGCTGTATCGGTTTGGACTGGATTACACTCCGCAGTAGCACCTGGCGAAGCAGGAAGACTACGGCCAGATGGGCGGCAAGGATGGAGGAAAACTTCCGGACCGGAAGCGATTCCACAAATGGTCAAACCTGGCCGCCATAGACAGTCAGCACTGCTAAGAGTAACAGATAATAGAATGCGACGCGGATCATCTCAGACTCCTTGGGTTCAGTGGTTCGGCTGGACAGCAGGCCCCGCAATGAGGTGGAATTTGCTCATGAAATACCGCTATGAAAAGAACTTCGGGAAACCCGAGGAATGGCGAGGCGATCCCTTACAAAAAGTTGTCTCATGGTAATGGAGCTTTTAAAACGACATCGGTCAAAGAGTCGGTCTTGAGTTGACCTCTAACAACGATGAAGATTACAAAATGGGGAATTTCGTCAAATTGACCTTGCGCTCCCTCTGGGAAGAAGACGCATGTTTTAACCGCACGACAGGGCATTCCAGGGGCAGGGAATCCGCCCCAACATCTCAAGATAAGCCGGATTATATGCAACTGATCCCGCACTCATTACTCATGCCAGACAGACTGAAGTATGGAGTAAATAATATTTCTGTTGTCACGGATCTATCGATCTCAGGCAACCTTCCTCATTTTTTTTGAGTCAATTAGAGTAATTCTCATTTGGTGTCTGCTTGTCAAGGGATGAATGTTTTCTGTTTTGGTTGTACCATTTGAACCAACGTCAGGTCTTTGAAAAGCTCAGACCTCGTTTCATCTGACTTCTGATAGATTCTTTCGTCTTCCAGTGTTCGCCGGATTCTCTCGAAGTAGTATGCGGTACAAAGCTCTTGACTTGCAACTCACTGTTTCGTAATAGTTATTTCGTTATAGTGTGGATTGGAGCCATACGGTGGGATTTAATAATGACTATTCTGGTCGCCCAAAAGAAGTTGGCGTCGAAGACGACCTTAACCGTGGAATTACAGCTGAATTGTCCGGTTCATGCCTGCCTTGCCCTTTTTCGGCGGCCTGGCTTGAACAACGATTTTTTTCATCCCTTGCCTGCAAACTCCAATTTTTAGAACCTCTCAGGTGATCCCTCATACATCCCGGCACCAGGACCATTCATGAATATACTCATGTATTCCCACGACACCTACGGCCTGGGCCATATCCGGCGCACCATGGCCCTGGCTCAGAATATACTGAACGGTGAGCACAATATCATCATCCTGACCGGCTCCCCCCTCGTTGGCAGATTCGATTTTCCCCATGGCATCGATTTTGTCCGCATCCCAGGCATGATCAAGCACGACAACGATCTCTACTTGCCCCACTCCATCAAGGTCGAACCCGCCATGACTCTGGCTATCCGCCAGAACATCATCCTGGCCACAGCCCAGGCCTTCCGTCCTACCCTTTTCCTGGTTGACAAGGCGCCCCTGGGGCTCAAACGCGAGGTGGTCCCGACCCTGAAATGGTTTCGGGATCATTCCCCGGAAACCAGGGTGGTGCTTGGCCTGCGCGACATCATGGACAACCCCGAGAGCACGATCAAAGAATGGCAGGAAAAGGATATCTACGGAGTCTTGGAACACCTTTATTCCGAAATATGGATCTATGGGAGCCAAGACATCTACGATCCCATCCATGAATACGCCATCCCGGACCACATCGCAGCTAAGGTTCATTTTACCGGCTACATTCCCCGCCAGATTCCCCGTAGCCAAAACCGTCCGCGCCTGCGCCGGAGTATGGGCATCACCCCGAGGGAAAAATTCGTACTGGTCACCACGGGCGGTGGTGGAGACGGCTACAAGGTGCTCGATACCTATTTGACCATGCTTGAAACCCTGCCCCGGCCTGAATTCAAATCTATGATCATCACCGGCCCGCTTTTGGGCGAAGACTTGTACGACCAGCTCGCAGACCGGGCCCGCAGGCTCAAGGTGCGCATAGTCAAGTTCTACCTCAAGATGGAAAAGGCCATCCTTGCTGCGGACTGCGTGGTGTCCATGGGCGGCTACAATACCATGTGCGAGATTGTCAGCGCATCCCGACCCTCCTTGATCGTCCCGCGCAGCACGCCCCGGGAAGAGCAGCTCATCCGGGCGCGCATTTTCGCGGCCGGGGGCCTCCTGGAGTACATCCCCTGGGAAACCGTGGATGCCGACGGCATGCACAACAAAATTCGACTCCTGCTTGAAAACGCCTCCCGGTATGAAGAGCGACTTAAGGTATTCCCCATGACCGCCTTTGATGTCATAAACAGCCGTATCCGGGCATTTGGAGAACAGGCATGAACACGGGAAAGCCCGTCATGGGCATGGTCCTGAAAGGATTCCCGCGCATTTCCGAAACCTTCATTTCCAACGAGATCCGCCTACTCGAAGAGCAGGGCCTTAAGGTTCATATTTTCTCCATGCGTAATCCCCGTGAGTCATTCACCCACAAGTCCGTCCAGGCTATCCGCGCAGAGGTGACCTACCTGCCCGAAGAATTCTGGCTGGCCCTGCACCGGTTCCTCTGGCCCAACCTGAGCACGGCCCTGAAATTTTGGCCCGGATACGTCAAGGCCTTCCGTCTGGCCTGGACACGGTTCCTGCGTAACCGCAGCATCATGACCTTCAAGCATTTCCTCCAGGCGGCCTATCTTGTGCACCACGCCCAGGGTAAAAATATCACCCACCTGCACGCCCATTTCGCGCATAGCCCCACCTCCGTGGCCATGTTCGCTTCGGAAATCAGTGCCATTCCTTTCAGTTTCACGGCCCATGCCAAGGACATCTACACCTCGAATAAGGAACAGATTGCCGAGAAAATCGCCAAGGCCCGCTTCGTGGTCACCTGTACCAGGTATAACAAAGAGTATCTTGAAAATCTTGTCGGGCATCGTCATGAGGTACACTGCGTGTATCACGGCATTGACCTGGCCCTCTTCTTTGCCCATGCGGTAGAACGAATTCCTGCCAAGCCCTACACCTTCATTACCATCGCCCGCTTTGTGGAAAAAAAAGGCATTCCCGACATCCTCGAAGCCCTGGCCCTGCTGGCCAAGGAAGGGTTCCCGTTCCGCTACATCTTGATTGGCGATGGCGATGACAAGGAGAAGATTACCACCCGGATTCGGGAGCTGGGCCTGAGCGAGCATGTCATTCTGTCCGGTACCCTGGCCCATGAACAGGTTCTGGAACAGTTTCAAGGAGCCGACTGCTTCATACTTGGCTGCAAAATCGCCCGGAATGGCGACCGGGACGGGATTCCCAATGTCCTGGCCGAAAGCATGGCCCTGGGTGTACCGGTGGTGGGCACCAGGGTTTCCGGTATCCCGGAACTGGTGGAACACGAGCACACGGGCATGTTGGCGGATGCGACCAGGCCGCAGGAACTCGCCCAGACCTTAAAACGCATCGTCACTGACCAGAAGCTGCGGGACCATATCATTCCGGCGGCCAGAGAGCGGGTCAGCCAGGTGTTCGACAACAAGCAGCTCATCCAGGACTTGGTCACACTCTACCGCGATCTCACCAAGCTGTAAGCGGGTCACCTCATGCGCATCGCCTTCTATCCTTCCTTTCGGGCCCTGGACCATGATCGTTCTTCGGGCCTGGTGTCAATTGCCACGGACGTGCATGCTGCCATGCAGGCCGAAGGGCACGAGGTTCTCATCCCCTTGAGCCAATCCATGGAGTGGATCTACCTGCGGCCCCAAGTCTGGCTCAACACCTTGCGCCAGGCCTGGCATGGCGACAAAGCCATCAAACACCTCCGGCCGGACTGCTGGCTGACCTATCACAGCTATTACCGGGGGCCGGATCTTATCGGCCCGGAACTGGCACGCCGCAACCACATTCCCTACTTCATCCTGGCCGCATCCTACGCTACCAAGTACCGTAAGCGCCTGAAAACCTGGGCCGGATTCCATCTGAACAGGCGGGCACTGGTGCGGGCGGATATGGTCTTTGTCAACAAACTCAGAGACGTCCAAAACCTTGGTCGACTTCTCCCTCCGGAGCGCATCACCTACATCCATCCGGGCATCCGCACCCAGGCCTTTGCCCTTGACCCGACCTTGCGTGAAACCATGCGCTCCCGGCTGGGACTGAAGAACAAGCGGGTGGTTGTCACGGCGGCCATGATGCGCCCGGGCGTCAAGGAAGAAGGCATTGCCTTCGTGATTGAGGCCTGCGCCAGCCTCTATCAGACTTTTGCGGACCTGCACCTGCTCATCATCGGCGACGGGCCCGGCAGGGCTCGCCTTGAGGAGCAGGCCCGGCGTTTGCTACCCGAGGCGCACACCTTTGTCGGGCGCGTCCCAGCCCCGGAAATGGTTACGGCCTACCATGCCGGAGACGTATTTGCCTTTCCAGGTATCAATGAATCTCTGGGCATGGTCTACCTGGAGGCCCAGTGTTGCGGGTTGCCGGTGGTGGCCACCAGCCATGACGGAGCCCCGGAGGTGGTGGCTGATGGAGAAACCGGCATTATTGTGCCACCCTTTTCAGTACCGGACTTTGCCGATGCTCTCTCCACCCTGCTGACCGACACTCAGCTGCGGCGCCGGTTTTCGCTGCAGGCCAGAGAACGCGTGCTCCGCCAACACGACATGGGCTCCAACTACCGCACAATGTTTCAGGTCATGGCAGCGATCTGCGCGCGGAGGCGGGTATGAACATCCTCGGCCTCCTACGCCATGGCCCGACCGCCTGGAACCGGAGCAAACGGATCCAGGGCACTCGGGATATCCCGCTGGATACCTTCATTTTTTCGGCCGGACCATGGCAGCAACTTCTCGCCAAGTACGGGCCGTGGGACGAAATCGTGACCAGTTCCCTGATCCGCTGCCTCCAGACCAGTGACCTGCTCCTGCCCGGACAACCGCACGAGGTGGATCCGAACCTGCGGGAGCAGGACTGGGGAGACTGGACAGGGCATACTCTCAGGCAGATTAACGTGAAGTCACCCGGCAGCATAGCGGACCAGGAACGGCGGGGCTGGGACTTCACCCCGCCGGGTGGAGAAAGCCGCAGGGAGGTTTTAGCCCGGATCCTTACGGCCATACACCGCGCAACCCAAAACCGGGACGGACAGCATATTCTCATCATCACCCATCTGGGGGTGATCAAGGTGCTCCTCAATCATCTGGGGGATACCCCATTCCTGCCGGGACAATCGGCCCCGGTGGCCAAGCGGGCCCTGCACCTGCTCCGGCAGGACGGCCCGAAACTCTCCATCCTGCAAACCAACATCGAGATCCCATGAACATCCTGCACTACACCCAACACGTTCTGGGCATCGGCCACCTGTTCCGCAGTCTGGCCATTGACGCGGCCCTTGCCCCGGCCACGGTGCACCTGGTCACGGGCGGGCCGGAGGTACCCCTGGCCCTGCCCGCCAATGTCCGACACCATCCCATGCCGGCCCTGAAAATGGACAGCCAGTTCCAGGCCGTGCAGACCGTCGATCAGGAAGCCGATCTGGAAACCACCTGGTTGCAACGCGAAGGTCTGCTGCTGGAGCTTTACCAGGGCCTGAACCCGGAGGTCATCCTGGTGGAAATGTTCCCCTTTGGCCGCAAGCGTTTTGCCAGGGAGATTTTGCCCATGCTTGAGGCCAACAGAGGCAGGGCACATCCGGCCATCACCCTCTGCAGCGTGCGCGATATTCTGGTGGAAAAAGAAGAGCAGGCCAAATTCGAGCGCAAGGTGCTCGGATGGCTGAACCCCTACTTTGACGGAGTGCTGGTGCATTCCGATCCGAGACTCATCCGGCTGGACGAGACTTTTGCGCGGGTGGCGGACATCACCTGCCCGATCTGGTACACGGGCTATGTGGCCCAGGGCCCGACCGTTGCCGACAAATCAAGCGCGCGCGCTGAGCTGGGCTTGGATATGGAGGCGCGAATCATTCTGGTCAGTGCCGGAAGCGGCAGTGTGGGCGAAGAACTGCTTCAGGCGACTCTGGAGGCGAGCATCCTGATGCATAAAACCTTGCCCCACCAGCTCATCATGTTCACCGGCCCCCATGCCGGAGCCGATGCCCTGACGCGCCTCACGGCCCGCAGTGCGAATCAGGCCCACGTGCGCATTGGCGATTTCACTCCTCGCTTTCCGGACCACGTCCTGGCCTGCGACCTGTCCGTGAGCATGGCGGGCTACAATACCACCATGAATCTGCTGGCCTGCGGTACGCCCGGGCTCATGTATCCCTTTGACCAGAACCGCGAGCAACGCATGCGACTCACAGCCCTGGCCAACGCCGGCTACCTGTTTATCCTGGAAGCAGCCGATTTCGCCCCCGCCAAACTGGCCGTGATCATGGAACGCGCCCTCTCCACCACACCCAAATCCGCCAGGAACCTTCGCCTGCACGGTGACCAGGAGAGTGCGGAAATCATTCAGAGCCTGGCGGGCAAGGAGAATCCGGCATGATCGTTTCCA
Source organism: Desulfobulbaceae bacterium (assembly GCA_031407875.1). Lineage (GTDB taxonomy): Bacteria > Desulfobacterota > Desulfobulbia > Desulfobulbales > Desulfocapsaceae > Desulfoprunum. Next base: position 251 of record JANOIV010000260.1, on the reverse strand, counting down.
ACAAGGCGTCCCCCCTCTGGCAGCACGTTCCTAGCGATATATTTGCTCGGGTGCAGGAGATCCTGGACGACCATCCCCACACCACGGTTTTTTTCCGGGCCGATGACGTGGCCATCCCATCAGCCAAACAGAACCGGCTTTTGCAACTCTTTGCCCGCCACGACGCGCCGCTGTGCGCGGCCATTGTTCCGGCCTGGATCAATCGGAGCCGATGGGAGGCCATTTGCCGCCACGTCCACGGCAAGCATCAA
>JANOIV010000140.1:0-2200 GCA_031407875.1 Desulfobulbaceae bacterium | reverse complement strand
ACCTTGTTCAGTAATGTCTTGATAAGCATTGCTTCTCCTGTGAGGGATTGATGATTTCTCGGAAAAACCATCATAGCCACCACGGAGGGGCAATGCCCTTATTTTTTGCAGCCTCTTTCCACAGATTCTGCGGACGAGGCGAATAATTAAGGAATCGATCAATTGACTTCTTTTACTGCTCATCTTATTCTCTTTCTCAGTTACAGTAGTAATTTACAAAAACTTAACCCAAAACAACAGACAACCTTTTAAGCCATATATCACAAGGAGGCCCCTAAATGTCTGAATTTAATGTAACAACACTCGCTGTAGAAAAGCTCAAAGAGTACATGGAGCAGAATAATATTGATTCTGCTCTCCGTGTAGCCCTTATGCAGGGTGGCTGAGCAGGTCCCTCCCTGGGATTGGCTCTGGATGAGCCAAAGACAAACGACAAAGTTTACGAAAACGATTCACTCAAATTTCTGGTGGAAGAGGGTTTGCTTCGCACCTGCGGTTCCATCAACGTTGATTTTATTGATGCCGGGCCACGTTCCGGTTTCGGAATAACCGCCGCCAATCCCATAGGCGGTGGTGGTGGTTGCAGCTCCGGTTCTTGCAGTACCGGCAGTTGCGGTTGATGACGCCTGAAAATCGGAAGATATATTCTACTTGAAAAGGATATATTTCACCTGACCAAAATTACCTCGTGCCAGAAAGTAAAGCGGATCTCTTATTCGAGATCCGCTTTTTTTGTTGCCCTTTCTTTCCCCTCTCCCCTCATGTCGACTTCTTGACACCGCATTCAACCATTCTTAGTCTATTAAAGATGTTGTGTAATACCTGCTCAAGAGTTCACCGCAGAAAATGGTTTTAAGCCCTTTGGATTTCAGCCAATGGAGGTGCAAATGCAGTTTGACAAGTTTACATTGAAGTCTCAGGAGGCAATCCAGGCGGCTCAGCAGTTGGCACAAGATAATTCCAATCAGGAGATACACCCTGCCCATCTCGTCAAGGCTGTTCTCGTGCAACAGAACGGTTCTGTTGTACCCGTTCTGCAGAAAATGGAGATCGACCCATCACTTGTCCTGATGGGAGCAAATACGCTCATCGAACAGATTCCCCGGGTTTCTGGAAGCGGTGCCGGCCAGGTTTACGCCTCCCAGGAATTACGCAGAATCCTCGACGCCTCTTTTTCGGCTGCCAGCCAGATGCGGGACGATTATGTTAGCCTGGAGCACCTCTTTCTGGCACTTATCAGAGATAAAAAAAGCAGCGCTTCCTCAATGCTGAGCCAATACGGCATAAACGAAAAGAAATTCCTTGAAGCCCTGCGCGCCATCCGCGGAGAACATCGAGTCACCGATCAATATCCAGAAGAGAAATACCAGGCCCTGGAAAAATACGGTCGCAATCTGACCGATACGGCCAAGCGCGGCAAGCTTGATCCGGTGGTCGGTCGGGATGAGGAAATCAGAAGAATAATCCAGGTCCTGTCCCGCCGGACAAAAAATAACCCTATCCTGATCGGTGAGCCCGGCGTCGGCAAGACGGCCATCGTTGAAGGATTGGCCCAACGCATCGTCAATGGGGATATCCCCGCCACCCTGAAAAACAAGCAGGTCATCACCCTGGATCTGGGCTCACTCGTGGCCGGTGCCAAATATCGCGGTGAATTTGAGGACCGCTTGAAGGCCGTTTTGAAAGAAGTCGAAAAACGCGCCGGGGAAATCATCTTGTTCATCGATGAGATCCATACCCTTGTCGGTACCGGTGCAGCCGAAGGCTCAATGGATGCCTCGAATATGCTGAAACCGGCCCTGGCCAGAGGAGAATTGCATTGTGTCGGGGCGACCACCCTCGATGAATATCGAAAATATATCGAGAAAGACAGTGCCTTGGAACGACGATTTCAACCGGTTATGGTCCTTGAGCCAAGTGAAGAGGACACCATCGCTATCCTGCGCGGCATCAAGGAAAAGTATGAAGTACACCACGGCGTGCGTATTCAGGATGCTGCCACCGTGGCCGCAGTCGTGCTTTCCAATCGCTATATCACTGATCGTTTCCTGCCCGACAAGGCCATCGATCTGATTGACGAGGCCGCCTCACAACTGCGTATCGAGATTGATTCCGTGCCTTTTGAAATTGATGAACTCGAACGGCAGAAAATCAAACTCGAAATCGAGCAGGAGGCTCTAAAAAAGGAAAAAGACAAAAC
>JANOIV010000252.1:0-16514 GCA_031407875.1 Desulfobulbaceae bacterium | reverse complement strand
ATCAAAGCTTGACCTGAAAACCGAAACTGTGTCAGAGTAATTATACCCGCCCCCTGACGATCTCTCGTCACTGGCCGCATTGCTCCGGAATGGTGGCCGCTTTCGCGTCAGTTCGACTGGCCTTTTTCACCGGAATATGCATTGAGCCTGTAGAAAAAGTGTTTTAGCCCTGTCTCAGGCCTGATTTTAATGGGAAATTATAGTTAACAGTTTGACTTTTGAAACATAGGGTACACCCGCAATTTCAAGCACGTCAAACTTTCCAGTGCTGCTGCTGACTGCCAGATATACATTCCGGATCAAATTCATCGGGATCTTGCCGACACCCTGCTTTGCCTGGGTATAGTGCAACATGTTGGAGCCTGTCGGGAGTCATAATCCTGTTTGGCCTGACTGATGGCAAACCATTCTTGCGTTAAAAGACTTAAACCTTTATACTCCAAATCACAAAAACACACAGACATACAGGCGTATATACATATTTATATATAAACACATAAACTCACAAACATTGCAAATGTGAGTTCATTTAGAAAAGAAGCGACCAAACACGTCAGATGCCCAAGACCACCCCCCCCCCTCTATCCCGAAGCACCAGCCCTCTTTTGCCGAGGTTGCAGAACTGATCAGCAGTGCTCGGCTGCAAGCATTCCAGGCGGTCAACACCACCCTTATTGACCTTTACTGGCAAGTAGGCGAATACATCAGCGGAAAACTTTCCGCCGCCGCTTGGGGTGAAGGCGTGGTTGACCAGCTTGCCGGATATCTTGCCCAAACCCAACCCGGGCTGAGGGGTTTCTCTCGCCAAAACCTGTTTCGCATGCGGGTTTTTTACGAGACATACCGGGATGACAAAAAACTCTCACCGCTGGTGAGACAATTGCCATGGACCCACAATCTGATCATCATGGGCCAATGCAAGCGACCGGAGGAACGTGAATTTTACCTTCGTCTCGCCACCCGTGAGCATTGGGGTAAACGCGAGCTGGAGAGACAGGTTAAAACCGCCTTGTTCGAGCGAACCGTTCTCACTCCGCCAAAAGTCTCACCACCGGTGAGACAAATATATCCCGAGGCAATCAGCATTTTCAAGGACTCGTATGTCGTCGACTTTTTGAACCTCACTGGCGATCACTCCGAGGCGGATCTGCATCGAGGCCTTATCCGACAGTTGAAGGATTTCATCATTGAGTTGGGACGGGACTTCTGTTTTGTCGGTTCTGAATACCCGCTTCAGGTCGGCGACCGGGACTTCTCCCTTGATTTGCTTTTTTTTCATCGCGGGCTCAACAGTCTGGTTGCCATCGAATTGAAGGTAGGCCGTTTTGAGCCCGAACACCTGGGCAAGTTGGGGTTTTATCTTGAAGCCCTGGACCGGGATATAAAGAAGCCGCACGAACGCCCTGCAATCGGCGTACTGCTCTGTGCGTCGAAGGATGCGGAAGTTGTCGAATACGCGCTCAGCCGGTCACTCTCACCTGCACTCATTGCCGAATACCAGACCTTGCTGCCAGATAAAAAGCTGCTCCAAACAAAGCTACACGAATTCTACCAAATGGCCGAAGACGCCGCTTCCTCAGTGGAAATGCTGAACCAAGACGACGAAACTCGATGATTATATACTTTTATAGGTATAAACATATAAACTCATAAACGTTCAAAAATGCCAATCTTCTCTTTCGTTCAAACCAAAGGTGGCACAGGTAAGACAACTCTTTCCCAGGGGGTCGCCTGTTCCAAGGCTTTCAGAAAAACCTTCGGCAAGGTCGCCCTGGTGGAGATCGACCCGCAAGGGACCCTGGCCGACTGGATCGGTGAGCGTATCATCTACAAACGTGTCTTGAAGAACGTCGCCTTTCATCAGCTTGTGGGGTTGGAATTGTCTGTCCTGACCAACAAGCTGGAAAAGATTGTGGCGGAAAACGAGGCAGTCATCCTCGATGTGCCGGGTGAGTCGGTTGGAGGATTCGCTACCAAATTGGCCCTCAACCTGAGCGACCTGGTCTTGATCCCCATGCGGACCTCGACCAACGATGAGGCAAGTTTTGGCCGCAACCTCTGGCCGGTGATCCAGGAGAGCCTGCGGGATAACAACGCCACTTTTAACATCGTCCCGACCTTCATTCACCCCCAGACCAACGCCAAAAACATTCAGGAATACTTCAAGGGCATCATGCCCGAGCAGATCGGCTGCCTGGGAAGCGTCCTGCCCTTCCGCTCTACCTTTGAGAATTTCAGCCGGGAGGGTATGACCCTGGCTGAATACTCGGCGTCGGTTAAAAGTAACGCCAGACTCTACACCCAGGCCAAAAAAGCCGAGATGGATCTGGAGACAATTGCGCAGGAAATCGTCAATCTGACCAAGGAATAGAGCCATGGCCCTCCCTCAGAAAAAGAAAAAAATCCCGACCAATATCAGCGAGGCTGTGCAGAAAGCCGCTGGTGTGGAAACACCGCCTCAACTTGCAGTACAAGTTGCCCCGCCCTCCGCTGCCAGCTGTAATAAAACCGGCAGGCCTTCCCCCAGGTCCGGGAATGTCGTGCGCCAGACTCTGCTTTTAAGTGAGGAGACTGCGGAGCGGCTAATCATGGCTTTGGCTGCCGAGCAGGTAAAACGGAGGAAGACTGGGGAGAAGGTGGATAAGTCTTTGCTGATCGAGGAAATGATTTTGAAATGGTTAGATGAGAGGTAGATGTAGAATATAATGTGATATTGCGAGTCAGCCACCTCCGGCAAAGCCGGGGGTTTACCTAAATGAAATTACTTACAGATTGTTTTTTCAGGATTTCTTGTTTTTTGCGAGATTGTCAATTCTCACTTTTTAAACACTTAAAAACTCCTCATTGAACAGCCTTGGTATGTCTGCACTGAGGAAAGTTTGAGCACCCAAGAAATTTATTGCCTGCATTTATCCCCTTTCTCGCAACCTTTACCACCATTTGAGATCCACATTTTTCACAGACAGGGGTTGCTGGTTTTTGGTCGTACAATTTGACAGGCTGATTTATGTGCGTGGGAGCAACACGAGGAGAATTTTTCTTCTGTGAGTTTTCGACCAATTTTGCAACCTGATCACCCTCAACAAGATCAATGGTCTTGTCTTCAGCAAAATTCCTGGCCTCTTGGGTGAATATTCCTGTGGTGATAATTATTGCACCATTGGCGTTTTTGGCGTGCATCAAGCCATACATTTCCCGCACAACCTTGACTCCAACTTTGGCGGTCCGCCATTGTTTACACTGGACGAGAAACTTGTTCCTGTTCTTATACAATACGAGGTCAACCCCACCGTCTGGCCCCAAAGTCTCGTTTTCCGAAACACTATACCCCTGCTTTCGATAAGCCTCGGCAACGAGTTCTTCAAATTCCTTCCAATTCAGTGCCTTGATTGAGTCAGTTCCTTTTTGCTTCTTGAGAAGATTGCCTTTCCGTCGTGAATTGAAAAACGAGATGGGAGCCGGCATGAGAAACATCAAGCCAATGAATGGAGCAAATTGATGACTTGCTTTGGCAATACTTGGCATAAGCAATCCATCGAGCTTCATAGCAGGAAATATCTTGGCTAAAAAGACATATACACCAGCAGCAATAATTACACTTACCCACCATGGACAACAAGTTAATCCGTCCAATATATCCTCTATTGGTGAGGTGTTTTTTCTTGCCAATTGGGAGATCCTTTAAAAATACAAATCGAAGTAAGTATCTAATTTATTAGGTAAGTTGTTATTTGTTCCGACACCAAAAAGAAGAGCTCCATTTTAAAGAGCTTGGCTCATTGTTTGGTTGTTTCTATATGCTTTTGATTTTTTAACTATTTTGCTATCAAGCAGCTCTTTATAACGAATGGACTCACAAGGAATAGCTATTTTTAGATTCTCATTTATGTGTGCCCCCCATCCGTATTTCTTCAAAAGAAGCCTTCTTTTCAGAGAGTAACTATCTATTTTTAGATGTTTTTTATTTCTTCTCACGTGATGGACTTCTTTGAAAAAATCCTTCTCTGTGTATCTATAAGGGTTTGTAATGAGCACTTCATATGTTATGAAAGGAATTGTTCCATCGTTCTCCGGTATAATACTGTGCTTGGTTGGTGAATCTTCTGAAAGAGTAATTAGTTTTTCCATGACACAAAACTCTCTCTGACAAACACCCAAAACATAGCTTCAACCGCCCCTGGAGCAATCCCTTCCTTATCATACCGGCTCACCACAATACTGTTCCCGGTAGCAACCAGGTATTGGCGAAATTCGGCCAGAAAAACCGCCTTTTCATCGCCTTCCAGCTTTTCATACCTCAACATTGCTTTATCCAGCATCTCTTGCTCACGAGCAGCCTGCTGCCTTGCGGTAAGCTGTTCAGCCTCTTTCTCTGCCTCCAGGTTGTTCTTCCTGGCTTCTTTCTCAATTTCAGCCTTCGGGGTTTTACGGCGGTAGTCCTCTTCTATGGCCTTAACAGTGAAGGCCGGGATGTTCTGCACTGTGCCCTTGTTGATATTCACACGCACAGCATCGAGCACTTCCTCAATATACAACTCATCCTTGCTCTTCAGAATCTCCGCAGCCTTGTTGTTTGATATGCCAAATTCAGTGGTCAGAATTCTAAAAAGCTCCAGGTTGTCCAGATCTAATTCAGGTACCGGAAGGGAAAGCTGTTTTGATGCGTTGATAAGAGGTTTAAGGGTGATGACGTTTTCAGGGTTACCCTTGATAAAAAACTTCACGGAAACAACTTTTCGAACTTTCCGGGTGTATTCAACTTTGATAGAAAGGTCTGATTTTTCGTTTATCTCATCGACCGCTTTTTTTATTACATTTTCCGTTTATCGCCCCTCAAAAATCATCCGGCTTCGCTTGACCGCGCAGAGGTCGCCGCACATGGTGCAGGTCTCCTGGTCGATGGGCTGGGAGGAGGCCCGGTAGGCCCTGGCCTTGTCGGGATCGATGGCCAGCTCAAACATTTTGGTCCAGTCCAGTTCCTTGCGGGCATGACTCATCGCGTTGTCCCAGTCGATAGCCCCGGGTATGCCCTTGGCGACGTCGGCGGCATGGGCGGCTATGCGGGCGGCAATGATGCCCTCCTTCATGTCGTCCTGATCGGGCAGGCGCAGATGCTCCGCCGGGGTGACGTAACAGAGAAAGTCCGCCCCGTAGGTGGCAGCCAGGGCGCCGCCGATGGCCGAGGTGATATGGTCGTAACCGGGGGCCACGTCGGTTACCAGCGGGCCGAGCACATAGAACGGTGCGCCGTGGCAGAGCTTCTTCTGCAGCTGCATGTTGGCGACGATCTCGTTGAGCGGGACATGACCCGGCCCCTCGATGATCACTTGGACATCGGCCTGCCAGGCCCGTTTGGTCAGTTCCCCGAGGACGATCAGTTCCTGGATCTGGGCCGCATCGGTGGCATCGCGCAGGCAGCCCGGACGGAGCCCGTCGCCGAGGCTGAGGGTGACGTCGTAGTCCCGGCAGATCTCGAGCAGGCGGTCGAAATGGCTGAAAAAGGGATTCTCCCGGTCATTGGCCTCCATCCAGTGCAGCAGCAGGGATCCCCCGCGACTGACCACATGGGTCAAACGGGGATTGTGCCGGAGTCGGTCCACCGCCATCCGGGTCAGGCCGGCGTGGATGGTCATGAAATCGACCCCGTCTTCGGCATGGATTTTGACCACATCGAAAAAGTCATCCACCGAGATCCGGGGCACATCCTTGCCATAGCGGGCCACCGCATCGTAGATCGGCACCGTGCCGATCATCACCGGGCTGAGGGCAACGGTCCGTTGCCGGAATTTCCGCGTATCCCCGAAGGTGCTGAGATCCATGATCGCGTCCGCCTTGAGTTCGATCGAACGACGGACCTTGTCGAGTTCCGCCTCGACATTGCAGCAATCTTCGGAGACCCCGAGATTGACATTGATCTTGGTGCTCAGACCTGCGCCTATCCCCTTGGCAACGAGATTAGGGTGATTGCGGTTGGCGGGAATGGCGATCCGACCCGCAGCAACCCGGCTGAGGAGGTCGTCCTGATGAATTGCCTCGTCGGCAAGAACCTGCTGCATCTGTTTGGTGACAATGCCCTGTCGGGCGGCCGCCATCTGGGTGGTAAAGGCCATGGGAAAGTCCTCCTAGGGAGTTAAATGCCTCGAAATATTCGTCGATTGGTCAGGTTGTTTGAAAATGGACTGCTTTAACAGGCGTATTGAAGATCGAAAAAAAGGGTCAACGGGGGCCCTGCAGAGCAGCCTGCAGCCTGCGGACTGTAGCGGCAATGTCTTCAGCCCCGACGATCTCGGTGACCAGACAGACCGTCCTGGCGCCGCGGCCGACAACCTGTTCGATGTTATGCTCCTTGATGCCGCCGATGGCGACAAAGGGCAGGGGGCAGGAGCGCACGACATGATCAAGATAGGCCAGACCGACCGGGGCGCAGACATCGTCTTTGGTGGTGGTGGCAAAGATCGGACCGACGCCGATATAATCCGCCCCGGCTGGAACAGCGGCCGCGGCCTGTTCCGGGCTGTGGGTCGAGAGACCGATGATCTTACCGGGGCCGATCAGCTCGCGGACCGCCACCACCGGCAGGTCGTCCTGACCGACATGGACGCCATCGGCGTCGACCAGCCGGGCGATATCGGCATAGTCGTTGATAATCAGCAGGACGCCGGCCTCGCGGGTGAGTTGGCGGATCTGCCGGCATTCCGCAAGCATCACGGCAAAACTTTTCGCCGGGCGTTTCTCCCGGTACTGGATGATCCTGATGCCGCCGGCAATCATGGCCCGTACCACCTCGATAGTGCTGCGACCGCGGGAATACTTTTCGGCGGTGATCCCGTAGATGCCGGGCGGCAGCGTTGGTCTTCGCGCGCTGTTATCGGTCATAATAGCCACCTTGGCTGAGGATGATATCGGTCATATGGCCCGCCACGGCGAGAACCTTGTGGGCAAAGAGGAGCGCTGAGGCGCAGTCGGTGACAAAGTCGCCAACCACAAAGCAGTTGCCAAGCCGCTGCACCCGGATACCTGTCAGGTCGTGACCGGCAATACCGCAGGCCGAAACGATGAGCAGTTCCTCACCGGCCAGGGTCTCCAGCAGCATTTTCTTGTCCGTCCGGTGGTCGAGGCCTTCGACAATCAGCTGGCAATCGGCGAAGAGCGCCTGGCAATTTGTCGCATCCAGTCGGACCGCCACGGTCTCGATCCTGACATCCGCCCTGATGCGGCGCAGGTTTTCCGCCAGCATTTCCACTTTGAGACGTCCGACCTGATCGCAAAAATAGAACTGGCGGTTGAGATTGGCCGGTTCAACTAGGTCAAAGTCGATGATTTTCAAGGAAGAAACACCGCTGCGCACCAGGTTGACCGCAACGTTGGAGCCGATGCCGCCCACCCCGGCGATGCCGATCTTCATATGATCATGTCCCAGTCTTTAAAGACCGGCTGATAGCCGTGGGCGACGATGGCGGCCACCACCTCGTCGACCGTCCGGTTGTCGGTGATTTCAAATTGTGGACTCTGCGCCACCGCGCTCTCCGTGTAACCACCGACTCCGGTGCTGGAACCCGCCGAACAGCGGGTGGCACCCAGGTGCAAAAGCCGATCTCTGAACCGGGCATTCTCCCGGGTGGAAATGGTAATCCCGGCCCGTGGCGAAAACAGGCGCAGGGCGGTCATGAACTGGACAAAAGATAGGTCGTCGACCAGATAATCGGGCTGGAATCGGCCTGCCGCCTCGTTGAAACGCGGCAGGGAAATCGAGACCTCGGTGTCCAGATAGGTGTCTTCCAGATAACGTCCATGGAGACCGGTAAAAAATACGTCCCGGCGCGGTTCGCTCAGGCCGAGCAGCGCGCCGATGTTGACCATGCGCAAGCCTGCCCCGGCCCCTCGTTCCGGCGCATCCAGGCGGTAGCGATAATCGGTTTTTCGGCCGGCCAGATGCACTCGGGCGTACACGTCTTCGTTGTAGGTCTCCTGGAACAGGGTCATGCCGTCGACGCCGGCCTCTCGCAGTCGGCGGTAATCGGCCGTATCAAGCGGGAAGATTTCGATTGCAACCGAGGCAAAATGGTCTTTGAGACATGCGGCGGCCCGGGTCAGATAGTCCATCGGTGTGTGGATTGGCGATTCGCCGGTGAGAAACAGCACATGCTGCATGCCGGTTCGGGCGATGGCCAGGGCCTCGGCCTCGATTTCAGTGAGGCTGAGCTTGCGCCGATGGATAGCGTTCTGCCGGTTGAAACCGCAGTAGGCACACTGGTTGGCACAGTGGTTGGAAAGGTAGAGGGGGATAAAGAGCTGGATGGTCCTGCCGAAATACTGGACCGTCAGCCGCTGGGCCTTCTGGGCCATCGCCTCAAGGTATTCGCCTGCCTTCGGACTGAGCAGGACAAGGAAATCGGTGGGACTGAGTCTCTCCCCGATCAGGCTGCGTTCCACCATTTCCCCGGTGACTCCGGCAAAAAATCGGGGGAAATCGAAGTCCCTGTACTGCTCGATGATCGAATAAAAGGACATGGCAGTCACCCTCGGAGTTGGAATCTATAATCCGGATCCATTTTCATGAAGAAAACCGGTCAAGGGCGATGAGGCCCTGGCCGCAGTCGATGGCTCGGCAAGTTCGGCAAGGTAGGCGGCCCTGCCGGCCCGGACCGCAAGACTAAAGGCTGCGCCCATGGCCTCTGGGTCGCTGGCCGTGGCAATGGCGGTGTTGACGAGCACCGCATCCGCCCCCATCTCCATGGCCGCCGCGGCCTGGGAGGGCCGGCCGATCCCGGCATCGACGATCACCGGAACCCTGCAGTTCTCGATCAGCAGGACAATCAGGGAGCTGGTTTCCAGGCCGCGATTGGAGCCGATGGGGGCGCCGAGCGGCATCACCGCCGCCGCACCGGCCGATTCCAGCCGTTTAGCAAGTGGCAGGTCGGGGAGGACATAGGGTAGGACGATAAAGCCCTCTTTGGCGAGGATCTCGGTGGCCCTGAGGGTCTCGATGTTATCGGGCATCAGGTATTTCATATCGGTGATCACCTCGATCTTGATGAAATCACCGCAGCCCGCCTCACGGGCGATCCGGGCGATCCGCACCGCCTGTTCGGCCGTACGTGCTCCCGAGGTATTGGGCAGTAGAGTCACACCTTTTGGGATATAGGCCAGGATGTTTTCCGAGCGGGCCGTGCTGTCAATCCGGCGCAGGGCCACGGTAATCATCTGGGAACCGCTGGCAGCAAGCATTTTCGGGATCAGGGTATTGGCCGCGAACTTGCCGGTGCCGGTAAACAAGCGATTGCTGAAGGTCACATTCCCTAAGCGCAGCAGATCTTCCGTCATGATTCAACCTCCTCCCACAAAACTGAGCAGCTCAAGCGCATCGTGGTCCTTGAGCTGGATTGTCGGCCATTGCCCCTGCCTGATGATTGTCCCGTTCAGCTCCACCACCAGTGCCTCGACGGACAGCCTCCTGCCTGCCATCAGCTCGGCGATGGTACAGGTTGGGCAGGTCTGCGGTTGGCCGTTGATGAGAATATCCATGCCAGTCATCCCCATAAAAAAAGCCGCTTGTCCTTCTCGGAAGGGCAAGCGGCTTAATGGCCGGAAAACTGGAGGAAATCCAGAGATCGTCGTCTTTGCCGCTTCCCTTCGCCGGTATTATCCGGATCAGGTTCATAGGGTTGGAAGATTCCTCTCAGCAAAAAAATGCACCCCTAGCGATACTTTCGTTTATAGAGGAGAAGGCGGTGTTTGTCAACCTTGTGCTCATTGATACCCGCCGTCTTCCGCCTTATAGTTTCCCTGTAGGGGAATTGCCCCATAAACTGGAAACAAAGGAGAGCCAACATGCAGAATATCATCACAGACACCTATAACGGCTGGACCATTGCCGTAAATCCCGAGAACAATATGTGCTCAAATTTTTCCTTTGATATTACCGATCCCTCAGGACACGATAAGCACGTCTCCATGGGTGGCGACAACGATAAACGCGCCCTTGAGAGAGCCAAAGAGATGATCGATATGGAAATTGCCTTGACTCGGGAAGATTACCAATAACTGCCTCCTTCAACACAACAGACAGGCAGGCGACCTGTCTGTTGTGTCTTCTGCGGCGAATATTATTTTTACCAACTTTAACCCCCCGCAAGGGATCGACAAAACAATCTGTTACCATGTGGCCTTGCGGAAAGGACATGCATGGTCAAATGGAATGATTATTGTATTCATTGTCAAACCACCCTTGGATACAAATCGTGGTGGCAAAGACAAGACAGAGGCATTCTGGTGAGATGTGCGCTTTTGTGAGTGTACACGAGGGCGGAATATTTGTATTTCGTCAAAGCCGTCTGAGACCAAAGCTGTTGTAAGCGGCACGAACATCTCACCCGTACTTTCCATAAAAGGAGGTTGAGTATGAAAAAGCAGACAGAAATGGTTGAATCGTTTCAGCTGATACATAGTGATTTCATGAAGAATCTGAGTATATCGCTGGATATTCTCGACCATGAAATCAGTGAGGCAAAAGAAGTAGATGCAATCTGTACAGGTACCTGGTGTAAAGCGATAGAGAACAATATCGATGAGTTGGAGAATTCTATCTATTCGATCAGTGAACCGCGTTGGGTCTCGAATTCCGACTCAAAACAACTCAGTGATATGCGCACCAGGATTCATGATCTGTACACGAAATACAGAGCTCTAGGAGGAACGGCGACGCATTGATATGTTCCCCGGCAGCTTTGTGTTTGGCAGGGTCTGTCGGGATCAGATCGTTGCTCTGGCGATTTACCATTCAAAAAGAGATCTCAGCCAAAAAAATGGGATTGCCCATCGTGGCAGAGTTAGGCTTTTCTTTTGGCGCTGGATCATTGTTTCTATTACCTTGGCAACATCGGAGGCTTCCAGCATCAGAAAGGCAGGCGCTTTTCGCTCCCCTGCCGCTTTTTTGTCCTGAAAGGGCGTGTTCACAACTCCTGGCATCAGGAGCCCCACGCCAATGCCGTACGGCTTTAATTCTCTGCGAAGTCCGTCGCTAAAACCCCGCAAGGCAAATTTAGAAGCGGCATAGACACTCACCTCGGGAAAGGAGGCGTATTTTGCGAATATTGACCCGATATTGAGGATATATCCGGCGTTCTGCGGTTTCATTAAGGGCAGCAGGGCCTTGATGCAATAATATGTCCCATAAAAGTTCACTTCAAAATGCTGCCGCATTTCTTGATTAGAAATCATTTCCGAAGGGCGATATCTGCCAAGACCTGCACTGTTTATAAGCACATCAACATGGTTGGAGTTTTTTCTTACAAGAGCGGCCATGCGGGAAACATCTTCCTCAATGGTAATATCGCACTGAACAATAAGGGGAGATTCAAGTGTAATGTCCTTGATGGCTTTTGAACCTGCAGCAATCGGTCATTGGAACGGCCAATCAGGATCGCCTTTGCGCCAAGTCTGCTCAAATGGATGGCTGTTTCCTTGCCTATCCCGCTTGATCCGCCGGTTATAAGAACGACCTTATCCTTAATATCCATCACTTTTCCCCGAATATACCCGGCAGACTAACTATTCATCCCCCAATTTCGACGAATAATCGAAATCGGGATCGTTATCGAAATCGCCCACTGCAACGACAAGACGGCGGAGGGGAAAAGCTCTAGCGTTCGGAAAAAATTCCAAGCAAGATGAAAATGCCGGAATCAGCAAGGATTCGATACCGATGAATCCAATGCCAACGAACTGAAAAGTTACCCGGCAGACAGGATAACGTCAGAATCACCACTTTATCCGATGCATTTTCTTGTTAAAAGAAATCTTGATTCCCCATGAACTTTCCAAAAGAGTCAAGAGCGGATCTGACCTCTTGTAGACCCCTTGTCACTCTGCACCGTATACCGAAATACCCTGAGGGAAGTCATGCGATCAATTTCCGCTGCTATATTTTAACCAGTTCGTATCGGACTTTTTGATGTTACCAGGAATATCTTTGCTCCATTTTTCATACGCTGACATGTTGCAATTCAGATAAAGCTTCCCGTTAACGATCTTCCATGCTTCCGGATCGGTAGCGGCGCTTTCCGTGCCTCCGTCATGGCCCAGGCACAATTACCGTCGTATTGCGGGGCGTATTTCTCCGGACTGGTCGCAAACAGAGCCTTATTCTCTTTGGTGAGGAAATACCAGGTCAGGTTATGCCACTGGAAGGTAAATGCCTCGTTGCCTTTTAGGGCCTTACCGGGTTGGAAATATGCGACGCTATCATATCCCTTTATGGCTACATCATTCACCGGTGACTTTCCGGCAGCTATGCCGCTGAATCCAGTCAATAGGAGTAATGCAAATAAGAAACTCAGGAGAATCCTCTCGGTCGAGTTTGGTTATTTCATATCCGTCTACCTCCCGACATCAATTATTCTATCTTTGAAATCATCGGTTTATCCGGTGACTTGGTTTGTTAAAACTAAGTATTATGTGGCCGGAATTCAAGACGGTGGGTTAATTTGTAGAGATGCTCGGGAGGGAAAACGTTCATTTTTTTTCTATGCCTAATAAGTTATTCTGCAGTCCTGGTTATCATACCAGTCGTGGTGTTCTACAAAAAGATAATACTCTTTCTTGGTTTTCCCCCATGCCCCAGATCCACTGAAAACGCTCTTTAGAAAACGATGCCAAACATATGGTTAGAGCATGTATTGATATCTACAACCGGCACGAAAGATTGACAAGAGAAAAGCGTGCCGGGAAAAAAGCAATCTCTCAGGACCAGCAAAGCTGTAAGGATACGCAATGATATCGTCACAATACCGGGGAATAGGAGGATAGGGGGGAAACGAATAGCCGGATCTTATATTTTGCGACCGGAAGACTGTCTTGGCTTGAATAGACAGCCTTTGCTCGTCTGCTTGTCTTGTCGCTTTTTCAAAGAACCTCGGCCACCCTATACGAGCGGCGCAGGGCCTGCAGTTTGTCCTCCGGAACTCCGGCTTTCTCATGTTCCTCCTGCCAGTAGTTCCTGACTGTCCCGGTCATCTCCAGAACAATCTTTTCTGCCGCCTCTCGTTTCAAGCCGAAGTCTGCTGTGCGCGACAGGGCATTGTCAAGCGTAGCGAGGGCGCCCTGTTGGCCCACCCCAAGGATCAGGTGGCTCTTTTCGTCTTTCTCCCATTGCGGTTGGGGCACAAGGTCATAGACCGGCGACAGTCGCCACATCCGGGATGGCAAATCAAAGAGGAAGCCATGGTTTCTGAGGTGATCGTCGGAGTTGTTGCAGAGGATGTTAAAGACCATGCGCCGGAACAATTCCGTGAGATCTCCTTCCAGGCTGTCGGTCGGGCCGAATCTGCGTATGGCGCGGGCGATGTCGCCGTAGCTGCCCTTCGTTATATCCTGTGAGCCGATAAGGGTCATGGCCGAGACGAAGTGCTGACGCAGGGGATGGGCATGCTCGCCATACCGGTCAAAGCGCTCGATGAGAAAGACATCACGGCCCCTGATAGAGATAACCCGGCAGGGGGGCACCCGGATAGCGCATCTCTTGGCCAGGTGCATGGCTGCCATTTCGGCCCGGCAGGTTGGCCAGTTGTCGAGAGTCTCGGAGAATTTGGCGATCCAGAAACGACCCTCATAGTCGACCGCGGCCTTGGGTTTCGCCCCGCCGACGGATGAGCCCCGCAACAGAAAACGGCGGAACTCAGGGGGCAGCTTTTCGGCACTGAGGATTGCATCGACGGCCTCGAGCATGCCGGCCAGGTCGAGGCGATCGCCGTCAACGGTCTCCGGTCGCCAGGGGGGTGTATGAGGGCGGGGGCCTTGCAGATCCGGGCCGAAGGCCAGGGCGCCGATGCGACTGTCCTGGTCGAGGACGGTGAGATAGTCGAATTCCGTCGGTCTGACTTCGTATTCTTCGGCGGCCCGATCCAGCAGGTGTCGTCCCCAACTGTCGGGGCTGGCATCCCGGAAGGCCCCGAAAAGTCCAGTGGTCTGAAAGTTCTGGTTGGTGAGGGGGAGTTGCAGTGGGTCGAGCGGGATTGCATCCGTACGCTCCAGATAGCGGTGGCCGTAACGAAATTCGGAGAGCACGCCACTGGCGTCCTGGCTGATGTCGAGGATGCCGGCGGGGACGAACTGCCCGACGGCGGGCAGGTGGATGTAGACGTAGGTGCGGTCAGCCGGCATGATTCAGCCCTTTAACCCCGCTCAACGGGATACGTCCCTTCACGAAAAATTCTTCGCAAATAACGAGCAACTAATTTTTCCAAGGGGCTAAAAGTCGAGATCTTCTTTTCGCGTCTTGCGGTCGACCCGGCCTTTGCGCTGCCGTGCCTCGAGGGCTATTCCCAGGTCGTCCGCGCCCGGATCGGCAATATGAGAAAACTGCTCCAGGAGGCCGAGAGTCTCCAGGATCTGCACCAGGGCCCCGAGACCCACGCTCGGATCACCCTTTTCCAGCTTTCGCAGCCGGACCCGAGACATCGATGCCCGTTTCGCCAGATCTTCCTGGCGGATGCCGCGTCGGCTGCGGGCAATTCTGATGCCTTGTCCCAACTGCGCCAGCAGGTCAAGTGCCACGGGAGAAAGGGCCTTGTCGGCCAGCGAGTCCTTTGCCATTTCCTAATCTCTCAGTGTAAGGAAATTATACTGCCTATAAATCACCTTTAAGGAAAGTATACTTGCCAAAATCATCTTTGGCAAGTGGCCGCGCATCCCGAATTGCAAAAATCACTGGCGAACGAGTTCGACCCTCCGGTTCTGGGCCCGGCCGAGTTCGCTGTCATTGTCGGCGACGGGTTTTGCGGGGCCGAAGCCGGCGGTGGTCAGACGGCCTTCATCGACACCTTTTTTAACGAGAGAGGTCTTGACCGAGGCTGCCCGCTGTTCGGAAAGGGTCTGATTGTGATCGGCTGCCCCGGTGGCGTCGGTATGTCCTTCAATGGCCAGGCGAAGGGCGGCATCGGCCTTGAGGACGTCGGCGATTTCCACGAGGATCGGGTAGGATTCCGATTGAATGACGGCGGAGTCAAGCGCGAAGCGGATGCCGTAAATTCTTGCTCTTCCGGTGATCTGTAGCTGTTTTTGCAGTTCGCCGCCAAGAGATCCGGACCAGTGCGGGCAGCTGCCGACGGTGTCCGAAGTCTTGCTGCCATCCCATGTGCCGGCAGGCGCACCTTCGGCCTTCTCATGCCACCAGAAGCCCTTGAAGGATTTGCCGTCCGAAGAAAAGACCATTATCGCCGGTCCCTTCTTTTCCGGACCTTCCTGCCAAGTGATCTTCATAATCCTTCCCTCGATGGCCCCGCTCAACAGACCATCGTTGTATTCATAGCAACCGGCCAGCGCAGTGCCCTGTTGACGGACATGGAAGTCGGCGTAGTCGGTCGAATAGGTTCCGGAGATGGCGGGCGATTCGCCAGGCTCCGGTCTGTCGCCATAGCCCCGGAAACCGAAGAGTTCAGTATATTCGGAATTGCCGTAGTTTGTCAGGATGGTCAGGCGCAGCCAGTGGCCGGGGAGGGCTTTTTCGGCCTTGAATTTCTGCCGGTCGGTGATGTTAGCAAGACTTGCCTGCAGAACCTTGGTGAATCCGGCGGAAGCCGATAGGCTGGATATCTCGACCAGGATGTCTTTTGCCGCGGCACCTTCGGAATCGACGTTGACAGTGTCGAATTCGAAGGATTCCAACTTCGCGTTGGCGGCCAGCTCAAAGACAAAGACGTTATTTTTGATATTGCCGGTCTCGTTGGCCCAGCCGCTGGTCGGGCTGTCGTCGAGCAGATTACGGGCGTCCCAGCCGCCGTAGGTCGCGGGAACGATCACCGGCAGGCAACCTTCCTGCAGGGAGAGAAGATTGGTCGGCTCGCTCCTGGCGGGGGTTGGACCGGCCGCTATACTCAGGCAAAAGATCAGGGTGAAGACGGTAATCAGGGAACGAAAAGTCATGCGGATGCCTCCATTGGCTGGTGTGGGAGTGATGAAACGGGGAGAGGAGGCGCGGGCGGATCCTTTCCCCTCGCAGAAACCGAAATGCCGGTCCAGACTAATGGCTCATTGAGGGGGAAGCAAGGGATTTTTATAACTATTCAGTTCGTTGGTCTTGGATTCATCGGAATCGAAATCGAAATCGCCATCGCTATCGAATCTTTGTTGTTCCCGGCATTTTCATCTTGCTTGGAATTTTTTAGCGAAGGCTATAGCTTTCCCCCTCCGCCGTCTTCAAGTTGCTGTGAGCGATTTCGATTTCATTCCCGATTTCGATTTCGATTTCCGTCGATCAGCCCTTTTTCGTGCCCAGCGCCTCACGCATCGCCTGGATCTCCGGATCGAGGAGATAATCGTCGTAGGGCAGCATCTTATCGATAACCCCGCCGCCTGGCAGGATCTCGATGATTCGGTTGGCCACGGTCTGGACCAGGGTGTGGTCGTGCGAGGAGAACAGGATGATCTCGCTGAAGGCCTGCAGGCCGTTGTTGAGGGCGGTGATCGATTCCAGGTCCAGGTGGTTGGTCGGTTCATCGAGGATCAGGGCGTTGGCG